>JBAXMH010000306.1:0-5119 GCA_037134395.1 Chloroflexales bacterium
AGGGGGGGTAAGTATGCCAAGAGTGTAAAGTAAACTCGGCCCCTCTGAAACCATGCCTTATTCGAAAAGTATTGGCTTTAGCCCCACGGCGATACCGTGACAGGACAGTGCATCAGTCCTGAACCTCGTCTTCGATACCAGTTGACACCTTCCCTCAGCCCGATGTATTGTAAGATTATCCCTGATGCGCTTTGCTGATCACCCGTTAGAAAGTCGGATCTTTTTAACTATTCCATCGCGGGCAACCTGTTACCATGAGCGAAGCGAAGGGCCTGGCCGAAGGTCGGGACGAATGCTTCGCTCAGCATGACGTGGTGCCGAGATACTTTAAAATCCCCGCGTCCTATAGTGACTATCTGACGGGTGGCAGGAGACCTAAAAGCAACAGGGCTAGGGCCACGACGGAGAATGACTCATGGCAATACGACGAACGCAACTACCCAAGTCGCCGACCGGCATCGTAGGTCTCGATGAAATCACTGGCGGTGGATTGCCCAAAGGCAGGCCGACCTTGATCTGCGGCAGCGCGGGCTGTGGCAAGACCCTGCTGGCGATGGAGTTCCTGGTGCGCGGCGCGACCCAGTTCAATGAGCCGGGTGTCTTTATGGCCTTTGAGGAGACCGTCGAAGAGTTGACCCAGAACGTCGCCTCGCTCGGCTTCGCCTTGAACGACCTGGCCAAGCAGAAGAAGATCGTGCTGGACTTTGTGCACATCGAACGCAGCGAGATCGAAGAGGCCGGCGAGTACGACCTGGAAGGCTTGTTCATCCGCCTTGGGCACGCCATCGATTCCATCCGCGCCAAGCGCGTCGTGCTGGACACCATCGAGACACTCTTCTCCGGCTTTTCTAACCCGCTCCTCCTGCGTGCGGAGCTGCGCCGCCTCTTCCGCTGGCTCAAAGAGAAAGGCGTGACCGCCATCATCACCGGCGAGCACGGTGACGAGATGCTGACTCGCCAGGGGCTGGAAGAGTACGTCTCCGACTGTGTGATCGTGCTTGACCATCGCGTCACCGCACAGGCATCAACGCGGCGGTTGCGGGTTGTCAAATATCGCGGCTCAATGCACGGCACGAATGAATACCCCTTTCTGATTGACGAAAGCGGCATTTCAATTCTGCCGGTCACCTCGCTGGGCTTACAACATACGACCACAAACGAACGGATTTCCAGCGGCATTCCGCGTCTCGATGCGATGCTGGGCGGCGTGGGCTACTATCGCGGCAGTAGCATCCTCATCTCGGGCACGGCGGGTACCGGCAAGAGCAGTTTCGCCGCGCACTTTGTTGATGCCGCCTGCCGTCGTGGCGAGCGCGTGCTCTACTTCGCCTTTGAGGAGTCTTCCAACCAGATCATGCGCAACATGCGCTCCATTGGCATTGACCTGCACCCGTGGGTGCAGAATAATCTGCTCCAGTTTCAGGCGACCCGCCCCGCGTTTGCCGGCCTAGAGATGCACCTGACGATGATGCATAAAGCGATCAATGTCTTCAATCCTCAGGTGGTGATCGTGGATTCGTTGAACAGCTTCGTCATGGCGGAAAACGAGACCGAGGTCAAAGCTATGTTGATGCGGCTGGTGGATTTCCTGAAAATGCAGCAGATCACCGGCTTTTTCTCCAGCTTGACTGGGGGCGGCGGTGCGCTTGAGCAAACCGACGTTGCCATCTCGTCGCTGATTGACACCTGGATCCTCTTGCGCGACATCGAACTTGGCGGCGAGCGCAATCGCGGCCTGTACGTCCTAAAGTCACGCGGGATGGCGCACTCCAATCAGATCCGTGAGTTCCTGCTCACCGATCACGGCGTGGAATTGCGCGATGTCTACGTTGGCCCGAGCGGCGTGCTGACGGGCTCGGCGCGCCTCGCCCAAGAGGCCCAAGAGCAAGCCTCGCAGGTGATGCGCCAGCAGGAGGCGGATCGCAAGCGGCTCGAACTGCAACGTAAGCAGGCGCAACTGGAAGCGCAGATTGCCGCCATGCGCGCCGATTTTGCCGATCAGGAGGCCGATCTGCTGCAAAGCATTGAGCAAGAGCGGGTGCGGGAATCGCTCCTGATGCAGGAGCGTGAGGAGATGGCGCAGAGCCGAAAGGCGGATGCCGGATCGAACTAGTACAGCTTTCTGAAAGTTCGTACCGAGTTGTAGATGCATCTAGTCAATGCGGATTCGGTAGCCGGGTTCCGGTGGCCGGCCGCCGGAACCCGGCCACCGGCCACCGAATCGCACGCGCAGATACGATGACCAAACCCGGTATGGACTTCCGGGAATCTGTACTAATCCAAAGGAGGCGTGGCATGAACCCCAAACGAACCAGATCTGCGCCGCAGAAAGCCCAGCGCGATCAGACAGAAGCAGATGCCTGGACGCTGCGCCTGTACGTTGCGGGACAAACCCCCAAATCAATCACAGCGTTTATCAACCTCAAAAAGATCTGCGAGGAACATCTGGCAGGGCGCTACCAGATCGAAGTGATTGATCTGCTGGAAAACCCGCAACTGGCGCGCGGCGACCAGATCCTGGCGATCCCGACACTGGTACGCAAATTACCAGTACCGGTGCGCAAGATCATTGGCGATCTTTCGAATACTGAGCGTGTGCTGATCGGACTCGATCTGCTGCCGCGAACATAGGAGGCGATCATGCCGAGAAAGAAGGTTCGCGATTCAACTCAGGCATTTGAACAAGCGATCGCCCATTCGCAGTCAACCCTCTATGTTTTACGACTCTATGTGACCGGCATGACCCCACAATCCGCGCAGGCGATTGCCAACATCAAAAAGATCTGCGAGGAACACCTGCACGGACACTATGAGTTGGAGGTCGTAGACCTCTACCAGAATCCCCAACTGGCCAAGGGCGAGCAGATCATCGCTGCGCCCACCCTGATCAAGAAATTGCCGCTGCCCTTGCGCCGCATAATCGGCAACATGTCGGACATCGAACGTGTGCTCGTCGGGCTGGATCTGCAAAAGAAAGACTGAAAGGGGCACCGTGAACGCCCCGATTCAAGAGGTTACGATGCCCCAGCGACGAATATCCCACCTCCGCCTCGTGCGCGAGAACGCTGAACTCCGTACACGACTGGCGGAGGCGGAAGAGACCCTGCACGCCATCCGCACGGGTGAAGTAGATGCATTGGTCGTCTCGGGCATTAGTGGCGATCAAGTCTTTACGCTCAAGGGTGCCGATCATCCGTACCGCATGCTGATCGAGGATATGAACGAGGGCGCCCTGACCTTGACGACGGACGGTGTGATTCTGTACGCCAACCGACGCTTTGCCGAGATGCTCAAAGCACCGCTCGAAAAGGTCATCGGTTCCGCCATTCGCACCTGGATTGAACCCGCCGACTACAAGATGTTCCAGTCGCTCCTGCGGCGGGATGCGACACCAACCCACTACCGGGGAGAGATCACCATCCAGGCCAGCGACGGGGCATCCGTGCCGGGGTATTTCTCCACGACCTTCTTGCAGACGGAAGAAATGCCGGGACTCTTCTGCCTAGTGGCAACGGATCTAACTGAGCAAAAACGGAATGAAGCGATTATCACGGCGGAAAAGCTCGCCCGCTCGATCCTGGATCAAGTCGCCGAAGCCATTGTGGTGTGCGATGCACAGAGCCTGATCCTCCGCGCCAGCGAAGCAGCACACGTGCTGTGCGGCCAAAACCCGCTGGGGCTGCCATTTGCCTACGCCTTCCCACTGTGTCAAGGGGAGGGTGTGGCGTTTTCGCTGGCGGAGTCCGTGGCAACCGGAAATCGGAGCAGGGCGGAGGTAAGTCTACAACGCAACGGGCAGGTGAAGAACCTGCTGATCAGCGTCGGCCCGTTGCTGGGTGCCCAGAGCGAGCAACTTGGCAATGTGATCGCCCTGATTGACATCACTGAACGCAAGCGTGCGGAGGTGGAGCTGCGCGAGCGTGACCATGAACTGGAAGCCGTGGTGATGATGAGCGCGGCCTTGCGTCTGACTCGCACCCGCGCCGAAATGCTTCCGATCATTGCGGATCATGTGACCAACCTCGTCAGTGCGGCAAGTGTGGCATTGCTCGCAAATGATGACTATGCCAATGACGCATTGCCCGAGTATGTTCAGGGAGTCTGGGCGAATGATCAGGGGAAACACCTGCCCCGTACGAGCAGCATCCTCCGTCAGGTGCTTGTCCACGGCACCCCCTATCTCAGCAACGATGTGCCCAACGACCCTGCGTTCTCATTTCACGACGTGATACCGGATGTGCGTGCGTTTGTTGGCATTCCGCTGGTCACCCACGAAGCAGTTATTGGCGTGTTAGCGGTTGCGGGTCGCACGGTGTTCAGCGAACAGGATATCCGCGTACTCAGCGCCATCTCGGACATTGCCGCAAATGCGATGCATCGCGCCGCGTTGCACGAGCAGACCGAACGCGATGCGGCGGAACTCGCCCAGGCGTATGATGCGACGTTAGAAGGTTGGGCCCATGCGCTGGAGTTGCGCGATCAGGAGACGGAAGGACATTCACGCCGTGTCGTGCAACTGAGCATCAATCTCGCCCGGGCGATGGGCATTGGCGCAGGCGAACTCGAACACATCCGGCGCGGCGCGCTCCTGCACGATATCGGCAAGATGGGCGTTCCCGACTCGGTGCTGCTCAAGCCAGGAACCCTCAACGAACGTGAATGGGAGATGATGCGCCGACATCCCGAGTATGCCCACACGTTGCTTTCCCCCATCGCCTATTTGCAACCTGCGCTGGATATCCCTTACTGCCACCATGAAAAATGGGATGGCACAGGCTACCCACGCGGGCTGAAAGGCGAGGAGATCCCGCTCGCGGCGCGCATCTTTGCCATTGTGGATGTCTGGGACGCCTTGCGTTCAGATCGTCCCTACCGCCAAGCCTGGGCAGAAGAACGGGTGCGTGCATACCTGCAATCCCAGAGCGGCACGCATTTTGAGCCACGAATCGTTGACGCCTTTCTCTCAATCCTGGCCATAAGCGCTACCTGAGTACGTTTCTTTGATTCTTTCGCCGCTCGGCCCTCTCCCCCCAGCCCCCTCTCCCAGAACGGGAGAGGGGGAGGAGATCGCTCTCTGATGCAGAAATCTCCCCTCTCCCCCGGTGGGAGAGGGGCAGGG
>JBAXMH010000307.1:0-5102 GCA_037134395.1 Chloroflexales bacterium
CGCCACCGCATCCACCGTGGCGTAAATTCGCTCGCCGTCCCGGCGCGCATCGGCGGCGCGGCGCAGTACCAGCGCCCCGGCACCCTCGCCCACGGCCCGGCCCGATTGCCCATCAATGGCATCCAACACCGTGCGCTCGATGCTGCCCGCCAGATCCACGGCGGCCACCACAACCGCCTCCAGTTCGCCCCGCGCCAGCATGATCTGGGCCAGTTCGAGGGCGCGGAAGGCCGAGTTTTCGTCGGCGGAGACGGTGAAGGCCGGGCCGCTCAGATCCCAGAGGGCGGCGACGCGACAGGCCATAATGTTGCCGATAAAGCTGACGTATTGGTTGACCTGGGCGCGGGGGTGCAGGGCGTCTTTGAGCAAAATCTCAAGCTCGGCCCGCTCCGCGTCACTCAGGGTTATTCCGGCCCGCGCCAGCATAATCGGCAGGTGCCAGCCCAGATCCTGACGCCCGCGTAGCTGATGCATGGCTGGCTCAGACTCCATCGCCACCAGCACCGCGATGTGTGCGCCGGGGCGGACGCCCGCATCGCGTAGGGCGCGGTCGGCGACCTGGAGCAGCAGCAGTTGCTGCGGCAAGGGCTGATCTGTCGGGTCGGGCGGGATCTTCGCATGTAAGAAGTCGAATCGGAACCCATGCAGATATGCCCCATCAGGCGCAGCCCTGTCCGGCAGCCCGCACCAACGACTGGCGGGCAGCGGGCCGATGCTGCGTTCCCCGGCGTACAGCCCGCGATCCAGGGCGGCGAGATCCGGGTACGGGCCGAAACAGGCGTCCATGCCGGTGATGGCCAGGGGGCCACCCTCACCCCCAGCCCCTCTCCCAGAGGGAGAGGGGAGATCGGACTCCTCCTCCCCTGGAAGGGGAGGGGGCAGGGGGGTGGGGTTCTGTTCCAACACCACATGCGCGTTCGTGCCGCCGAAACCGAAGGCGCTGACCCCGGCGCGGCGCGGGCCGGGCATGTCGGGCCAGGGTGTGAGCGTCTGCACGCTGCCGGAACCGCCAATTGTGCCGCCTTGTGAGACGAGGGGATCGGACAGAGTCCGCGTTGGCGGGATCTGTCCGTGGGCCATGCTGAGTAGCACCTTGAGCATCCCGGCCATACCGGCGGCGGTGAGCAGGTGGCCGAAGTTCGACTTCACCGAGCCGATTTTGGGCGCATGGCCGTAGGCACCGAAAAAGCGCTCCATGCTATTCAGCTCAACGATGTCGCCGACAGGAGTGCCGGTGGCGTGACACTCGACATACGCGATGCTCTGCGGCGTAACTCCGGCATCGGCGTAGGCCCGCTCAAAGGCGAGTTGCTGGCCTTTGGGATTGGGCACCAGCAGGTGTTTTCCCGCACCATCGTTCGAGAGACCCACCCCGCGCACCAGCCCGTAGATCCGGTCGCCGTCACGCAGCGCGTCGGCGTAACGCTTGAGGGCAAACACCCCCGCGCCCTCACCCGCAGTCAGGCCGCGAGAGCTGCGATCCAGCGGACGACTCACCCCGCCCTCGGGCGGGTACGCCTGAAAGATCGAGAATCCCGTCAGCACAAAAAGCGGGTCAGCGCAACTCACCGCCCCCGCCAGCATCAGATCCGCCTTACCCGCCGCCAAATAATCGCAGGCCAGACCGAGGGCGTAGAGCGACGAGGCGCACGCGGCATCCAGAGCGAGGTACGGGCCACCCAACCCGAGCGCCTGAGCCACCAGGGCAGCCGGTCGCCCGGAGATACTGGCGTTGAGGGGATTGACTGCGCCCTCACCCCCCAGCCCCCTCTCCCACAAGGGGAGAGGGGGAGTCGGATCGCTTGCGCCCCCAATCATCTCGTCCAGCGCCTCGGCTACCGCGCCTGCGTAGAGCGGAGCCAGCAGCCGCTGCGATGAGCGGGTGGGGAAGGAGAGATTACCCAGGACGACCCCGCAGCGGTCGAGGAGATCGGCCCGCCCCATGTAGCCACTATCGCCGAGAGCCTGACGAGCCACGTGCATCGCCCAAGCGTAAAGCGGGTCTAGCCCGCGCAACTGGTCGGCAGAGAGATGGAGACCAACCGGATCGAGGTGAAACCCGCGCACGAAACCGCCGCGCCCGTAGGCGTAGCCATCGGCTAGACGGTGGGCCGGGTCGAAAAAGATCGCCGGGTCGGCCCCGATTTCCGCCGCCGTCGCCATACTGGTCGAGTCAACACCGTCAACCAGATTCTGCCAGAAGGCGGACGGGCCATCGGCACCAGGAAAAAGGCAGCCGAGGCCGATAATTGCGATAGGTTCCACAGGTATCCTTCGTAATATCCCGTAGGGGCGCAGCAGTCGCCTAGCAGGGCTGGTACACAGTCCGCAGATCGCCCGTGCCGTAGGCGTAAACGCCTCGGCTATTACCTACGAAGGCCGCTGAAGCGGCCTCAGACAGGCCGCTTCAGCGGCCTTCGCCATTGTAGCCCGCCCGTTTACGGGCCGGGCGGCTGGGATGACAGCGCCCCTACACCTGCGCAAACAGCCGGTTGAGCTGGTGGCTCACCGCCACCTCGACTCCGCGTAGCTGGAGGGCCACCCGGCCACCCTCGTCGTGGGCGGCGATGTCGGCGACAAGGCGCTGCTCGCCGGACTCGCGCACCACCAGGGTCAGGTAGGTTGGCGTGTCGAAGGCCAGGGGCCGGTACTGCTCGGCGGAGGCCCAGCCCAGGGGCAGGCTGGCGGCGGCATAGCGGCGGCGCACCCAGATCAGGCACGCCTGAAACAGCGCGTCGGCCACAAAGGGGTTGAAGTCGCCCGCCGGGAACTGGCCCTGGGACTCGGCGCTGAGCGACGGCAGGGTGCAGCGCAGGGTTAGGCCGGTGTTGTCGAGGTGGAGCACCCGCTCAATACTGCGCAGACTCGGCCCGTGAAACAGCGTACCATCGGTGTAGAGAGTCGCGCCGTCACTGGCATCTCGCTCACCCAGATCCAACTCGGCCAGTATTGGCTGTGCAGGAAGATCGCGGCCCAGTTCAATTGTCGCTCGGTAGTGGTAGCGGGGGCGACCGGCGGCGGTGCTGCTGGAGATCAGCACGTCGAGCCGTACCAGTCCATGCGACGCATCTTTGGCCGTCTCGGTCAGTTCCAGGTGATAGCGATCCGCGAGCTGCGCATCAAAAACAACCCCCTTCAGCACCTGGAAGCCATCGCAGCGGCGCAGGCGGTAGCCAGGGTGAAGCTGCTGGCAGGCCGCGATCATCCAGGCGGCGGCGGCGGTTGCCGGCAAGACGGCGTGCGCGCCGATCATGTGGTCGGCCAGGAAGAGGTTATGCGCCAGGCTAAGCTGACGTGAGCTGCGTTGGCTGCATAGTTCGCCGGTGAGCGAGGCGGGCGCGGGACGCATCGGCGAACCTACCACCAGTTGCACGGCGGGGCCATCCGTCGCCAGAGCCGTCAGCAGCACCTCCACCCCGGCATTGATCGAGATGACATCAATCTGGCGCTGGGCAAACATGGCCTTCAGCGCCGGCGTGACCATCCCACCGTCCCACGGCCCCCAGTTCATAGCAAGTACCCGGCAGGCCCGGTATTCACGCTGGATCTGGTGGGCGGCCTTATTCAGAATCTCATTGGCAATCGCGTAGTCACTCTGGCCAAGGTTGCCATAAAATCCGGCTGCGGACGAGAAGATCACCAGGTAGCGCAACGTGTTGGGCGGAGCAACCGCCAGCAAGCTCCGCAATCCGCCGATTTTCGGGCCAAGCACCGCATCGAAATCTGCGCCCGTCTTCTGCTCAATCCGCCGGTCGGCCAGGGCACCCGCGCCGTGGATGATCCCGCTGATCGGGCCGACATCACCCAAGGTAGCGCGCAACCGTGCCGTATCAGCCACATCGGCACAGATATAGCGGGCGCGCCCGCCCGCATCCGTCACTGCCTGGAGCGTGGCGGAGATCTCCTCACAGGCCCGAATATCGCGCCACATACGCTGGATACTGGCGGGCAGCGGGCGCTCGCCCTGCGCGGTGATCGCCACCGCAATATGCTGCTTGAGCGTCGTATCATCCAGCCCTGGCCCGGCCCACTCAGGCGGCGGCACGAGCGGGGTACGCCCCAGCAGCACAAAGCCGCAGTGGAAACGGCGGGCCATGCCGATCACGCAGGCAGCGGTAATTCCGCGTGCCCCGCCGCTAACCAGAAAAACATCCGTGGGGCTGACCATCACGCGCCGCCGATGGGTAGATGAGCGGCCAAGGTTGCCCGCCCGCGAGGGCCGTAGCCCACCTCGACCAGCCGCAGATCAGGATCGGCGCTCTCGGCCACAATCATCTGCGCGGACTGCTCGGCACCAACCTCCGGGCTAAGATCAATGCCGCGACAGAAGACACCGGCCCATTCCTGGTGCAATGTCTTCACCAGGCCAAACAGCCCGCCGCCCACCGGACTCACTGCGCGGCCCGTGCCGATACCCAACTCGCCATCCATGCGTGTGACCGCCATAAACAGAGAGCGCCCGCTGCGTCCTGCCGTGGTCAACGTAGGCGCGAGGAGCTTAGCGGCCAGGAAGATCAGCCGGACAATCTGCTGCTCGGAATCATTCAGCAAATCAGTGGTATGGGGCAAGGCCGCAGGCTGCGGGTGCAGGTGAATGAACCCGCCCACCGGGCCGTAGCTCTCGGCGATCATACGCAGCGCCTGCTCAAGCTGGCCCTCGCTCAGATCGTGCAGTGCTACCCGGCCCACGCTCGGAGGCAGGGTGGGCCGCGCTCCTACCAGCGATGTCGGCAGGCGCAACACCACCGGCTGCCAGCCGCGTGCGGCCAGGGCAGCGGCCAGGGCAGCGGCAGTAGGCGTACCATCATCGGTAATCACACAGCTCCAGCCATCCGGCACCGGAGTCTCCAGCCTATCCGGCAGCGGCAGCCGAACCAGGGCCGCAGGTGCGGTTGGGGCGGCCCACTGCGGCACGCCCTCACCCCCCGACCCCCTCTCCCATAAAGGGAGAGGGGGTGTCGGACTCCCCTCTCCCTTTATGGGAGAGGGGCTGGGGGTGAGGGCAGGCGCGGCAACCCCCTGGAGGTGGGCAACCACCTGGGCCAGTGTGCGCAGTTCAGCCAATTCCTCCGGGGCCAGACGCGGCAAGGTGAAGCGGGTCT
>JBAXMH010000308.1:0-5080 GCA_037134395.1 Chloroflexales bacterium
TCACTCATCTTATCGAAGAGGTCAACGATCTGGCGTGGGCGGGCACGGGTCTTCTCGGCAATCGTGCTGCTGGCCTCGCGCAGGCGGCGGCTGAGGAACTTGATAATTGTCAGAGCGAGGTCGGGATGCTGGCTGATCAGATCGAGCAGCACCTCGCGGCGAATCGCCAGAATGTAGCAGTCGTCCACCGCTACGGCGCTGGTGGTGTGAGCTGGAGCATCAAAAACGGCCAGTTCACCAAAGGGCTCCTTGGCCTCCAGCGTTGCGATTCGCACCACATTACCACGGGCGCGGGTCTCCTCAATACCGACACGCCCGCTGACGATGACAAACAGCCGGTCAGCCGAATCGCCCGCGCTGAAGATTGCGGCACCGCGCAGATACTCCAGTTCCTCACCGGCGCTGGCCAAGATCTGGAGCTGTTCGGGGGCCATGGCCTGAAAGATAGGGACGGCGCGTAGGAAGATCGCCTTTTCGACAACAGAAAGCACGGTGACGCCTCCCTCCTCAATACTCGTCGGTGTGATTGCTATGCTAGCAGGCCGCTGCTCGGCCATGGCAGCGGCAACAAGATCGCGCCGCCAGGGTGTGCCCTCACTGCTCGCCTGCGCCCACGCCTCTTCGCGGCGCAGGGTGGGCTGGGGCCAGCGCTGAGCGGCCAGGGCGAGCGCCCGCTCAGGGACATCATCGGGTCGCAGCAGTGCGGCCAGCAGGCGGGCCTGCCAGGGCGAGCGCACACTCTCTAGAGCTTCGCTGGCCTGGGCGCGCAGATTGCGATCGGGCGAGGAGAGACCTTGCCAGATCGAGCGCGATGTTTCGGCACCACTAGTTGCGGCCACCAGTGCGGCCAGTCGGTTGAGCAGATCGCGCTTCTCCGCCGCCATATCATCAAAGAGCAAGGTTCCCACCGGGCCAGGGAGCTTACCGAGGGCTGGTCGCACTCGTAGCAAGGTGACGATCTGTTCCAGAATCGCCAACTCGAAGGTATCCAGATCCGCAAGCTGCTGCCCAGGACTGAGCCGTGCCAAGGCAATCAGAATCGCCTCACGCTGATCAAGGCTGGTTGCGCCCATCAGCCGCGCCTGGAGAATGGGCAGACAGTCCGGGCCGATCTGGATGAGTGATTCGACCGCCGCTGTACGCACTGTCGGGCTGCGGTCAGCCATCGCACCGATCAGCAACTCGGCTTGGGCCGTCCCAGCCCGTCCAAGCGCACTAGCCACCGCCCGTCGCACCGACTCAACCGGGTCGGCCAGGGCTGCGCCCAGCGCCACCGTCAGAGCGGGCATACGGGCAAGCTCCAGGCGACCCGCGACATCAGCGACAGCCAGACGCACCAGCGGCGCGGGGTCGCCCAGGCCATGGATAAGCTGCTCCTGCCCAAGGGCGCCGAGCGCCTCCAATGCACGGGCGCGTAGCTCGGGCGAATCGCCAGCGGACAAGGTGATCAACCGGGCGCGAGCATCGTTGGGGTAGGAGGGCAGCAGCAGGCGAGCTGCCGCCAACTGCACCCCCGGATCAGGGTCGTCAAGTGCGCGTCGGTAGAGCGAGGTGGCCAGGGCACGCACACCCATAAGCGCATCAAGGAGAGTTCGCCGCACCTCGGGGTTAGGCGAACGAAGCAGACGGGGAGCCAGGGCCAGTAGCGGTTCCCCGGCGATGTCACTCTCGCGCAGCAGACCGAGCAAGGCAGCCTGACTTTCGGGCGGGCTGGTGGTGATACGTGCTGTCAGAGCTTTCTCGGCTGCAACCCGATCGAGCTCGATCAGGATACGACCCAGAAAAACCTGATCCTCCAGCGACTCGGTTGCGGCGAGACGCCCCTGGAGCAAACGCAGAGTCTCCGGGTCGGCACTGCCGAACCCGGCAAAAGCCAATCGCTGCGCTATTGGGTTTTGCTCGTGGGCTAGAGCCATTGTCGCTTCGCTGTAGGCCCGACGCACCCAGAGGGCCGCTGCCAGGGCACCCACCGCCACCAGGGCGCTGAGCCACGGGATCACCGGGACACCCCAGCCCGTCGCCTGAAGTCCAAGAATCAGCAGACTGCCGATAGTGGCACCTAGAGGCACCACGGCACCGCGCACAATGGCTCGCATCCGCGCTCGCAGAGCTGCCGGCAGCGCGTTCATCAGCAGATCCTCAGCCGGCACCTGGAGACTCTGGCGCAACGTCGTTCGCACCACCTGGCCTGCGACGGCTGCCGATACGCTGCCGGACATGCCGATCCAGACGCTCACACTGAGGGCAGCAGCCGGGTAGATCAGGTTGGTACGCGAGACGCCGATGGCGCGGATCAGTTGGGGCATGCCGAAGGTCTGGAAGGCCCAACCGACGAGATTCGAGACCACCGCCACCGTAGCGTAAAGTGTGCCGAGCAGTCGCTCATCGGGGAAAGCTGCAACCAGTGCGCCGCTGGTCTGGTAGGTGAGCAGAAGTACGAGCATCACTACCAGGGCCGCCCCGGTGGTGAGAGCGCGGGCCAGCGGGCTAGCCATCAGGGGCGGGCCAGCGGCAGATGGCGCAGGCGGCACAACATTATGTACAGTGACCAGCCCACGTCCCACCCGCATCACCACCAGCCCGGCTACCAGGCAGAATACCCAGGCCAACATGGTGCCGCCGCTGCCCACGCTGTTGAGCAGGAGCGGTAACGCGGCAGCCCCCGAAATCGCCCCGATCCGCCCCGCCGCACTGATCACCGGGAAGCGCACCTTGGACTCCTGGGCGTCGTACTGGTCGGCGAAGTAGTTCCAGATCTGGGCCTGGAGCAGGTCGCGGGATGGGCGAAAGAGTAGGAACAGGGCTAACACCGCCCACGTGACACCCGCCTCCAGCGCGCCCCAGATCAACAGGTTGAGTACTGCCACCACCACAATCACCGCCGCCAACAGGATACCAGATGGTCGCCGTGACAGGGCGCGAGTGTAGATCGTCGTCAAGGCCACGCCGAGCAGGGCCGTGCCGATTAAGCCGAGGGGCAGCGCGGCCACCCCGAAGTGGCTCAGAAAGAGTACCTCACTCAGGGTCTCGCCCATGAAGAGGCCGGCGGAAAGAGTCAGGTTAAGAGCGTAGTTACGACGCATAATCTCCTCGTCCTACGCCATCCCCACGAGCCGACGCAGATCCGCTTCAGAAACCGTACGCTGGCGACCTGTTAGTTCCTTCAGGCCATCGAAGGCCCGCCGCAGATCATCAGCACTTAGGTGAATACCTCGCTCAGCCAAGGCCAGGGCAAACGACTCCTGGCTATTCATTTTACCGACCACAATCTCTATTTTCTCGACACCGAGGAAGTCGGGCGTGATAACCTGGAAGGTGCGGCGGTCGCGCTGCATCCAGTCAATCTGCGTGCCGGTCTCGCGGCGCAGTACCGAGGAACCGACAACCGGCTTATTGGCGTGCGGCGTGATCCCCGAGCGATCGGCTACCAGGCGGCTCAGCGCCAGCAGAGCCGTGCTATCCGCCTTCAGATTGAGGCCGTGGGCATCGCGACGCAGCAGCAGGTTGGCCACAACCTCTTCGGTGGGCGGCATACCGGCGCGCTCACCCAGCCCATTGACCGCCGTGGCCACGGCCCTTGCCCCGGCGCGCAAAGCGGCGATGCTGTTGGCGGTGCCGTTGCCGAGATCGTGGTGAGCGTGAAAACAGATCCCCGCTTCGGGTGCCCCAGCCACCAGTCGCCGGACGAGGTTGCTCACTTCATCCGGCAGCATCCGGCCAACCGTGTCGCAGATCACGATCATATCGGCACCGGCAGCACTTAGGCGCTGGCACGCCTCGACTACCAGATCGGTCTCGGGTGTGTGGGAAACATCGGCTAGCGCAACATCAATCCCGGCCCGCTCGCCCATCAGATCGCGGCCAAAATTCACCAGATCAACCGCGTGATCGAGAACCTCCGCCTGACTCATTCCCAGGCGGCTATCGAGCATCAGGCGCGAGACGGGGAACCAGAAAGAAACCCTGGGCATCTCGGCGTCGGCCACTGCCCGATAGCAGAGGGCAAAATCCTCACGGGTAGCCCGACCCGCACATTCCACCTGGGCACCCGACACGCTGCGAGCCACCGCACGCACCGCCTCAAACTCAGCCCGACTAATCGGCGGGTAGCCTGAGTTGATGATGCAACCGGGTAGCGCGGCGGCGATCTGCTGAGCGATGATCACCTTATCATCGAGCAGAAAGGTAACACCAGCCGTCTGCTCACCATCACGCAGAGTCTCCTCGTTTAGCGTGACGGTATTCTGGGCAAGAGCGAAGCGAGTGGGCATCGGCGATCCTCTCTTTACTCGACGGCCTCACTATCAGCGGTGCCACGCTCCTGATGGCGGCGACGCATCTGAACGGCACTTGCGCGCAAGTTCTGGAAGTAGTCAGTTTCGGTGATCGACTCGACCTGCTGCCGCCGTTTCTGGTCGTCAATCTGAATGTTCAGAGCGACGATCTGCTGCTTGAGGGTATCTTCGCGCTTGATCACCTGCTCGGCCATGCCCTTAAACACCGTGGCCAGATCGCTCACCTCGTCGCGGAAACGGCGACGCTGGAGACTGTCCAGAATCTCCTCGGCGAGCTGACCACGCTCCAGAGCCTGGGCCGCCTGGCCAAGCCGCCGCACCGGGGCGCTAATCGTGTTGGTGATGAAGACAGCCACCAGCACCACGCCCACCACCGAGCCGAGGATGACCAAGAGCATCTGGAACTCTAGCCCACGGCGCTGCTCAACAATGCTCGCGCTCACCTGATCAGCCGCCTGATGGAACTGGGCCACCTCCGCACCGATAGCCAGTGCGCCAAAGATCCGGCTCTGCCTATAGACCCCGTGCGCAAAAAAGATGGGCGCGTAGGTCGTCGCCTTCTTCGCACTCGACTGATTCACCGTCATCACAAACCCGTTCTTGCCACGAATCACGGCATCGTACATCGTGGGCAGGTTCGGGTCGGCCCACGCGCCGTAGCGCATGTTCATCGGATGCCTGCCCCGATCCTCCTTGCTCATCTCACCCGTCACATAGCTTACCAACTGGCCGCTGGGGTCGAGGCCACGCAGCACCCAGAAGCGCGGGTGGGCGATCTCCCAGCC
>JBAXMH010000309.1:0-5062 GCA_037134395.1 Chloroflexales bacterium
AGATTAATCATCCATTTGTCCTCTCAACGGCATAAGCCGTTGGATATACGCACACGGTTGCAAGAGAAATGTGGTGGCGTGTACTGGTGAGTATAGCTTTCGCGAGCAAGCATCGGTAGCCGACAAACTCCGCATGAACTGTCAGGAGTATCCCTGACAACGTGAGGGATACCCCTGATACGAGAGACGGAGTTTGCATGCTACCGACCCTTGCCCACAATCGCTAGACTGAAGCGGACACCCCTTATGCGCAACGAGTCCGGCTTCGACCGCCCCAAGCCAATCCTCAAGCAGGATCGTAAAGGAGAACCCTAGCGATGATTGAACACGAAACAGAACGCACCAGCAGCTCGGCTGCTATGCCTGTGCGACGCGATGTCTACCGGGAGACGACGGTGGATGTGGCTGGTACGCCAGCACCCGATGGCGCAGCCCGCAATGTCTATGAAAAGCGGGTATCTGGGCCAGGCGGCGAGCATATCGTGCATACCGAACACGTCAGCGTGCCCAGCGAGGCCACCCGCCGGGGCGTCGGCGTCACACGCGCCAAGCAGACGATCTACTTCGTTTTCAGTGTGATCAACATCCTGCTGGCAATCCGCTTTGCGCTGTTGCTGCTGGGAGCGAACGAGGTGAGCGGGTTCGTCTCCTTTATCTACCGCCTCAGCCACGCATTTGTACTCCCGTTCCGGGGCATCTTCGTCGAGCCCGTCCTTGGCACCTCGGTGTTCGAGTGGGCCGCGCTCATCGGTATCATCATCTACTCGCTGCTTGCCTACGGGCTCGTCCGCATCATCGAGTTGGTCTATGCTCCTGTACGTCCGACCGTCACACGCACGCCGTGACCGGCAGCAACTCATGACACATATCAATGCCACCAGGCCCTCAACGCAGCCTGCCGCACGCCCCTCGAAGCATGGCCTGGCCGCGCTGGGGCCAGGTCTGATCACTGGTGCCTCCGACGACGATCCCAGCGGCATCGCGACCTACTCGCAGGTCGGGGCGCAGTTCGGCTACGATCTGCTCTGGGCGATGCTCTTCTCCTACCCGCTGATGGCGGGCATTCAGGAGATTAGCGCCCGCATTGGCCGAGTGACGGGCCACGGTATCGCCGGGGCCATGCGTCGGCATTCCCCGGCGTGGGTGATGTACCCCGTAGTCGCATTGATGGTGACGGCTAACGTGATCAATCTGGGGGCGGACATTGGCGCGATGGGCGCGGCAACCACGCTACTGATTGGCGGTCCGGCGCATCTCTACGCCGCCCTGTTCGCGCTAACGTCGCTCGCACTCCAGATTTTTATCCCGTACCACCGCTACGTTGCCGTGCTAAAGTGGCTGACGGTGGTGCTCTTCGCCTATGTCGCTACCGTGTTCATTGTCCGTGTCCCATGGGGCGAGGCGATCCGCCACACCCTTGTGCCTGCGATCACGCTAAGTCCAACCTACCTGACCGGGCTGATTGCGGTCTTGGGCACGACGATCAGCCCCTACCTTTTCTTCTGGCAAGCCTCGGAGGAGGCGGAGGAGGAGCAGGATAACCCGCATGAGTCGGCGCTCGTTGATGCCCCCGCGCAGGCCCCGGCCCAACTCAAGCGGATAAAGCTGGATACCTATACCGGCATGGCCTTCTCGAACGCCGTGGCCTTCTTCATCATCCTGACAGCGGCGGTGACGCTGCATGCGCAAGGTAAGACCGACATCCAGACGGCGGCGCAGGCAGCCGAGGCGCTCCGCCCCGTCGCGGGGCCGTTCGCCTTTCTGCTCTTCGCTCTGGGCATTATCGGGACGGGGTTGCTCGCGGTGCCCGTGCTGGCAGGATCGGCGGCGTACGCCGTCGGCGAGGTGCTGCAATGGCCGACCGGGCTTGAGCGCACGCCGCTGGAGGCCCGTGGATTCTATGTCATCCTGGCGCTCGCGACACTGCTGGGGCTGGGGCTGAATTTTACCTCAATCGATCCGGTGCAAGCCCTATTTTGGTCAGCCGTGATCAACGGGGTGGTGGCTGGGCCGGTAATGATCATCGTGATGCTGCTCGCCTCGAATGCGCGAGTCATGGGCGAATTCACCATCTCGTTCTGGCTCAAAATCTTCGGCTGGACGGCCACGGCGGTGATGATCACGGCGGCAATCGGCCTGTTTGCCACCTGGGGCCGCACGTGATGGTGCGTGTGTCATATCGCAGCGATGATCCGCAGCCGTGATCCGTCAATGCTCCCCATGCGCGATGCGGATGATGGTCGTTGCGATATCTTCCGGGGAGAGTACATAGTCAATACACCCGCTGGCAATGGCACTCGCGGGCATGTCTGGCTGCCCGGCCGTGTCGAGTCGCTGCGCAATAGTAATGCCGCCCACGTCTTTGATGCCGCACAGCGCTGCGGCTCCATCACCATCATAGCCAGAAACAATAACCGCGATCAGCGTACCGCTCCAGTGCTCCGTGAGGGAACGCAAAAAGACCGTGATCACGTCGGGCCATCCACGTGGCTTTGATATCGGCTTCAGGCGAAATTCACCATCACGCACATGTAGATCGCGCTGTTCTGGAATGATGAATACCCGGTTCGGCTGTATCTGTAGATGTTCGGTGATCAACTCAACCGGCATTGCGGTGCAACTCGGCAGAATCTTGTGCAGCAGGGTTGCGAAGGTGCGTACATGATTGACAATCACGATAGCCACCCCCATGTCGGCTGGCAAATGGCGGAGCAATCGTATATAGGCGTCAAGGCCACCAGCTGAACCGCCGATACAAACAACGGGAAATGCCCGCTCAGGATAGTTCGTCTTCATACGCATGTACCCCGTGATCAATACCTTCGCCAATTATCCGGTGAGCCGGTCAGCGGGGAGCCGATGGATACACCCACGGCCCGTCACCTGCACCAGAGAATTCGACGCAATAAACCCGGCTCTGGTTTTTCTGGAAGGAGTTTAATCTCTTCCTCGGCATAGGAAAGCCCTCGGTAGTGCGCCGTGAGATCCAACACACTACGGTTCGGGTCGGTATCTCGACGATCCCGCATGAGACGACGACTGAGGTTCACCACCATGAAGTCCTCCATGCCCCAGTATTGTTTGGCATCGCGGAAGGTGAACTCAATCGGGAACCGCAACTGATAATCGTCGCGCAGACATCCCACGCCAGTGTGCGGCCACTACTGAACAGGGAGACGTGCGCCTGTTTGCCGGTGGTCTGGTGGCGTTTGACGATCACGACCACATTCAACGGCTGATTACACGTCTCGTGGCGCGCCTCAACCTGATAGATGCGCGTCTCCACATTCATCCCCGACGAGCAGCACATCATCGCCGGGTGTGAGCATCTGAGTGCGTACGAAGACCCAGAGGATTGCCGCCCAGGGCAATGGGGTATGAGAGAATCGATCATCACGCGCCCCGTCATGGCCAGCATCGCCAGCGCAATCCGGTTCAATTGTCGAATCGTGGTTATTAGAACCCCCGTTGTGGATAACGTAACCTCGAACACTAAAGATATTTCCATGAGGCAAGACCGAAGGAGAAAACCTTGAAGTTCTCAAAGGCCAAGTTAGCCCGGGCCTAAAGAAATACTCTAATCCTTTGATGTTTAGCGAACAAAACGAAAATCATTAGGGTGTGACCAAAATCTGTAGATGGCCTAGATTACCTCCTGGGTTTTCCGGCATTTTACCCCGTCCTGATGCGGTAAACCCGAGCTTTGAACGGCAATTAGACCACCATCGATCTACACGTTGCAGTCACACCCGGCAGCCAGCCGGTTGAGAACCGTGAACGCCTGCTCGCCCACCATGCGGTCGAGGATGTCGCGGCACTCGCGGGCGGGCCGCGTCGCGAAGCTGGGCAGGTAGTGCTGGGCCGTCTCGCGGAGCAGGTGGGCCGTCTGGTACTGCACATCACTCTTGCCCATCAGGCTACTCAGATCCGCCACCTCACCACTGGCCGAATCAATGCCGTAATCCTGCGCAAACTGCCGGGTAAACTCAGCCGTCAGCAGGTCGCGGACATCACAGCTCATGAGCAATCCTTGCGGGGTTCGCACGAGGGATGCTACAATAGTGCTGCACACCACAAGAAAGTAACGTGTACCAGAACCCACTCATAGCGTGGAGGCGGACGAGTGGGTTTTGTGTATGCTGGCCCAAGTGTAGCACGATGCTCGAATGCTCTATAGGCCAAAATCGTTCGCTTTTATCGCTATGCACTACCGCCCACGCCCGCACACCGCTGCGGCGATCCTCGTCTTCTGGGTCGCCTGCCTCGGCATCTGCGCTGGCGCCCTGGGGATGGCATGGGCCGAGCGGATCTCCTTCGACCGCTGGGGGGAAACGGCACCCGGCGAGATCTTGGAGGTCGGGCGGCCCAGCGCACGTAGCCCCTACGTCGTCGCCTTCCGCTACACCATCACCCTCGCTGATGGGCTTGCCCATACCTACACCAACCGCCGCTTCGTGACCGAGGCAGTCGCAACTTCCGTCAGGAGCGGCACCATGACCACCGTGGTCTACATGCCCGACCGACCTGCTGTCTCGGATATTCTAGGGAACCGCTTCGCCCTGCTTGGCGACCTGACCTGGTCAACGATCATCCTCACCCCCATCGCCCTCTTCTGCGCTACCCTCTGCTGGCTGAGCGCCCACGAGTTCATGACTGGCCTGCGTTATGCCCGAGGGTGCCGTCAGGCGCCGTAAAAGGCATAGCAATCCTAAACTGGTTATGACAAGGAGTCGAGCCTTTAGGCGGCCTTATCCGGCTAAAGCCTCGACTCCACGCAATAACCCCAAGAGGATTGCTATATGCGGGGATACGCATGCATTACCTGTAGAGGAAACAGATCTTTTTAATCATCCCATCCCGGCGTCACATGTCATGCTGAGTACCCACTGGCCCGCCGGGCCAGTGGGTACTCAGCCTGGCAGCGTTACTTCTGCGGCATTGCTGTAGAGGAATGTAAGGATACAGCCGTGTCCCTCGTCAGGCGTCACGGATTAGCGCTGAAGCAGCGGCAGGTACACATGGACGGTGGCCGCTAGATCCACCGCCATCGTGTTATCCCACC
>JBAXMH010000310.1:0-5054 GCA_037134395.1 Chloroflexales bacterium
GCAGAAATCTCCCCTCTCCCCCGGTGGGAGAGGGGCAGGGGGTGAGGGGGCAAGGCGGGCACGAAATGGGCTTATTCGAATTATGTCTGAACCGACGCCGCGCCACGCGGGAAGGAGAGCGTGACTGTGACGCCGGGGCCGCTCGCAATGACGGCGGTGCCGTGGAGCTGGCGCGCGAGGTCGTGGACGAGGGACATTCCTAGTGACGGGGACCGTGACTTATCGGCACTGGGAGCCAGCCCAACCCCGGTATCCCAGACGGTCAGGGTGAGTCTGTCGGGGATTGTGGCGCACAGTGTGACCCCAACCTCGCCGCGCTGCCCGTTCGGGAAGGCATATTTGAGGCTATTGGTGAGCAACTCACTGACGATCAGCCCGCACGGTACGGCCTGATCCAGACTCAGACTGATCGCCTCGACACGGACAGATAGCGTGATCTGGTCGGGCGTGAGCGCGTAGATCTGGATGATCTGGCTACTCAACTGCCGGAGATACTGCGCGGAATTGATCACGGCCAGATCGTCCGTACGGTAGAGCAGTTCGTGAGCCAAGGCGATCACCTCGACGCGCAGGCGACTGTCGCGCAGCGCCGCCACCGCCTGCGCATCGGTGAGCTGTCGGCTCTGGAGCCGCAGCAGGCTCATCACCACCTGCAGATTATTCTTAACCCGGTGGTGGATCTCCTTGAGCAGCACCTCCTTCTCGTGCAGCAAGCTGCGCAGGTGCGCCGCGCTGGCCTGAAGCTCGTGCGTCTGGCGCTCCAGATCGGTGTTCGCCTGGGTGAGGGCCGCCATCGCCTGTTGTAATGCGTCTTCGGTATCTTTGCGTGCGGTGATGTCGCGGCCAAAGACCGTCACCCCCATAACCTGCCCGGTCGCACTGGTGATCGGACTCAGCCGATATTCCACCGTATGTGGCATTGCGGCAAAGCGTGTGGATGTTTCGATGCTGAACGGTCCGTGGCGCATGGCCTGGTCGTAGTACGCCTGCCATTCATCCAGGGCCGCCTGCGGCAACGCTGATGTTAGCACGTGCTCACCTGAGGTCATGCTCCGCCCGATTGCCTCACGGACATTGTGGTGATACAGACGGTTGCCCACGATCAGCCGGTACTCGGCGTCCACTGACCAGATGCTACCATCGGTATTTTCAATCAGAGACTCAAGATTCTGCCGGCTCGTGCGTAGCGCATCCTCGGCCAGTTTGCGCTCCGTAATGTCCGTAGTGACCACGATCATGTGCCAGTCCTGAAATGCAACCGGCACCGCGCTCACACTTGTCCAGATCACCTTACCATCTTCCTTCACGATGCCGGTCTCCACATCGTAGATGGCCCGTTCCTCGGCGAACGCCCGGGCGCTAGCAAACTCCGTCGGCGGCATCGGTGTGCCATCTGGCCGGAGATAGTGGCGGATGTTGTACGCGCCTGTCACCAACTGCATGTACTGCATGTCTAAAATCTGCTGCAAGGCTGGGTTCGTGAAGACGACCCGGTACTCGTCATCGAGGATGGAGACGCCCACCGGGAGCATCTCGAACAACACGCGCAGCTTTGCCTCACTCTCCCGCAGCGCGGCTTCGGCGCGCACACGCGCAGTGACATCAATCGAACTCGTCAGCAAGGCGTAGCCCGTGCCTTGGGCGTCGGTCAGTACTTGATCGACGATGAAGAAGGTGCGCTCCCCAACCGGCAGTGCGAAGGTAGCCTCATATTCCTCAGTGGCGTTGGCAGCGATAAAGTGGCGGTTGCGCTCCAGATAGATCTGGGCGACCTCAGGCGGCAGCACGTCGGTGAGGGATTTTCCCACCAGTGTGTCCGGGGTCATCCCGAACATCGCAGCGGCGCGGGCGTTGGCGAAGATGTAGCGCCCCTCGGCATTGATGAGCAGCACACCCCCAGCGAGCTTCTCCAGAATCGCCCGCGACTGCCGTGTCGCCGCTGCGACCTGCTCTTTCACGCGCTCCTGCTCGCTCTGATGCTGAGCTGCCAATGCCTGCTCGGCCTTGGACAGACGGGCCCGTAAGGCCCGATTCTCCCTGGCGAGCTGGGTACGTGATGGATGTGGCACGGGCATGGCAATCCTTAGTATCCCGCGAGCGACTGATCGTCCACCGGAAAAAAGATCTCGAAGGTGGTGCCCTGACCGACGACGCTCGTGACCTGGAGGGCACCCCGGTGCTGGCGCATAATCCCTAGCACGCTTGCCAGCCCCAGCCCGCGCCCGGCAACCTTGGTGGTGAAGAAGGGATCAAAAATCTTCGCCAGGGTCGCGGGCTCTATGCCGCTGCCGGTGTCGCAGACGCGCAGGCAGACGTGCGGGCCGGGGGCCGCCTCCGCGCCGAACACCAGGGTCTCGCGCAGCGCCGGGGTCAGTTCCACCAGGCTCGTGGTGACCGTGATCTGTCCCGGTTCGTCGCCAATCGCCTCGGCGGCGTTAGTCAGCAGGTTCAAGACCACCTGGCGGATCTGGATGCTATCGCCCAGCACCGGCGGCAGGGCCACGGCAAACTCCAGATGGACCGCGATACTGCGGATAAACGATCCCCGCAGCAGGTCAATTATCTCTTGTACCACCAGATTCAGCGCAACGGGGCCAATACGCATCTTACCTTTGCCAGCATAGGTCAGTAGTTGCCGGGTCAGTCCAGCCGCCTGGTGGATGCCGCTGATCGCACGCATCAGTTGCCCTTGCACGTTCGACCCCGCAGGCACACCCTCTTGGGCCATCTCGGTGTAGGCCAAAACGCCCGTAAGAATATTGTTGAAGTCGTGGGCGATGCCACTGGCCAACAGGCCGAGACTTTCCACCCGCTGCATCTCCACCAGCTTGCGCTCCAGATCCTGGTGGGCCGCTGCGGCTGCGCGCTGCGCGGTTACGTCTTGAACAACCATCACCGTGCCCCAGCGGTCGCCGAGCGTATCAACCAGGGGGGCGATACTATCGGCAACCTGTCGCAGATCCCCGTCACGCGGGAGCAGCACGCTGCCATCAGGGAGGGCATTGATCTGGCCCTGTGCCAATACCGCCGTCACGAGATCGCCGAGGGGAGCGCCACCATCCGGAGCCTGGACGATGCAGACCTCGGTGATCGGGCGACCAACGGCATCACGCTGCGTCCAGCCGGTGAGATTCTCGGCGGCGGGGTTGAGGAAGGCGATCTGGCTGGCTGCGTCGGTGATGATCACGCCCTCGGCGATGCTGCGCAGCGTGGTGGCGAACAGGCGCTCGCTGGCCTGCAGTTGCCGGTCAACCGCACTCTTCGCGAGGGCTAACTGCACGCTGATCGCCACCACGCGCTCGTCGAAGGGCTTGAGCAGGTAGCCGTAGGGCGACGTGGCCTGCGCCCGCGCCACGGTGTCCGGGTCGGCGTGGGCGGTGAGGAAGATCACTGGGATCGCCCAGCGTGCGAGGATCGTCGCGGCGACGGTGATGCCGTCCGAGCCGTCCGCCAGCCGGATGTCCATCAGCACCAGATCCGGCATCGCCGCGTTGATGCTCGCGAGGGCCTCGTTCGCCGTGGCGGCAATGGCCGAGACACCATAGCCAAGATCCTCTAGCAGCATCTGGAGATCGCGTGCGATCACCGCCTCGTCCTCGACAATCAAAATAGATTCAGCGGTCATGAGTGACTACAATCTGCTCTGCCGATACACTCAGCGGAAACGTGATGGTGACAGATACTCCCGCACTGCACTCGGTCACGGCGGTGCCGCGCAGTTGGCGTACAAGGTCGTGGACAAGCGTGACCCCCAGCGATGGGTGGGGAGAAGCCGAATCACTGGCCGACTGCCCGACCCCCGTATCCCAGACCTTCAGGGTGAGCATACCGGGGGGATCAGCGTGTAGCGCAATCCCAACTGTGCCGAGTTGCCCGTTGGGGAAGGCGTACTTCAGACTATTGGAGAAGAGTTCGTTGATGATCAACCCGCACGGGATGGCCTGATCCAAACTCAGCCAGACCCTCTCGACCGCAAGGGAGACCGTCACCTGGCCCGGCACGACCCCATAGATCCGCAGCAACTGCGTGCTGAGCTGTCGGATGTAGATGTCGGCGTCAATCGAGGCCAGATCGCCCGTGCGGTAGAGCAGTTCGTGGACGAGGGCCATCACCTCGACGCGCTGACTGCTCTCGCGCAGCGCCGCATTAGCGAGGGGGTCAGTCACCTGGCGGCCCTGGAGGCGCAGCAGACTCATGACCACTTGGAGGTTGTTCTTAACCCGATGGTGAATTTCCTTGAGCAGCACCTCCTTCTCGTGCAGCGAGGCGCGCAGGCTATCCGTACTCGCCTGCAGTTCCTCAGATTGGCGCGCCAGGGTGGCGTTGGCGCTGGCAAGGGCGGCGGTGCGCTCAATGACACGTGCCTCCATCTCCTCGTGTGCGACGTGGAGCGCCGCGCTCTGGCAACGCAGTTCGGTCACATCGCGGGTCACCTTGGCAAAGCCGGTCAGATGGCCAGACGAGTCGTGGAGCGAGGTGATCACGACGCTGGCCCAGAAGCGGGTTCCGTCCTTACGTATCCGCCAGCCCTCGTCGGCGTAGCGGCCCGCTGCGGCTGTCTGTAGCGCCACCTGCGGCAGGCCCGCCGCGACATCTTCGGGCGTGTAGAAGCAGGTGATAGGCTGGCCGATAATCTCCGCCGCCGTATAACCTTTGATGCGTGTGGCACCCGTATTCCAGGTCGCCACATGGCCAGTCGGGTCGAGCAGGAAAATGGCGTAGTCCTGCACCCCGTCAATCAGCGAACTCAGTTCGTCCTCGTGGCGGATCGCACGGGCCGCCGCGATCTGGATCTGGCCGGTGATCGTGCTGATCAGCAGGCCATCAATCACAAACAGTGCGATCAGGATGATCGGGCCGATCAGAATCATCGGGGACGGCGCGCCGGGAAGAAGGAAAAAGAAGGCCACGAGGGGGACAGTAAGGATGGTCGCCAGCACACCTGCGGCTGTCCCTCCCACCCAGGCGCTAAGCATGACTGCGCTGAAGAAGAGCAAGAAGGGACCCTCGTGGCCCGTAAGCGGGATGAGCAGCAGGCGCAGGCCGAGGGCCGC
>JBAXMH010000311.1:0-5037 GCA_037134395.1 Chloroflexales bacterium
ATCGCCAGCAATCAACACCCAATCGTCGGGAGCCACGCGCTCACGCCAGCGTCGGGCGATACGCTCCGGGTGATCCCTCCAATGCGATCCGAAGATGTCCATTGGCTTGGGATGCGCAAAGGAGAGGTGCAAATCGGAGATAGTCCAAATCATCGTGTGTTGTGCGCTATGTGCTAGGTAAAAAGTGTTCGGCTGCATGATAGCAGGCAGGGGAAAGGCGCGCAATAACACATGTTGAAGTCATTACGGCTCACGATTCCAAAAAGTCCCGCCACTCTTTCAGGCTCTCGCCCGCATCCTCACTACCGTAGAGTGTGAAATTCCTGATCCGGCGATCATGCATCTCGGCCACCGAGTGGTTCTGATCGGCAAACAATCCGAGCTGCCGCTCAGTCAGACTGACATCGCTTAGTACTTTACTAGTGGCACGATCAACAAAGTCGCCCATACGCTCGGTACCCTTGGTGAAGCGCCTCAATGTTGTGCTGATTGCCTCGCGGCTCTTATCAATACCAATCCATTGACGTCCGAGTACATCTGCGACCGCCAGTGTGGTGCCTGAGCCACTGAAGCAGTCGAGTACCAGATCGCCAGGGTTTGAGGATGCCTGGATGATCCGTTCAAGCACGTGTGGGTTCTTCTCCGTGGGGTAGCCCGTGATATACACATTCTGGTTTCTGGTATCGCGAAAGTCATACCAGATGTCCTGTATGGGCACGCCCTCGCTCTTATCGAGGTAGATCTTTCGGCGCGGGTTCCCCGTCGGCGACCAGTAGATCTCGCCGCGTGCATCCATCTCGTCGAGTGTTTTCGGGGTATATTGCCAGTGCTTACCGGGCGGTGGAGATACGCCTCTCCAGGGCTGACCTGTTTCACCATTGCGCGTGCCGGGTGCATGTACCGGTACTTTCTTATACCTGCGGCCAGTACTTTCCTCTACATTGGTGTACTCTTTTAGAGATCGCTCCGTCGTCCACGCCTCAATGGGTCGATTCCACACGTAGGTATCTGACTTTGTATAGAACAAGATATAGTCGGAGATACTGCCATACGTTTTTTTTGTATAGTTCTTGTGGCTACACTTCCGCCGTGTGATCCAGTTGCGGAAATTATGGACGCCGAAGACCTCATCCATAATGACTTTGATATGAAATGCCATATTTTCATCTAAATGCACGTAGATAGAGCCATCTTCCGATAAAAGTTCTCTCAGCAGAATGAGCCGCTTGCGCATAAACTCAAGAAATGCCGCCCCTACCAGAAGATCTTGATAGGCATCTGCCTGTGTGCGCGAGTGGAAAACGCTGTTTGTAGCGAAGGGCGGGTCAATGTAAATCAGCTTGACCTGCCCCTTGATGCTGTTGTCGTGCAAAAGCGCGGCGAGTAACGGCAGGTTGTCCCCATAATAGAGCTGATTTGGCGCATTGGGGTGAGCTGTCCAGATCAGGAATGCACTGCCAGCCGAGGTTGCCAGCACCTCTTGCTCAGGAGTCTTCCCCTCGTAGCTAAGGCTGACTCCCGTCGGTAACTGCACACGATTCAAGAGAGGATCGGACTGCGTGAGCCATTTCGTTTTTGGGCTTCCAGTTGCCATCAGCACACCTCTCCTGCTTAGAGCCACGCGGCGCTGATCCGCTCTGGCACCATCCGCAATGTGGTGATCAAAACCTTCCCGCTCCATGCTGCTTCGATATCATGTGTCTCTACTTCCATATTAGCACAAATATACCAATTACACAAGCGTATATTTTTACCTGAACCTGCGGCCTCCGTATACTGCACGCCCACTGCCGACCCTGGCAACACGCAGGGTTGGCATTGTTTTAACTATATTTTTACCACAATTTAAACCAACGTCATTATTCTGTAATCTACAACGTCATTATTCTGTAATATACGCACCGTATACGTAAAAAAATAAGGGTGTACTGTGGAGGTGATGAAGGCACTATTAAGTTGCACTCTACGGTCTTCTCAGCCGTTCTGCTGCTGTTGAGCTAAGTTCTATTTTCCATTTGCCGTGTCAAGGGGGGATGCCGAGCGTTACCAATCACAGTCTCATCCCACGCCCTGATCGCCGTATGTCGTACACATATGTGGAGGGCTTTGATATGAGATCTTGGTTACGCCACCACGTCCGCACCATCATCGTCGTTCTGACGATCACGCTGCTCCTGTCCACTCTGCCGTCCGCTACCTTTGCCCAAGGCCGCCCAACCGTTACCGTCACCGGCTCTGGTACCGACACCTGCGATGGCCGCCCGGTGGCCTCGGTGGTGCAGGGCGATGCCTTCAATGTCGGTGTCGCTGGTTTCCCTGGCGCTGCTCCGCTCAACATCACCTTTACCTTTCCCGACGGGCGAATCCTCAGCCCCGGTTCAGCAGCGGCTTTAGCCGCACCTCCCACAGTACTCAACTATGTAGGTGCGCCACTGCTACCGACCACTATTCCTCTTCCCATACCACCGTTTACCAACATCAATGCATCATATATCTACCCATCTCTCCCGAGTTGGCCGACCGGCTGCTACACCGTCACCATTACAGAGCCTGGGCCAAAGCCAGTTCGTAGCGCGAAGACCCAGTTCCGGCTGCTTCCCCAGCCAGTCTCCGCCCAATCGGGGAACCTGAAGCTGTGGGTGCAGGCAGCCGGAACGAACCAGGCGGCCGGGGAGCAACCCGTGGCCGTGAATATCTTCGGCCAAGGCGTTGCCGGCCCCTTAGTCATCAATATCGTCCAGCCAAACGGGGCGATTATTGGACCCTTCGGTTCCGCAGTCGCACCTGATGGTAGCTTCACCTTGCCGTACGCGTTTGGCTTCCTCCATCAGATCGGAGTCTATACCATCTACGCCACTGTTATTATCCCAGTGGCGGGATCTTCCCCTCTGGTATACACAGCCAAGACGCAGTTTAACCTGACGGCGGCACCGGTGCCAGCGATTGCGGCCACGAACAACGCGACGCTAACAATGCTGGATCGCTTCAACACCCTGGTGCCCCAGGGCACTCCGCTCAAGTTTATGGCTCGGGGATTCACACCCGCCGCTCTTGCGGTGAGTCTCATCCTGCCGAATGGTGTGCAGTTGGTATTTCCCCTAGTTCCAGTCCTTCCTGATGGCAATGCCCCGATCCCACCGGGGGGGAAGATCACGTTTGGGAACGGCTTCCCCACGGGAGCCTACCAAATGATCGCCACACAAACTAACCCACCCTTTCCCGTCGCACGGACGGCAACGACCACGTGGCGCATGATCCCGCAGCAGCCGTAGAACGAACGATAGGGGGATACCCGTATGAGATTCTTACTTACATCGCGCAGGTTCGTTGTCGGACTGCTGGCGGCGCTGGCCACACTCACGGCAGGGTTCTCGTTTGTGGTGGCGGCCCAGAGCAGGCCAACCGTTGCGGTGATGGCACCAGACAAGGCCGTCTGCAACCTGACCAATCAGCAGGCCAATGCCACGACGCGGGGGCAGCGTTTCGCAATTGACGCACGGGGCTTTGCCGCCAACGAGCCCGTGGCGATTAGCTTCACCTTCCCCGATGGCCGAGTCTACAGCCCGGCGGTGACGCAGCCCGGCAGCAATCCTGCGGTGCCCGGCACGACCGCGCTCGATGGTATCAAGGACGAGATCACCGACCCTGGCTTCTTTGGCCAGACCAATTCGGGGGGCGACTACACTAGCTTCTTCCTGACCACCAACGCCTGGCCGCATGATTGCTATAAGATCACGGTTCAGGGTACCGTTAGCAACATCCAGGTCTCTGACTATCTGGTGGTGAAGGATGCGCCGCTCCCGATGAGGGGGGCTACCACGCTTGATGTACACAGCCACAAGGGTCTGGCGAACAGCGGTGAGCAGAGCAGTGTGGTTGACATCTTCGGGCGCGGGTTTAAGGGTGGCGAGGTGGTGAAGCTACAGATGATCCAGCCGAACGGCACGATCATCAATCTGCCAGCACCGCCGGTCAGCACGATCGGGAGCTTTCAGACGAGCGTCACACTTGGCATTGATCGCCAGGTGGGCGAGTACACCTTCGTGGCCACGAGCGGCAACGGCCAGACCAAGCAGGGAAGCTTCACGCTGAAGCCGCAAGCGGCTGAGAAGCGCGACTTCACTGCGCAGCTCAATATCTCCGACCCGGTGCCTGCCACAACGGTGCAGAGCTCGACCCTCCAACTCCAGGGGAAGCTGTTCCAGCAAGGCGAGTTGGTGGAAATTCGGTTGATCCAGGCGAATGGGGTCATTCGCACGCTTGATCAGATCCAAGCGAATGATCTCGGCGAGTTTATGGACGATCTGACTCTAGGCGTCCAACTGCCCACCGGGGTTCATCAGTTGGTGGCGATCAGCCCGACAGCGCGGGCGACGATACAGTTCCAACTGAATGCGGGCCGGGGTGTGGTGCCCGCTGCCGCAGCAGACGGGGCAATCATCAGCTCCAATAGCTTTGGCTTGGTGGCCCCATCAGGCGCGGGAACGTCGCCGTCGGCCACGGCGGGGACGGGGGCAGCACCATCGGCCACGGCGGGGACGGGGGTAGACCCGTCGGCCACGGCAGGAGCGGGAACGTCACCATCGGCCACGGCGGGAACGTCACCGTCGGCCACGGCGGGGACGAAAGTAGACCCGTCAGCCACAGCAGGGACGGGGGTAGACCCATCAGCCACAGCAGGAGCAGAGCCGTCGGCCACGACGGGAGCAGAGCCGTCGCCGTCGAGCGATGCCAATGTACCACCCGATTATTCGGCGCTCTTCACACCGGGCACCCTGCCAGCTACCGGGATCGACAATCCTGCGCCGACGGGCGTCGTCGCCGCGCCGCTGGTTCCGATTGACCCGCCCGCGCCATCCAAATCACCAACGCCGGTGTTCTAGCAACGGGATCGGCTGGTTAGATGCGAAAGAGGGGCGGCAAATCGGCTACCGCCCTTCTTTGCTCTCTCCAGCCCTAGAACGCGCTTATTCGTCAATGACTGCCATCAAGGAGAAGGTAGTACCGCAGAAGTCACCCTGCCAGCCCAAGCGCCCG
>JBAXMH010000312.1:0-5013 GCA_037134395.1 Chloroflexales bacterium
ATGCAGTCAGCAGTTGATGGGATGCAAGCGGGGAGCGGGCGAACGGTGGCGCTGGTCGGTGGCGATGTGGTGGCGCTGATGGTGTTTGCGGCCATCGGGCGGGGTAGCCACGGCGAGGCGGCGGGGCTGGGGGCCATCGGTGAGGTGGCGAAGACCGCCGCGCCCTTCATCATCGGCTGGTTGATAGCAACGCCCTGGCTGGGTGCGTTCCGCCCCGCATCCACCAATACGCCGGTGAAGATGCTGCGCACGACAGCCCTCTCCTGGTGCGCGGCGGTGGTGGCTGGCTCGCTGGTGCGCGCCCTCTTTATTGGGCGTTTCAGCCCCTTTTCGTTCTATATCGTCACCTTCATCGCCGCCCTGCTGATTATGTGCGGCTGGCGCGGGGCGTTTGCACTGTGGGAATCGCGAAGATCTGTCTAAAAATTACGCTATCCTGTAGTTAAAATGACCACCTTCCTATGAACCCGATCACCACTATCCTCCAGCATTACCCGGCAATGATCCTTGACGGCGCGATGGCCACGGAGCTAGAGCGTCGGGGTTGCGACCTCGACGATGCCCTCTGGTCGGCCCGCATCCTGATTGAGAACCCCGACCTGATCCGGCGGATACACTTCGACTACTATGTCGCCGGGGCCGACTGCGCGATCAGCGCGAGCTACCAGGCCACCTTCCAGGGATTCGCCCAGCGCGGTATGGGTGCCGAGGCCGTTGCCAGCCTGATGCGCCGCTCGGTGCGTCTAGCGATCGAGGCCCGCGATGACTTTTGGGCCGAGGAGTCCCATCGCATCGGCCGCCCACGCCCTATTGTGGCCGCCTCAATCGGCCCATACGGCGCATACCTGCACGATGGCTCGGAGTACCGGGGCAACTATGGGCGAAGCGAGGCTGAACTGATGGACTTCCATCGTTCACGTATGGCTGTCCTGGCTGATGCGGGCGCTGACATCCTAGCCATTGAGACCATCCCCTGTCTGGCTGAGGCTGTGGCGATAGCCCGCCTGCTCAGGGAGTTCCCGCATATCACGGCATGGGTCAGCTTTAGCGCCAAGGACGGCGCGCATATTAGTAACGGCGAAACCTTTGCCGAGTGCGCCGCGCTGCTCGACTCCCACCCGCAGATAGCGGCGGTGGGGATCAATTGCACGCCGCCGCAGTTCGTGCCTGATCTGGTCTCTGCCGCCCGCGCTGTCACCGACATGCCCATTTTGGTCTACCCCAACTCGGGCGAGATCTACTGTGCCGAGGATAAACGCTGGATCGGCACGTCGGAGTGCGCAGACTACGGGGCGCAGGCCCGTCAGTGGTACGCTGCCGGTGCCCACATTATCGGTGGCTGCTGTCGTACTGGCCCCGACCATATTCGCGAGATCGCTAGGTGGGTAAGAGCGATGTAGAGGCGAGGGAGCGTATCCTTCGCCTCTGCGTGATGAAAATGAGGAGCGACCATATGGAGATCACAAACAAGGTATTTCTGGTAAGCGGAGGCGGTTCGGGCCTGGGCGCGGCCACAGCGCGCATGCTGGTGGGCCAAGGGGCGCGGGTGGTGATTGCCGACATCAACCCGGCGGCGGGGGAGCCGATGGCCGCCGAACTGGGCACGCAGGCCCGCTTTGTGCGAACAGATGTGGGCGATGAGGCGAGCGCGCAGGCAGCGGTGGATGTCGCGATGGGTGAGTTCGGCGGGCTGAACGGCGTCATCAACTGCGCGGGCCTCGCCACCGCCGAGCGGGTGGTGGGCAAGAGCGGACCGCATAGCCTGGATCTGTTCGCCCGAACCATCCGCGTGAACCTGATCGGCAGCTTTAATATAATTCGACTGGCGGCAGCAGTGATGATCACGAACGAACTGGGGCCGTATGGCGAGCGCGGGGTGATCGTCAATACCGCTTCAGTGGCCGCCTACGATGGGCAGATTGGACAAGCGGCCTACGCCGCGTCCAAGGGCGGCATTGTGAGTATGACTCTGCCAATTGCCCGCGAACTGGCCCGCTTCGGCATCCGCGTCATGAGCATCGCACCGGGAATCTTCGACACGCCCATGCTCGCCGGCCTGCCCGAACCCGCCCGCCAGTCTCTTGGCCAGCAGGTACCCTTCCCCTCACGCCTGGGCCAGCCATCCGAATACGCCGCCCTGGTGCGCCACATTATCGAGAACCAGATGCTCAACGGTGAGGTGATCCGCCTTGACGGGGCTATTCGCATGGCACCGAAGTAGGGACAACGCACCCGTAGATCGCAGAGAATCTTGCGATTCACGCACACCGCCGCTCGGCTATTCTCACCTCATTGGAAGCAATCGGAAGCGAATGCATTGCCCCCTACTTCCCTCGCTGCGGCCAGACGGACACAGTTACGCCCATCGGATTTGGCACGGTAGAGCGCCTGATCTGCGGCCCAGATCACATCGGCAATACTGTGAGAGCCTGACGGATAGACAGCTACTCCGACCGAAATGGTGACTCGCGCATCGGCAAACGCAGGGATGATCTGATGGGAGGCGACGGCGAGACGCAGATCCTCAGCGCGGCGTAGCGCCGTCTCCATCGTCGTATCCGTCAGCAGGCAGAGTATCTCCTCGCCACCGTAGCGACAGGCAATATCGCTGGCCCGTAGGTTTGACTGGATCATCTGCGCCACTGCCTGGAGTGCCACGTCGCCAGCGAGATGACCGTACCTGTCATTGATCTGCTTGAAATAATCAATATCAATCATCAGGATGGCGAGATCGTACCCATCGCGCAGTGAGCGGGCGACTTCACGCGGCGTTGTCTCGTGCAGGTAGCGCCGGTTGTAGAGATGGGTGAGCGGATCACGGATGGACTGCTCACGTAGCTCTTCCATCTGCGCTTGCAGCAGAGCGTGGGCATCACGCAGAGACTCCTCCTGCTGCCGACGCTTGGTAATATCCACGTAGACGGAAAGCCAGAACTGGCCATGCTGCTGATGTTCAACCAGCGAGATCGTGGTGTGGCACCAGATGGTACTGCCATCCCTGCGCGTCATCTCTACATCGCCTGTCCACATCCCATTCGCCCGCACCTCGACCATAATCTGTTCGGTAATCTCCTCCTTGCTCACATCGCTCTTCGTAAGAGCAATATGCTGGCCTGTGATCTCCCCCGGCGTGTAGCCGAGCATCTGGGCAAGCCGGGGGTTACTATAGACAATAACCCCATCGCTGATCCGGGTCAGGGTAACACCCCCAGCCATATGGCGGATAATCTCGCTGTGCAATCGCAGTTCATCATCGGCTCGTAGGCGCGTGGTCGTGTCGGAGGGGTTGGTGTGCAGCCCGTAGCGGTAGTGTGCTTGCCAGGCTATCTGGCTAGTGGGGGTGGAGTCAGAAGCCGTCATTGAGTAATTCCATACGTTCCCTCGTAGACTACAGTACACAATTTTTGCAATGTATAACAGGAACGTCGTTTGCACAGTATACCATTCCTGCGAGTACAATCTATTTGTTGCACGAATGAAACATCGCATCACTACCTAACAATTTTGTTATCTCCGTAGCATCATGGAGCGATGCCCTGCCCCTACAGGTGCGGCGGGGTTTAGGGCGAAAGAAGAGTACAATAGGGCCAGTCAACCATATGTGAGAAAGGATGATGTTGTGCTCGATCAGATCGATGTGGACCTGAAGCTGAGCAAGAGCGAGTACCGCCAGCGCCTCGATGATATGCAGGCCCGGCTTTACGATATGGAGCAGGCTCTACTGGAGGCGAAGGCTCCGGTACTGATTGTATTCGAGGGCTGGGCCGGAACCGCCAAGGTGCGGACGATCAGCGTGCTGACCCAGCGGCTCGATCCGCGTGGCGTGCGGGTACACCCGATTACCCCGCCGCGTACGTATGAGGCGCAGTACCCCTGGCTCTACCGATTTTGGCTCAAAATTCCTAGCTACGGCCAGGTGGCGATCTTTGACCGTTCCTGGTATCACCAGGCTCTTGCCGAGCGAACGCACAACACGGGCGATGCGACACTCTGGCGCGACCGCTGCGAGGATGTGGCCGCCTTCGAGCGTCAATTGGCCGCCGACGGCGTTGTGATGCTCAAGTTCTGGATGCATATCACGCGGGATGAGCAGCACCGTCGCTTCAAGCGCCTGATGGCCGATCCGCTCACCTCATGGCAGGTGACGGAAGATGATCAGTGGCAGCATCGCCACTACGACAAGGTGTATGCGGCGGTGGAGGATATGATCGCTCGCACAGATACCGCCGCCGCACCCTGGCACCTCATCCCGGCCACCGACAAGTACTACGCCCGGATCGCGATGTTTGAGAACATCCTGCACGCCCTGGAGGCGCGCATCGGTCGTCCTGCCGTGGCCCTAGAGTCCGCCACACGGTCGGCGGGGCCGGATCTGAGCGGGGCGTCCTTCCGCCACCGGGGCGATCCGCCCGCGAGCGATGTCTCCGTGGCTCCGCCCGCGCCACCCATCGCCCGCCCCGCCGGATCGCGCAGCGAAACAGGTATGCTCCAGCGGGTTGACCTGAGCCTGCGCCTGGACGAGCAGGATTACGCGCAACGGCTGAAGCTGCTCCAGACCCAGGCGTACATGCTTGGTCTGCAGGTCTACCGCCAGCAGCGCCCGGTGGTGATCGTGTTTGAGGGCTGGGACGCCGCTGGCAAGGGCGGGGCTATCCAGCGGCTCACCGAGAAACTCGATCCGCGTGCCTATACGGTTCACGCCAGTGCGGCACCGGCGGGCGACGACAAGAATCGTCACTACCTCTACCGATTCTGGCGGCGGCTGCCGCCGCGTGGCGCGTTCGGCATTTTCGACCGCTCGTGGTACGGGCGCGTGCTGGTTGAGCGGGTCGAGGGCTTCGCCCGCCCCGACGAGTGGCAGCGAGCTTACTCCGAGATCAACGAGTTTGAGCGCCAGTTGGTTCAGTTTGGGACAATCATCTGCAAGTTTTGGATGCATCTGAGCCCTGAAGAGCAACTGCGCCGCTTCCACGAGCGCCAGAATGTGCCCTATAAGGCGTGGAAACTCACCGA
>JBAXMH010000313.1:0-4981 GCA_037134395.1 Chloroflexales bacterium
CGCTTCCCGGTCTGATGGAAGAAGAAGCCGTTTACACAAACTACTTGACAATCTCTTTTTCAATGGCTATATAATCCCGTTCGAACGAACAAAATTCCAGTGATGGATTAGAAACATCGTGGGCGATAGCCACGCACCTGCGACTCTCCTCGGTTCGAACGAACAAAATTCCAGTGATGGATTAGAAACCAACGTTGTCGCATTCTGTCGTATTCTGTCAGTCACGTACGAACGAACAAAATTCCAGTGATGGATTAGAAACCAAACACGGATGCTTGTGACGTGCCCTCAGCTTCGCGTTCGAACGAACAAAATTCTAGTGATGGATTAGAAACCGTTGTTGATACGCACGCTGGAGCAGCAGAATCCGAGTTCGAACGAACAAAATTCCAGTGATGGATTAGAAATCTGATCAACTTTCTGATAATCGGCCTTCTTATGCGCCGTTCAGCGTAATAGTTCAGGGGGTTCGATTGGAGGGGAAGAAGCGCCACGGATGGCGTGAGTTTACGCGGTAACGGGAGGAGCGACCAGGATGGGGGCGGGTGCTCCGGCCCAGGCAGCCTGCACGGCCTCGGTCACGAAGGCGGCGAGGGATCGCTCCTGCTGGCGACAGGTCGCGTGGACGCTGAGCATGCGCTCGACAAAGCGGCAACCGTCCGCGCTGCGTGAGCCAAACGAGCCCTTGCGCCACAACACGGCGTGGCGTAATGCCTGCTCTGCCGCGTTATTGGTCGGCTCGATGCCCTCGACCCGGCTGAAGGTCCAGAGCGCATCCCAATGCGTCAGGAGTTCACGGCTGAAGCCCGCGATCTTGGGGTACGGCGAACCTACCCCGTCCATCAACTGGGTACGCATCGTGTTCCGCACGGGGATGAGCGCCTGCGGCAACGCAACGTGGTCGATCCATCCTCCTTTATAGAGGTGCCACGTGAGGAAGAGATCATCAGTGAGATCAAGCAGGGGCTGCGCCCACCGCGTTTCTTCGGCATAGTAGTCACGCAACCCTCGGAGATTGCGCACCAGATGCGCCCAGCAGAGTTGGCGTTGCCCATCGGGAAACTGGTCATAGACCACATAGCGGTCAGAACCGACGATCCCGCGATAGGCTTCGCCGAGCAGGTGCCGCATCGCCGGGCCACTCCGGCTGCGGTGGATGCGAAAACAGGTCGCAATCGCACACACCGCAACCCAGAGCCACCCCTTCCGTGTCTCCGTAGGCCAAGTGGTTTCGTCGGCGTTGATCTGCGGAGCGGCCTGCACGACCGCTTGGATCGCCGCATCGACCGGAGCCAATGCCTCGCTGGTACGCTCACAGCCGGTGACGATACGTGCGACGCTCAGGGGCAGATTCCAGAGTTCGGCGAGGCACTCGGCCGCATCATCGACACTCAAGCGAAACCGTCCACGCAGGATCGCCATCAAGGCCGTGGCGCGCGGGCCAAAAGCCCCTGGCGGTGCGTCGGGCGGCAACGCCGCCGTCACCAACTCCCGGCAGTTCGGACAGCAGCAGGTGTGCTGCCGATATTCGGTCATGTGCGGCTGCACGACGGGCAACTCCCACACGTGGGTGCGGCGCGGGTCACTGATCGTCGGGAGCTCCGCCGGGAAGGGGGTCTGACAGTGGGGGCACTGCTCCGGGCGCAGTTCTATCGCTTCATCGACCCGTTCGGGGGGGACCATTGGGCGTTGCTGCCCGGGATGTCCTGGCTGGCCACCGACCTTGCGGCCACGCGGGACGCGGGACGGCGGTGGTGGAGCCGAGGGTGGATCCGCCGAGGGTGGTTTGGAGGAATTCTGTGAGGTTTGCCCCAACTTCGCCTGGAGGTCGCGGATCACCTGCGGGAATTCCCGCAGCTGCTGTCCTTGGGCCTGCATGATGTCGAACATGCTCCGCAGTGCTAGGCGTACGGACTCAGGGGTCTGTCCCCAGTCCTCAGGGGAGATGCCTAAGATGAACAGCGGCTCGTCATGCATGGAGGGAAAGATGCCATAGGACGCCCATCGTGTCAACCCCCTGAACTATTACCGTTCAGCTACCAAATTCCAGCAATGGATTGTGTGTCATACCAACATAAATCTGAAGGATGCACATGAAAGACCACACAGTCCATCCCGATGAGACGCCCGATCCACTGGATTTGGAGACCGCCCGCCACAACGAGGCACAGCGCCGGGTGCGTATGCTGAGCGACCTGGTCAGCAAGGACTACGACTACCCCGCGTTTCGCGAGCGGTCGCGAGATGCGCTCATCCCCATGCCCATGCTGAAGGCATGGCACGAGGCGTATAAGGCACGGGGCATCGGCGGGCTCTTGCCTGACTGGGAGCCGCTGGCGGAAAGCTCCCGCGATAGCGCGCTACGGTACCGCTCGCTGCTAGGCGAAATAGCTGATGCGGAGTCCGTCTCAAACGAAGATATCGAGCAACTTGCCACCAAACTTGAGTGGCGAGTCGCTCGCACGCGCGAGTGGGTTGTCCGCTACCGGCGGGGGGGTCTATGGGCGCTTGCTCCAGAACAGTACCCCTACACAAATCGTTCCTGGCAACCAGCGGCTTCTGCAGACTTACTTCGCATGCCAGGCACTCTTGATGAGAAAGACTTAGATGAAATTGAGCGACGAACAATCCGCTTGGGATGGCTTCTAGAAAAGCTACATGTCTCTGACAAGGATGTCAAGGATCGGGCTGAAGAGGCAGGATGTTCACCTCGTGTCCTGTGGAAAGATCTGACACGGCATCGCAGATTCGGGCCGTTTGGCCTCACGCATCTCGGTCGCTCTGATAGAGGTGGGCGACACGAGGATGATTGGTATACCAACATCATTGTTGCCTGTCGCCTCTCGAAGAAGGATGCCACCGTTAACTGGATTTACGAGGAGGTTTGCCGACGTGCCCATCGTAGTGGTAGGCCAGAACCAACGCGCTGGCGCGTGCGGAACATCTGCAACCAGATCAATCGTGGAGTCAAAGACATTGCCGATGGGCGAGAAGACAATTTTCGCAATAGCTCCCGCTTTGCTGGTCGCCTCAAGATCGACGGTGTCGTCTATGAGATCGACCACACCCCCGTTGATGTGCTGGTGCGTGACCTTCGATCAGAGAAGTATCGGACGAAGAGTGGCCTCGTTCGACCCTGGCTGACCCTGGTGATCGAAGCTCAGTCACGGGTCGTCCTCGCGGCAGTGTTCTCGTACGATCAGCCCGACCGCTTTACCGTCGCCGAGGCCATTCGGCGCGCGCTCATCATTACCGACACCCATCCCTATGGCGGTATTCCTGGAGAGATCTGGATTGATCGTGGCGAGGATCTCACATCAAAGCACGTCAGCCTTATCTGTAGGGCGCTTGGGATCACGCTCCATATTACGTACTGCCCCGAGCATAAGCCGCACGTCGAGCGGTTTTTCGGGACGCTCAACACCGAACTTTGGTCAGAACAACTTGGCTACACGGGATCGAGTGTTGCAGAGCGCAATCCGACCGCCGAGCGGGATGCCTCGCTCACGATCGCCATCCTTGAGGCTAAGTTCTGGGAGTTCATTAACACTAAATATCACGTTCGGGCACACAGCGCGCTCGGCGTGAGTCCCCTTGTGTTCTGGGACGAGAACTGCTTCACGGAGGCTCCTGATGTGCGACAGCTCGATGTCCTCATGATGGAACCGGAGCAGCGCAAAATTACCAAGGGCCGCATCAGCCTCGATGGGCGCCTCTACTTCCACCCGGAGCTCGCCACACTTGTCGGCGAACATGTGCTGGTTCGTCGGCCAACTCACTATGGCCCGCCGGACTCTATCGAGGTCTTCCACAGTGGAACCTGGATCTGCACGGCCGTCGCCCTTGATTCGGATCTTGCTGATGAAATCAGCGCCAAGGATGTTCGTGAGGCGCAAAAGGCGCAGCGTCGCAGCGCCCGCGAGCAGATCAAAGCTGCCAAGAAGGCCCTCAAAGATGATGATCACGAGGCGGGTCAGCAGCAGGCGGGAGCCAGTGAGTCCCAAGATACACCCCCTGATCAAGGTGGTGGCGCACCACGAGATTCCTCAGGAGCATCACCGGATGTCGAGGCTTCTGATCAGGGCAATTCTTCAGAATCTGGGACTTCGGAGAATGAGGAAAGCGCTCCACTATCAGATAAGAAGGCACCGGAAAAGGGAAATCCGAAAGGTTCGACATCACCTAAAGGTGGAAGCTTCTTACAGCGTCTTGGGCGCCAAACGAAAGAGCAGCAGAAGGAGGATGGTGATCATGAGTAACTATATCAGCACCATCACGCGCTCAATTCCGACCTGGCAGCAGCCGGTCACCACATCGCGGGTCGAGGAGTTCTGCGGCTTTCTCGCGATGATCCATTGATTGGGATTGTCTACAGTGCCCGAGCGGGTATTGGCAAGACCACTGCTATCCTGGCCGCAGCAGAAACTGCCTTACCCCCGTCGCATACGGGCAACCCTAGCACGCTGCTGCTTGAGCTTGAGCCAGAGATTACCCAAGTCGCGTTTGTCGAGTTAATCCTGAGGGTTCTGGGAGAACGACCGCGTGGCAAGACGAAATCGCAACTCCAGCAACGTGCGATTGAGGCACTTCAGGGAAACGACATTCGCCTAATCATGTTCGATGAGGCCGATCACTTTGGAAGAAAGACCTTCGATATCCTGCGCTACATCTGTGGCCAGAGTAAGTGCCCAGCCCTTCTCGTTGGTCTCAAGCCGATCCTCAAGATCGTCCAGCCATATGAGGAGCTCGACAGCCGCTCGTTTCTCACGTATGAGTTCAAGCCAGTTGATAAAGATGAGGTGCTTCGGGTATTCTTGCCTGGACTCATCTTTCCCCTCTGGTCATTCGATCCTGAAGACGAGAGGCATCGTGCGATGGGAAGCAAGATTATCGATAAAGCCTACCCATCGTTGCGCTTAATCCGAGGCGTAGTTCAGAATGCAAGCAGCATTGCGAAGCTCTCAGGTGCCCAGCATGTTAC
>JBAXMH010000314.1:0-4908 GCA_037134395.1 Chloroflexales bacterium
CCCCCCATCGGGGGGAGGTTGGGAGGGGGGCGGTGACTTTTCAGACAGCTTCTCAAAGAGGAGAAGAGCCTGACGCAGCTCGCTACCTACCCAACCGATCTCACCAACCGCCAGTGGAATTGTATCAAAGATCTCATTCCTCCCGCGAAGACCGGCGGTCGCCCACGTACCGTCGATCCGCGCCAGGTGATCAATGCCATCTTCTCCGTCCTCGTGGGTGGCATCCAATGGCGGATGCTGCCCAAAGACTATCCGACCTGGAAGACGGTCTACCACTATTTTCGCATGTGGCGTGATGATGGTACATGGCGGCGCATCCACGACACCCTACGTGCGGCGGTGCGGCGAAGGGCTGGTCGTCACACGCATCCAACTGCGGGATGTCTGGACAGTCAAAGCGTGATAAGGAACCCAGATTCCCGGTATCCGAGGCCATGACTCGGGCAAGAAGGTCACGGGACGCAAGCGGCATATCCTGATAGACACGATGGGCTTGCTCATGATCGTGGTGGTGACGGCCGCCTCGGTTTCCGATCCGGCTGGGGCACGGTTGCTGTTTTCCCGGCTCGGTGGCGCAGGGAAAAAGCTGCGGCGGATCGGGGTTGATGGCACGTATCGGGGCAAACTGGTGGATTGGGTGCTGACACAGTGCGGGATTATCCTCCAACCGGTGTTGCGCTCCGACGATATGAAGGGCTTTGTGGTACTGCCCCGACGCTGGGTGGTGGAGCGAACGTTCGCATGGCTGACCCAATGCCGCCGCTTGTGTCGGGAATACGAGGTTCTGCCCGCCAGCAGCGAGGCCATGATTTACCTTGCAATGACCCGGTTGATGGTGCGACGGCTGGCAGCATGACCCTTTTCAGACAGCTTCTAAGAGATTTCCGAGCGACTCATGCCCCGACTCACGACGTATGGCTACACACAGCCGTGGACGGCTACAGACGCCCCGACTTTGGCCACATGGTTGGCTACATGAAACGCCACTGGGCCAGTCGTTTCGACTGGCCCAGTGGCGTTTCACCGCGTCCCAATGCTGGTGCCGAAGACGGGACTCGAACCCGTAAGGGGTTGCCCCCAGCGGTTTTTAAGACCGCAGCGTTTGCCATTTCGCCACTCCGGCGTCCTATGTGGCCTATTATACACGTTGGCCCTGTGCGACGCTACTTGACCTCAAGAAATTCCCCGGCGCACCAGCCGTCTTGGTTCACTGCCCGCACTTTCCACCACGTGAGTCCATCTGCTTGTACGGGACCTTCTACCACGTCAACACGCGTTCCTGGCTGGAGCACAAAGATTATGGGGATGGACTGGTTGGTGCCTGGACGATCACGCACGTTGAGGGCTCCAACCTCCGCTCTGACTTGGGCCGCTCGTCCGACAGAGATTGTTCCTGGCTCGGGCTGGATACTGAGGGTTGCAACTGGCTCTGTGGCGACTACGGTTTGCGGTGGTGGGGTGCTGCTGACCAACTGCACGGCGCTGGGGCTAGACTGGGGAACCACGGGGGTGTTCTGTATCACGATGGCGGTGACCAGCACGGGGGTTGGGATTGATTGCACGGCGCGGAGTTGCTGGAGGCTGATAGAGATCGCCGCACCGATGAGGAGGATACTGACGATGATCAGCAGCGGCAGCACCCACGCTTGTGAACGACGCCAGCGATCCGCGAGGGTATCTACATCTATCTGTCCAGCGTCCTCGCCGTGCGGGACGCGATCACCCGCACTTCTGCTTGGCCGCATCGCGTAGCGGGCAAATTCGTCGCCGGGGTAGGTGCTGCGTTCACGCGGCGGGGTCAGCCGGGTGGTGGTTTTCCCACGCTCTGGGCTACGCCGAGGCGGGATCGGTTCAATATCGTCAATCCGCCGCCGGGATAGGGCTGGGTCTGTGTCTGGCCGTGGGAGGGTGCCCGTCTCGATCTCGTCTTCTGGCCCCACGACCATGACGCCGTAGCACGGCAGCAGCCGGGCGACCAGCCGATGATAGGCATCGGTTGTTGTAGTGGTGATGGCCAGATGTTCGCCGCGAGCCACCCGTGCCCGCAGCCGATGCATGCGGCGGATCGCCTCGGCATCGGCTCTATTCAGGGGAGTGTGGGTGTCGGACGCGAGGGCGTTGAGGAGCTGCGGGAATGGCTCTATGGCGGCGGGAAGATCATGGCGCAGGGCGTGGCTGCGCAGAGCATCCTCTAGGCTGCCGTGGAGACTGAGCAGGGCCAGTTCGGGCGGGCCACGCCGCAGCCGCGCCAGGGCCAGCGAGTATTTCACCCGCGCCGACTCCATAAGTTCAAGCGGGCCGAGCGGGCTGTCGTCTGTTTGTGTCATTGTTTGAACAGGGGAGCATAGCCACGAGGATCTCCCCTCGTGGCTATGCTCCCCCACAGAAAGTTACTTCGTCAGTTCGACTTCAAGCAGGCTGCGCACGACCTGTGCGTTCGCCTGGCCTTTGGTTGCCCGCATGACCATGCCTACCAGGAATTGCACGGCGGTGGCCTTACCACCGCGATACTCGGAGATCGCCTTGGCTGCCTTCTCATCGGCGAGGGTCGCCCGCACTGCCACTAGCAGGGCGTCGCTGTCGCTGATCTGGGTCAGGCCGCGCTCCGTCACCATGAGCGCCGGGTCGGCCCCGCTATCAAAGCTCTCCTCGAAGAGTTGCTTGGCGATTCCACGGGTGATGCTGCCCTTCACCACGAGCCCAATCAGGGCGGCGATATGCGCCACCGGCATGTGTGTGGCCAGGGCCGCAGCCGGTTCGCTCCGCTCTTTCAGCAGCCGGAATCCTTCGTTCAGCACCCAGTTGGCGACCTCTTTGGCGCTACCTCCCGCCGCCACCGTTGCTGCCACCGCTGACTCGAAGTAGTCGGCTACCGGACGCTCCAACGTGAGCATGTCAGCGTCCTGGGGGTTCAGGCCGTGTTCGGCGACCAGCCGTGTGCGCCGGGTATCGGGCAGTTCAGGCAGTTCGGCCTGTCGCTCGGCGATCCAGTCCGCGCTCAGTTCCAGGGGCGGGATGTCGGGCTCGGGGAAGTAGCGGTAGTCGTGGGCGAACTCTTTGGTTCGCTGGCCCTCGGTGCGCCCCAGATCCTCGCGCCAGCCACGTGTCTCCTGCACCACAACCCCTCCTGCCTGGAGGATCTCGCTCTGGCGCTGAATCTCGTAGGTCAGGGCGCGCTCCACAAAGCGGAATGAGTTAATATTCTTGATCTCAACCTTGGCTCCGTACTCCGCCTGGCCCTCCGGCCGCACGCTGACGTTGGCGTCGCAGCGCAAGGCACCCTCGTCGAGATTTCCGCTGCTGGCCCCGATCCAGACCAGCACCTGGCGGATTTTCTCGAAGAAGAGCCGCGCCTCCTCCGGGGTGGCGATGTCGGGTCGGCTGACGATCTCCATGAGCGGGGTACCGCTGCGGTTGTAGTCAATCAGTGAGGAGTCATCGTCCCCGGCGTGCAGCAGCCGCCCGGTATCTTCCTCAATATGCAGTCGCTCGATGCCGACTCGCCGAGTCTCTCCAGCAGCCGTATGCACGTCCAGCCAGCCGTCGCTGCATAGCGGCTCATCGTACTGGGTAATCTGGAAGCCCTTCGGTAGGTCGGGGTAGGGATACGATTTGCGGCTAAAGACCGAGTGCGGGTTAACATGGCAGTTGATCGCCATACCCGCACACGCGGCCAGCTCGACGGCGCGTGCGTTCAGCACCGGCAGCGTCCCCGGCAGCCCCAGGCTTACCGCAGAGACGTAGCTGTTCGGCGCGGCACCCGCATAGTCGGCTGGGCAGCCGTCAAACATCTTTGAGGCTGTTTTGATATGTGCGTGGATCTCTAATCCAATCGTCACGAGGTACGCAGACATAGGTCTCCCTAAAAAATAGCCGATAGTCGATAGCCGATAGCCGATAGTCGGACACCAGCGGCCATTTTCATCGTGATGGTGTGCGCTCCCCGCGCATGGATGTCTACCGACTATAACCTGATAGCCGGCATTGTAGCACAGGGGCCAGCGATCCTGTGCTACAACAGGGCTGGTGCAAAGTCTACTATCGGCTATTACTACAGTTGTAGTTTGAATTACCCCCCCTAGCCCCCCCGCACGCGGGGGGGAACCAATGCATTGTTCCCCCCCGCGTGCGGGGGGGCCAGGGGGGGTGATCGGCGGGAGCCTTTCTGCGAAGATATTTACAACTATCGTACTATCGGCTATCGGCTATCTTCATGTTGTCCCCCTGTGCTACAATGCCCCGCGCTATGCAGCTCTCTGCCGCCATTATCGCCCGCGATGAGGCTCGTCATATCGCTGGGTGCATCAATAGCCTCGTCGGTCTCGCCGATGAGGTTGTAGTGTTGCTTGATGATCGCACCCGTGACGATACCGTCGCTGTGGGCGTGGCCCTCGGTGCCCGCGTGATCTCCGCGCCCTGGCGCGGATTTCCTGCCCAGCGCAACCACGCCCTGGATGTGTGTCGTGCGCCTTGGGTTCTCTTCATTGATGCCGATGAGCGGGTGGAACCTGACCTAGCCACCGAGATTCGCCAGGTGATTGCCCGCCCATCCGCCGCCGATGGCTACTGGATTCCGCGCCACAATATCTTCTTTGGCCAAACACTACGCGGCGGCGGATGGTACCCCGACCCCCAGTTGCGCCTGCTGCGCCGCACCGCCGCCCGCTACGACGAGGGCCGCCTTGTCCACGAGTTCGCTCAGCTCCAGGGCGCGGCTGGCACCCTGCACGGTCACCTCACCCACCACAATATTGAGGCCCTCGGCGAGTTCTGGCGCAAGCAGACGGACTATGCTCTGGCGGAGGCGCGCACGATGGCATCCCTTGGTCGCCGCGCCCGCGCCCGCAATTTTGTCGGTGCCCCCGCCCGTGCGCTCTGGCACCGCTATGTGGCCCTCGGCGGCTGGCG
>JBAXMH010000315.1:0-4819 GCA_037134395.1 Chloroflexales bacterium
AGGGGTCAGGGGTCAGGGGTCAGGGGTCAGGGGTCAGGGGTCAGGGGTCAGTTCGGCGTAGCGGTCTCAGTCGCGTGCGGAGCTGTTCGGTGGGCTGAATCCGCTGTAAACCTAACACCTAACACCTGACACCTGATACCTGACACCTGATACCTGATACCTGATACCTGATACCTGATACCTGATACCTGATACCTGATACCTTGTCTAAGGTGGACATCGGGATGTTGACCGCAATCTACCTGATATGCGCGGCCTGTTCGCTCTCTATGGGAGTCGCTGGCCTGCGCCAGCTCGCAATCACACCCACGCTGGCCCTTTTGTTCACCCTGCCAACAGTTCTGGCCGTCCCCTACGACAGCATCGTGATCGCTATAGGTAGCTTTGTCGGCGAGGGGTCGATCCTAGTCTCCCTTACCTGGCTACGCTTTCTGCTACATGTATTCACCCTGCCAACGCTGGCGGTCGCCCTGGCACTGCTGGCACGCGGGGCGGGTGTGCGCTGGGCCAGTCACCCGGCGGCCATGCCGGTTGCCGTGCTGCTCGCGGTGGCAACACTCAGCGTCGGGGTGTTTGGGGAACTGATGGGACTCACGCTGGCGCCGCAGCACCGCAGCGACGTGCTGCTCTACAACCACGCTCACCCGGTTGGCCCCCCGCCAGGGGCGTTGCTGCTGCTGGCAGCGGCGATGGTGTACGGCGGGGCGATTGGAGTGCGGGCGCGCTGGCCGTGGATCATTCTGGCGGCACTCTACACCGTGTTGGTTCAGGCGGTGCCTGACGTTGGCCTGTGCGGAGCGTTGGTCAACACCGGTGAGGTGCTGCTGCTGGGGGCGATCTTGCTGGCCACGCGCCGCTTTGCGGACTCCCCGTCGGTTGAAGCGACTCCGGTGATAGTCCGGGAATAAGCGCAAATAGGCATTATGTCAATTCGAGAGCCATGACGGCGGCGCTAGTGGGACAGGCACCGGTGAACTCGTCCGATACCTGTACGGCAGGCGCGACCTCGGCCCGCGTAATTGCATGGAATCCGAAGCGTGGGAAGTAGCCTTCGGCGGTGGTCGTGAGCAGGTAGAGCTGGTGTACCCCGAGGCGACGCGCAAGATCGAGGGCGGCGGCGGTGAGTTGCCCACCAATGCCCTGGCCGCGCAGCGTGGGTGCGACCGCGACCGAGCGCAGGAGAGCTGCCTCGCCATAGTGTTCCAGTGCCGCGCTGCCAATGATCGTGTCGCCCTCACGGGCAACCAGCGTCCCCGCGATGTGGTCGGCCAGCCCGTCATGCGGTAGCCCGTGCTGCGTGAGCAGGTCGAGGATTGCGGGGAGATCCGCCGGGCTTGCGGGTGTAATGATCGTCATCAAAAACTCCCCCTGTTAGGGACGTGTGGGCAGCATTGCTGCCCACACGTCATAACCGGACGTGCTACCCCGGCCTGCGGGCGGTAATCGCGCAACTGGTGATCTTCCCGTCCAGGGACTGGAGTATCTCGACAGGAAGCAGACCCTCATCCGCCAGGGCTTGGGCGCGTAGGTCGTCGGCCCCGTAGCGTTGCGTCACCGTCAGGTCAATCTCGGTGAATCCGGCTGCCTCCAGCAGTGAGCGGTACTGGCTCATCGAGAGGGCACCGGCAAAGCAGCCAGCCCAGCTCAGGGCCGTACGCAGCTCGGCCTCGGCGATTGGCAGATCACTCAACTCGCCGTCAAAAACAATATCAGAAACTGCCAGCCGCCCGCCGGGCCGCAGCGTGCGGAAGGCATCACCCAGCACCTGGCCCTTGTCAGGAGCCAAGTTAATCACACAGTTGGAGATAATGACGTCAACTGAGTGATCAGGCAGGGGGATGGATTCGATGTCGCCCTTGAGGAAGCTCACATTTGTCGCGCCGAGCTTCTGCGCATTACGTCGGGCCGTCTCCAGCATCGCATCGGTCATATCGAGGCCGTAGACGAATCCCGCCGGGCCAACCTGACGGGCGGCAAGCAGCACCTCTAACCCGCCGCCCGATCCCAGGTCGAGAACAACCTCGTTGGGTTGGAGCTTGGCGATGGCCAGAGAGTTGCCGCAGCCGAACGAGGCCGTCACGACATCGCTGGGCAGCGCGGTGATCGTCTCTGCTCCGTAGAGAGCAACCTCGGTGCTGGTCGGGCCGCAGCAGGAAGGGCCACAGCAGCCGCTGGCGGCTTGAATGGCATTGCCGTAATGCTCACGGACGGCGGCTTTGATGGCGGTTGGGTCGCTGATCGGCTCACTCATGGAGATCTCCTTGTACCGGCCTTTCCCCCTCACCCCCTGCCCCTCTCCCACCGGGGGAGAGGGGAGATTTCTGCATCAGAGAGCGTTCTACCCCCCCTCTCCCGTTCTGGGAGAGGGGGCTGGGGGGTGAGGGCGGAGCGGCGGCAAATATCGTTATGTGAAAAGTATTGCTGTTAAGGCATGTTTCAAATCAGCTTGACAGTTTGGGCACATGCATTGCGTCCTGTTGCGGCAAATCTGCAATCTAAAATCTGCAATCTGAAACGTGACTAACGCAGGGCATCGAACTGTGCCAGCAGGCGGGTGCGGAGCGACTCCAGGGCAGGGCGGAGGAGAAAGTAGTAGACCCACAGCCCACGGCGCTCGCAATCAATCAGACCAGCCGCACGCAACAGCTTGAGGTGATGCGAGACCGTGGGCTGCTTCACCGGCAGGGCAGCCTCCAGGTCACACACACACACATGACCATCGCGCTGGGCGAGCATGTCGAGGATTTGGAGCCGGATCGGGTGCGCTAAGACACCCAAGTCGTCGCTGAGTGCGCGCACCTCGTCGGCACCGATGCGCGGTGCCAGGTCGGGGCTACAGCAGCCAGGGCTGATCTTCTCGGTTATCTCAATCAGCTTGATCATCGGCATCGCGTTCCTTCAGGGGAGAGTGTAGCAGATATATTGAAGAACGTCAATATAACATCCTCTGACGCCACGAAGACAAGGTTCTCGGATATTTTACGGTTTCGGCACACACAAGGCATCCTGATGCGCTACGCCTGAAACCTAAAACCTAGCACCTGAAACCTTGTCTAATGTTATAATCGCCCGTGATCCACCACAGCGCCGCATCATCGCCACCAATAGAGACACGCCACTATGTCCGTCAGGATTCCGCTTAACGCTACTGGCCCACTGGTTGAGGCCACCTTTGTCGCCCGCACGAACCAACTCTTGGTTGATGCGTTGATCAATGGCAGGCCCGTGCGCGCTCATATGGCCGACCGTGGCCGTCTTGCCGATCTGCTTGTTCCAAACGCTCGTCTGCTCCTGGCCCCACGTGATGAGATCGGTCGCAAGACGGCCTTTCAGGTGGTGGGCGTCTACCAGGGAGATGAACTCGTGTCATTAGACACGCAGATGCCCAACCGGTTGGTGTCTGCGGCGTTGTCGAGCGGTGCCCTGCCACAGTTTGCCCGCTACACAAAGGTGCAGCGCGAGGTGACAGTAGGCGAGAACCGCTTTGATTTTCGGCTCGGCGAGGGGCTCAGCACCTGCTACCTAGAGGTTAAGTCGGTGGGGTTGGTCTCCCGGCGCATTGCCCGCTTCCCTGACGCACCCACCGAGCGGGGCCGTCGCCAGCTTGAGCAATTGGGCATGATGGCACGCAACGGCCAGCGCTGCGCCGTCGTCTTTATCATCCAGCGCCACCGTGCCCTTGCGCTGGTGCCCAATGATGAGGTTGATCCGGGATTTGGCCGTGCGCTGCGCGCCGCTCTCGCAAGTGGCGTTGAGGTGTATGCGTATCTCTGTCCGCTTACCACTGATGGTATCCAGCTCGGTCCGCCGGTACAGGTCTTTGGAATGATTGATTCGGTACCACACGATCTCTAGAGTCTGTATGTTCAACGCTTCAGCCTTGCCGCTCGTCGCGAAGCTCAACCCGCCGCCCCTGCCGGTCACTATTGTGGATCGCAGACAGCTCACCTCACGTCTTGTCGCCTCTGCTGATACCCGCCTGCTGCTGATCGTCGCTCCCGCCGGCTTCGGTAAGACGACGCTGCTTGCCTCGTGGATTGCAGAATGCAGATCGCAGAGTGCAGATTCATCTAGCACGCAATCTGCACTCTGCAATCAACAATCTGCAATTATCGCTTGGCTCTCCCTCGATCTGCGCGACGCCGACCCGACTCGCTTCTGGGTCGCACTACTTGCCGCACTGTCGCGTGCCTTACCCGGCCTGGGCGATCACGCCCGATCCATGCTCCAGTCACCTCAGCCGCCCGCGCTGGAGGTAGTAATCGGCGCACTGCTCGACGACCTCGGCACACTGCCCGATCCGTGCCTGCTTGTCCTTGACGATTACCACCTGATCACCGATCCCGCGATCCACGCGGGGATGGCTCTGCTGATTGATCATCTGCCGCCGCTGATGCGGGTGGCAATCCTCAGCCGGAGCGATCCGCCTCTGCCTTTGGGTCGCCTGCGGCTGCGCGGCCAGTTGACCGAGTTGCGCGCTGCTGACCTGCGGTTCTCGCTGCCTGAGACGGCAGCCTTCCTGCGTGCCCACGGTCTCGTCCTAGCCCCTGATGAACTGGCCGACCTGGTTACCCGTACCGAGGGCTGGCCCGGCGCTATTCATCTGGCCGCGATCTCGATCCGTGAGGGTGGCCAGCCCCGCCAGATTATCGCTGCCTTCACCGGCAGTAACCGTCACATGGTTGATTATCTTGCGGAAGAGGTGTTCGCCCGTCAGCCTGCCGAGCGCCGCCATTTTCTGATCGCCACCTCTGTCCTCGATATGCTCTGCGCAGATCTGTGTGATGCACTGCTGAAGGATGAAGCTGCCGAACTTCAG
>JBAXMH010000316.1:0-4768 GCA_037134395.1 Chloroflexales bacterium
TCAGGACAGATGTGGGTGTCAGGACAGATGTAGGTGTCAGGATAAGTGTGGACACCACCGCTGTAGTCTGGAGCGTCGGTGCAGGGATGAGCGTTGGTATTCCCGCCGTGCGCTCTGAGTTGTTGAAGAACCTGATACCAACAAAAGCGAGGATAAGCAGAATAACGCCCATCACCATTAGCGCAATCACATTCAGCAGCGGGTATTGCCCGTGGGCAGCAGTCTGCTCAGTCTGCGGGGCAGTGGCGACAGACGGTTCGGGCGACGCGCCAACTGGCGTCATCGTCTGCGGTGAGAGGCTTGCTAGCGCCCGGAGAGCCTGGGGATGGGCCGGGTTAAGTGCGACAACGTGTTCGAGGGCATTGCGCTGCTCGTCCAAGACTGTCGCGGCGCTGGCAAGTCCAAGCCACGCACGCACATCGCCAGGGTACTCTTGGGTAAGGGCGAGGAAGAGCGCATAGGCAGCAGTACGATTGCCAGCGCGGAGGGCGGAGATGCCGGTGCGCAGCAACTGCTCAAGATTTAGCGTTGGTGGTGTGGATTCGGTCACGTTGAGGGGAAAAATCTGGGGCGGGCAATGCCCGCCCCAAACCTCGTACTTCTAGACATTCGGCAAGACCAGCCAGCCCTGCGCGGGGTTACTACGTGCGAAGAAGACCAGGTTAGTCGCGTCAGGGGCCACATCGAAGACCAGAGCAACACTGTGGGTGATCCCATCGGGCGCGATCTGCTGGGTCTGGCTCATATCTGCGTTGACACCAGGGATGACATAGGCATCAGAGACATCAGGCCGAGACTCCCAAACACGACCCTGGGCGTCTTTGAGAACGAAGAAGTTTGCCGGAATCTTCTGGCTCGTCCCCGTGTTATTCACCGCGAAGATCAGCACAACGGCGAAGCGTCCATTGGCGGGCTGATACGTTCCGACCGATCCAACGATAGGCGCGGCGTAAGTGGGCTGATTGAAGTCATAGAGCCAGCCCTCGCTCTGGAGGGGCGTGTTCGCCGGGATGATCGCCGGGTTCGCCTGAGTTACGTCGGCCAGAGGGGCCGCAGTGGGGGGAACCACTACCGGCTCAGTAGGGGGCTGACCGAGGTCGGCAGTCTGCGTAACCGGCTGAGTCGTGCCCGTGCCGCCGCCGGGAACCGTTGTCGGCTCCGGTGTGGTGGACAAAACTGCCGTCGCGTGGATCATAGCAGCGGAGGTCTGCTTGGAGGTAGGCTGGGTCGCAACCTGCGGTTTCCTCCCGTTGAGGAAGGAAGTGATCAAAATCCCGATCAGCATAATGCCAACGAGACCGAGAAGAATAAGGAGCAGGGGACTTATGCCACGACGAGCGGGTACTGTGCCTTCATCCACATCGTAGACGCTAGAGCGGCGGCCACTCGATGGACGGTTGCTACTGCTTGACGGACGGTTACTGCTACTTGACGGACGGTTACTGCTACTTGACGGACGGTTACTGCCGCTTGACGGACGGCTACTGCTGCCTGACTGGTTCGAGGTACCAGAATCTGTGCCGACACTTGACGCCGCAACCGGGGGTGGGTCACGTCGTACGGGCCCCTCAGTATCAGCGATAAGGCCAGAGAGATTGTTCAGTTCAGCAAAGGGGTCGTCGTCGTCGTCAAAAGGATCGCTGGCGCGGGTGCTGGGCGCGGGCGGCGCAGGCGGCACAGGCGGCACAGGCGGTGCGGATGGCGCGGGCGGCGTAGGCGGCGCGGGCGGTGCAGATGGCGCGGGCGGCGCAGATGGCGCGGGCGGCGTGGGCTTCTCAACTGGCGGCGCGACAGCGCGGCCACCGGGGCGTACCCCGAGCGACTGAAGACCCTTGATCGCCATCTCATTTGTAGGATCTAGCTCGATGACATGCTCAAGGGCGGACTGGCGCTCTTCACGATTCTCAGCCACCCCCGCAAGCCAGAGCCATGCCTGGGCGTTTGTGGAGTCCTGACGGGTAAGCAGGCGAAAGAGATTGCGCGCCTCCTCTTTATTCCCATCGCGAGCGGCCTCTATCCCAAGTTGCAAAAGGCTATCCGGCTCCGCCATGCGCAGTCCTTCCTCCTACACCCGTTCCGGGCAGAGACGACAAGGGGTACAGAATACCCCGGCTATTTTATCACACCCCTCGGCAAGGGTCAACACATAGGCCAATTCATAGCGCACTGATAAGGGACGAATATGCGCCAGGGCAGTGGAAAATGCAAAGAGTTTTTGCTTCCTTACGTGGCGGCACCGCTCCTCACATGACCAAATAAAGACGCACGCATGCACCGATATCTTCCTCGGCCCAGAATAGTTCACGCGCACGTTTGTGGGGCCAGAAGACAGAAGTGCAGGCGATCAGGGTTCGATCGGCGGGACACGATGATCATCACTCTCCTGATCAAGCAGGTAGGCGAAGCCAGCGCGTTCGGCAACCATCGAGAGCGTCTTCTGCGTCGAGCGATGCGGCTTGTGGGTTCCCGTCTCCCACTCGCTGATGGTCTGCTGCCGAACCTCTAGTTCATCAGCCATCTGCTGCTGAGTCATCCCCATATGCTCGCGGAGTGCCCGTATCCTGCGCGCATCCCACTCCTGACGGGATTGCCGACGCTGCTTTGTCGGCGGGTACTGATAATCGTCACTCATAGATTCCTCTCGTCTCGTTCCTATAATCTGGGTTCCTCTTCCACACGCTCTATTCTAACACGGCATCGGATACACGCAAGTTGACGGATCGAGCTTTTTTTATCCAAGTCATAGTGGCAACGAACCAATGAGAAGGGTATAATCCATTCTACACTTGCGACATTCGGCACGGTCGCTGTGATCGAGAAAGGGAACCGATCATTATGACAACCACAGCTTTGCCACGTCGCGAGGAGATTCTGCGCGAGCATACCTGGGATCTTACCCATATCTTTGCTGACAGCGCAGCCTGGGATGCTGAGGCCCGACGGGTTGAGGGTAAACTGCCTAGTCTGGCGCAGTTCCAGGGCCGACTCAGTGAGTCTGCCCCAACGCTGTGGGCATGGTTTGTGACCTGGAGCGATCTGCGGGTGGCCGCATATAAACTTCTCAGCTACGCGCTGATGTCCTTCGATGAGGATACGACTAATCAGGAGGCGGCAGCCCTGCGCGAGCGGGCGATCGGCCTCTCCGCCCGTTTTTCAGCGGCGGCGGCCTTCGCCGAACCAGAGTTGCTGGCGGTTGATCCGGCGCGAGTCGCGGCGTTTCTCACCGACGAGCCAGCCCTGGGCTTGTATCACCACTACCTGAATAACCTGTGGCGTCGGCGCGACCACGTACGATCCGCCGAGGTGGAGCAGGTGCTGGCGGCGGCGGGCGAGGCTCTGAGTACGCCATCCAGCGCTTACCAGATGCTTGCTGATGGCGACCTGTGTTTCGCTGACGCCACCGATAGTGCGGGAGGACACTACCACGTCGCTCGTGGCACGATCGGCGAACTGCTCCAGCACGAGGATCGGCAGGTGCGCAAGAGCGCCTGGGAATCCTACGCCGATGCCTTCCTGTCGCTGCGGAACAGCTTCGGTGCGCTCTATGCGGGCAGTGTGAAGAGCGATGTCTTTCTGGCCCAATCGCACGGATACGCGACCTCCCTGGAGGCGTCGTTAAGCGCGTCACATGTGCCGCAGGCTGTCTACGATACGGTGATCGCGGCCTGCAACCAGCACCTGCCGATCTGGCATCGCTACTGGGAGATTCGCCGACGGGCGCTTGGCCTGACGCAGATGGAGCCGTGCGATATCTTTGCGCCACTCACGACCTCGCCGGTAGTGAGTTACGCCGAGGCGGTGGATATGATCTGCGCGGGGATGGCACCCTTGGGCGATGAGTACGTGCACGTCGCCCGGATCGGGCTTACCAGCGAACGTTGGGTAGACATCTACCCGAACCAGGGCAAGGCCAACGGTGCCTACTCAGGGGGCGGCTACGGCACACCGCCCTTCATCCTGATGAACTACGGCGACAACCTGATCAGCATGAGTACCCTCGCCCACGAACTGGGCCACTCGATGCACAGTTGGTATACCAACCGGGCCCAGCCAGCAGTCTATAGCGACTACACACTCTTTGTGGCTGAGGTGGCTTCAAACTTTAATCAGGCGATGGTGCGTGGTCACCTGCTGGCCCAGGATAGCCCACGTGAACTCCAGATTGGCCTGATCGAAGAGGCGATGTCCAATTTCCATCGCTACCTCTTTGTCATGCCGATCCTCTCGCAGTTTGAGCAGCAGGTTCACGCCTGGGCCGAAGCGGGCGAGGCGGTAACGGCGGAGCGTATGGGGCAGTTGCTAGCTGATCTGTTTGCCCACGGCTACGGCCCGGCGGTACACGTTGACGCCGCACGCAACGGGATCATCTGGGCACAATTCTCGCACCTCTACAGCAACTTCTACGTGTACCAGTACGCCTCAGGCATCGCGGCGGCCAATGCCTTGGCCGACGGCGTACTGCGTGGCGAGGAGGGAGCCGTCACGCGCTACCTACAGTTCCTTTCGGCGGGTGGATCGCGCTACCCGCTCGACGCCCTGGCCCTGGCCGGTATTGATATAACCACCCCAGCGGCTATGGATCGGGCCTTTGAGGTGATGGCGGGATTTGTGGATCGGCTGGAGCGGCTGGTTGATGCAAAAATAGAGTAGGACAAGGTGTCAGGTGCGAGGTTTCAGGTGTCAGGTCGAGCGCGTCACGCGGTGTTCGTCGTGTGGGCTTCCAGCCCGCCGGATGCGCGTCAGCAGGCTGGAAGCCCGCACGACAAAC
>JBAXMH010000317.1:0-4762 GCA_037134395.1 Chloroflexales bacterium
TTCCAGCCCACCAGATGTGCATCGGCAGGCTGGAATCCTGCACGACGAACTGTAAACCTGAAACCTGGCACCTGAAACCTTGTCTAGCTCTGAGTATGTTCGATACCCGATCCCGAGAGGAGCTTGCGGACACCCTCGTTATCGAGGCCCGGAGCGAAGAGCCAGCCCTGTCCAAGGCCACAGTGCAGGTTGCGTAGTTGTTCGTACTGCTGCTCCGTCTCAATCCCCTCGGCCACGACCTCCATGCCCAGGGTGTGAGCGAGACCGATGATTGTTTGCACGATCTCGTTCTGCCCGTCCGGCAGGCCGAGGCGACGAATGAACGAGCGATCAATCTTCAACGTACTTACGGGGAAGCTATAGAGGTAACTGAGGGACGAGTAGCCGGTGCCAAAGTCGTCAATGCAGAGGTGAATGCCCAGATTGCGGATGTGCTGGAGGGTCTGGCCCGTCTCACCGCTCAGATCAACAAAATTGTGTTCGGTAATCTCCAGCTTCAAGCTCGATGGGGGTAGGCCGCTCATCTCAAGGGCATCGGCGATCTGGGTTACAATATCGGGTTCGGCGAAAAGCCGAGCCGAGAGGTTCACGTTCACCGCGAGGGCCGGCCCAGATGTGAATTCGTTCTGCCACTCACGCGCTCGCATGCACGCTTCGCGCAGTACCCACCAGCTTATCGGTACGATGAGGCCGGTCTCCTCCGCCATATCGAGAAAGGAGCCGGGGTAAAGCAGCCCGCGCTGCGGGTGCTGCCAGCGCAGCAGAGCCTCAAATCCGCTCACCGCGCCGCCCGCCAGAGTGACGATGGGCTGGTAGTGCAGGCGCAGTTCATCGCGTGCCAATGCCTCGCGCAGGTCGCTCTCAAGCTGAAGATTCGCCATAGCCTGGGTGTGCATTGCCGGGGTGAAGATAACATGGCGATCCTTGCCTCCCATCTTTGCGTGGTACATCGCGGTATCGGCATCACGGATCATCTCAACCGCACTCGCATATTCTAGGGCACTCGTCGTCACCCCGATGCTCACCGTGGTGAATGCTTGGTGATCGCCCAGCATAATCGGATCGGCAATTGCGCGCTGAATGCGATTGATGATGACATGAACCGACTGTTCATCCAGAAGATTTTCAACCAGAATGGTGAACTCGTCACCGCCGGGTCGGGCCACCGTGTCGCCGGGGCGCAGACAACCCTGGATACGCTGGGCGATGATGGTGAGCAATTCGTCGCCTTTGGCGTGGCCAAGACTATCGTTAATTGTCTTGAAGCGATCAACGTCAATGAAAAGTACCGCGAAATAGTGTTCCTTCTCACGGCGGGCGATAGCGATGGTTCGGTCGAGCCGATCAACAAAAAGGGCGCGATTGGGCAGACCCGTGAGCAGATCGTGCAGAGCATCGTACTGAAGCTGCTGCTCAACCGTGCGACGGACAGTGATGTCTGTCTGGGAGCCGGCAATACGCGTGGCCTGGCCAGATTCATCCCAGACCGCCATACCACGGCAGAGCATCCAGCGGTAGGTGCCGCTGCGATGGCAGATACGGTACTCGTACTCAAAGAAGCTGAGCAGTTTGCGAAAATGGGCGGACAGGCGCACCTTAAATCGCTCCAAATCATCGGGGTGGATGCGATCCATCCATTCGGCGGGCATATCACCGATCTCACCTTCTTCAAAACCGAGCATGGCTTTCCAGCGCGGCGAGAAGTAGATCTGGCCCGTCAGAAGATCCCAGTCCCACAGACCGTCGTTCGCCCCACGTGCGGCCAAGGCGTAGCGTTCCTCGCTCTGGCGCAGAGCCATCTCTGTGCTGTGGGTGGCGCTCATATCGCGGATGACGGCCACACCGCCGCAGATCACGCCATCGTCGTCAATCTGCGGGCGGGCCGTCATGCTGAGCCAGCGCCCGGTGGGCAGAAAGAACTCGGAGGAGTTGGTCACAGCCCCCGCAATCGCACGGGCCAGCGGCATATCGGCGGGAGGACAGGGGGTACGCCGGTCGGGTAGGCACAGCGAAGCCAGGGCGTCCAGCGGGTTTGCGCCGAGGATCTGGGTTGCCGCCATGTTGACGCTCACCAGATCGCCGATCGTATTCACCTCCACCACCCCATCCCCCATGGAGTCGAGGATGGTCTGTAGCACCGCAGCCTGGATTCCCATAGAGATGGTTGCACTCCTTGGCATCAATTCTGCGATAGTTTATAGATCTAACATTGTAGCCTTACCACATTACCTCAGGCTATTGCAGGAGGCATCATATACGATGCACGATGGCACGGCAAATGTGCGACAGTCGGTTCAGGGCTCGTGCAAAATTCTGGTATCGCATCGCCGCCGTGGGGCTGAAGCCCTCGGCTCTGGTCTACGAAGCCCGCCTTCGCGGGCTGTTCAAGCCCGCGAAGGCGGGCTTTGTAGATCAGAGCCCGCTGCTTCAGTCGTCGGGCGATCGAGTATTGGAGGAGCAAGGTTATGGTATGATTCACCGGCACGCTGCCCAACCCACTGATGAAGGAGTCTTCCTAACCTTATGGACGAGCTAGAGTTTCTTACGTCACTGCTGAACATCCCTTCGCTCTCGGGGCAGGAGGGTGCGGCGGCGGCGTTTCTGGTTGAGCAGATGCGCGGGTTTGGCTGGGAGACGTTTGTAGACCCGGCTGGTAACGCAGTGGGACATCTGGGTGAATCTGGCCCGCTGGTGGTGCTGCTCGGCCACATTGATACCGTACCTGGCGTCGTGCCGGTGCGAGTCGAGGGCGGCAAGCTCTACGGGCGCGGGTCGGTAGATGCCAAAGGCCCTTTCGCTACCTTTGTGATGGCGGCCCGCCGCGCTCAGCTCGCCGGGCGTCTGCGCTGCCGCCTCGCCCTGGTCGGGGCCACCGAGGAGGAGGCCGCCAGTTCTAAGGGCGCACACTACGCCAAGGGCCAGTACGCCCCGCAGTTCTGCGTGATTGGTGAGCCCAGCGGATGGGATCGGATCACCCTGGGCTATAAGGGACGCCTGCTGGCCTACTACCGCCACCAACAGCCCTCTGCTCACAGCGCCGGTGAACTGCGCGCCGCCCCCGAGTGTATGGCCGACTTCTGGGCTGCTGTACAGGCTCGCTGTGTCGCCCACAACACCGGGCGTGAGAAACTCTTCGATCAGATTATTCCCTCCCTGCGCCATGTGGCCAGCGGCGGCGACGGCATGGCCGACTGGGTCGAGGCCACCGTGGGCCTGCGTCTCCCTGAGGGTGTGGATCCAAACACCCTGGCCCAGGAGTTGGTTGCTATGGCTTCCCCCGCCGAGTTGCGCACCGAGGGCGGATGTCCGGCCTTCCGCAGCCCACGCACGACCCCGCTCGCCGGAGCCTTCGTGCGCGCCATCCGCGCCCAGGGTGGCCAGCCCGCCTTCCTCCATAAGACCGGCACTGCGGACATGAATGTGGTCGGCCCGGCCTGGGCCTGCCCGATTGTCGCCTATGGCCCCGGCGACTCACGGCTCGACCATACCCCCGATGAGCATGTCGAGGTGGACGAATACCATAGGGCGATCACCATCCTTGCCGACGTGCTGGCGCAGATCGCCTAACGTGAAAATAGCCGGGTGTCGCGTAGGGGCGCGTCGCGACGCGCCCCTACGGTTCGTTTTCATCGGTTGGAGGTTTTCATGTCTACTCTGGGCCAGATCGCCATCCGTCGTGAGGCATCCCTCATCGTCATCGTGATGTTGCTCAGCCTCTGGGCCTCGTCCGCACTCAGCCAGACTCCGGTACAGTCCGAGACAATGCCCGGTCGTCTCCAGGTTTTCCTCGCCGGGAGCGGCAATGAGGGTCACCGTGTGCCTGCCAAGTACGGGCCACACGTCCTCAACTCCGGCAACCGTGCCGTGTCGCTGGCGGCATTCCAGCCGGCGACGATTAACGTGACCTACACCGGGTTTAGCGCCGAGGCCCAAACTGCTTTTGCCTACGCTGTCAGTATCTGGTCCCAGCAAATCAGCTCGCCAGTGCCAATACAGGTTGATGCCAATTGGACCACGCTCGGGACGGGTGTGCTTGGCTCGGCGGGAGCAACTGATTGGATTCGTGACTTCGCAGGTGCCCCAGTGAAGAGTACCTGGTATCAGATTGGTCTTGCAAACAAGCTCGCGGGCAAAGATCTGTACCCGACCAGATCCGACATCTCCGCGAACTTCAACAGCACATTTGGTAATTGGTATTTTGGTACGGACGGAAATACCCCAGTGGGCCAATACGACTTTGTCTCGGTCGTACTCCACGAGCTTGCCCACGGTATCGGAGTTTCTGGTCTGGCCAGCGTTGATGCCACGGGTAGCGGCAGCCTGGGGTCTCCGACCGGATTGCCCGCTATCTACGACCGTTACACCACGGACAGTGTCGGAAAGGCTCTCGCGAGTTATGTGAACCCTTCCGTTGCCCTGGGTACGGCCCTTAAAACAAGCCCTGTCTACTTTACCGGCCCCAACGCTCGTGCGGCGAACGGCAACGCAAATGTGCAACTCTACGCGCCCTCAACCTGGAGAGCAGGATCGAGCTATTCTCATCTGGACGAGACCTTTAACGGCACGACCAATGCGCTGATGACCTTCTCACTCTCTCCGGGCCAGTCAATCCACGATCCGGGGGATATTGTGCGCGGACTCTTGCAGGATATTGGCTGGACAGTCGTAACTGCAACCGCAACCAGTACCCCGACTAACACGAACACCCCGACTAATACCACTACCCCAACCAAAAGCAATACGCCGACTAATACCACTACCC
>JBAXMH010000318.1:0-4754 GCA_037134395.1 Chloroflexales bacterium
GGGGAGGGCTGGGGTGGGGGAATCGCGGGATATGTGACCTTTTCAGACAGCTTCTAAGGGATGCAGAAACCTATAATCACCAGGAGAGAATCGGCCTTTCGGTCGCGGTGGCAGCGGGTCTGATCCAGCACGGCCCATCACGCCTAGCACGGTGAGACAGAAATGGTAAAACACAACAGTCGAGACAAGATGACAAACAACGGTTGCTTCTCTACTTCATGCCAACCGGAGCGGGAAGCAACTGGCGCGGAACCAGATAGGCAAAGTAGAGCGGGCCTGTCTCGACCGGTGAGGGGAATGTCAAGAGTTTCCCACCAGGATAGAGAGTGCGCAGCAGATCGATCTCGGCGCTACGCTCGGGGAGAATGATAAAGGCAGCGTTCTTGTCGGGCATCGCGACGCGCAGACGCACCGGATCGCCGGAGGCCGGTTCAACGTCTACCCCCGTTGTCTCGGGAGCGAGATATGAATTGGATCCCAGGCCAAAGCTCATACGCGGCAGTCCGAGAAAGTAGATCCGCCACGCTGAGCCGAGTTGTTCGTGGGCAAAAAAACCCACCGAGGTGGAGACAGCAGCATCTAAGCCGCCGTAGATGCGACGCGGGGAATAATCAACAAAGTAGGTATTGAGGCTGATAAAGCCGAAGGCGGCTACGGCAAGGCCAACAGCGAAGTGGCGCATATATCGCCCACGTGCGGGTACCCACGACTGGGCGAAAAGTACCTCGCTGCTCCGTACCAGAGCCAGGGCAATAAAGAACATGGCCGGAACTGCCGTGGTGATCAGACGTTGGGACGAAGGCGGATTCTCAGTAAGCATGCCGCCAATCACAATGGCCCCGCCCCACCAAGCCAACATCGGAAAAATACGCAGGTTACGCAGGCGCAGGCCGACATAGCCCATGCCAAGGATGAACACCGCCCCCGATACCACATCAAGAAGCGGCATAGAAAGCCCGTACCAGACGGTACGGTCGGGGTAGGCGTTGTAGGCAAGCACAGCGCGCTGGAACTGGTCGAGTAAGACAAGCCAGGCACTCTGTCCACGAATTCTCATCGCGGCAGTGAGCCAACCGTTTTGGAAAATGCCGGTCTGGTTGACTCGCGCATTGTAGATGTCGGGAAAACGTAGAGCATACTGGATGATCGGTGCCGCTGTAACCAGTGCGACACCTACACCGATCAGCAGGCCGCGCCAATGTTCACGCCAAAAGCGGCGTCCGTCGCGCAGGGCCGCGCAGGCGATGCTGACGCACACAACGATGACGATAAAGCGTGCCCCAAAGTAAAAATACTGGCCGACTCCAATCGCCACGCCGCAGAGGAACCAGTCGGTCAGGCTACGCCGGTCGTAGGCCCGGAAAAAGAAGAGCAGGGCCAAAGCGGTAAAGAATGGGTCGCCGATATTGTTTATCGCGATACGCGAGTAATGGATGTGATAGTGGTAGACTGCCAGCAGAATCGCAGTGGTGATCCCGACGGCCACCCCTTGTAGGCGCGTAGCAAGCCAGAATACTGTAAGCACGTTGAGGGCACCCATCAACGCCCAGGGGAGGCGTAGGGCGGCCATAGTGTTGCCCAGCAACGCTATGCTGGGCGCATTGAAGAAGAAGGTCATTGTCGGTGCACTCATCCTACCAGTGCTGAACGGGTTATTGATCAAACCGCTCAGCACATTCAACGTCTCAGCCCCGTAGCCACCCTCATCGCCGCAGAGGGTGCCAGGAATATTGCCGACATTCCAGGCACGAAGCACTAGGGAAATCAGAAAGATAGCGAGTGAGACAAGGGTGAGGGGGCGGGCAATGCGGTGCCAATCCGGCCACGCGAACCGTGGGATCGGCAAGACGGCCACACCACAAAGGGCGATGAGAAAGAGCCAGGCTGGTAACGTCCAGTAATAACTTGTGAAGGGCGGGCTGGCAGCCAGCGCTGTTAACAGCGCAACCGTACCTGTGACTACTCCCACCATCGCCGCGATACGCAACGAGCGTGGCAGAAACGTTGGTAGAGTGGTGGATGTCGCAGCCGCCGGTGTCGGCTCAAACTCTCGGTGGTTAATAAAAGCTAGTGCAAAGAGCAAGGCTCCGGTGACGGCATAGCCGAGGCCGGCCCAGCTAAAGGCCAATTCCTTGTAAAACTCGAACTGTCCAAGCAGCGCAACCGCCAACCCGACGATGACAAGGATCGGGCGAAAGGTCATCTGGATTGCCACAGGCACCCGCCACCGTGACGCAAGCGACATCATCGCGGGGTATTGCGGGGCCGGGGTGGTTGTATCCTGCACAATGTTATCAGGCGCAACCGGCGAAGATGCGGAGTCTGATAGGTCAGCAGCCGACACTTCAGAGCGAGATGCAGCATTATCCATAGGTGGTGACAGCCTTACACATATCCGACCAGCGAGGGCCAACGCCAGTCACACCATTAGTTACAGATATGATGCGAACGCCCGCGCCAGAGCTGCGCATGGCATATCGCGCCTAACGTCGCGAGTATAATTGAGGTAACATTCATTCGTCAACATACACGAAGAAAAACACTGTCAGGCGAAACAGCGCGAGATCCTTTGCGCCTTTGCGTCAAATAGAGGCAAGGAACACCAATGTCATCTGACGAACATTTTGTGACGTTCATCGTTGATCAGATCGCGAACGCAGGTGCCATCTCCTACAGGAAAATGTTTGGCGAGTACGCGATCTATCGTGACGGCAAGGTTGTTGTCTTGGTGTGTGACAACCAACTCTTCGTAAAACGAACTGATGCGGGACAAGCGTTTATCGGCGCTGTTGTCGAGGCACCGCCGTACCCCGGTGCCAAACCACATTTCCTCATCGAAGATAATCTTGATGACAAGGAGTGGATGAGTCAGTTGATACGGGTCACTGCAAACGAACTTCCTGCGCCTAAAGCAAAGAAGAAGAAGGCAGCAAAGCAGAAGTAACACTGTCACGCAAGGAGGATACTCTATGAAACTTGAGCGCATCACCAGCGATTCCACACGAATGAACGGACAACCGTGCGTGCGTAATCTGCGACTCACCGTGCGACGTGTGATTGAGATTGTGGCCGAATACCCTGACCGTGCCGACCTCGCACGCGAGTACCCCGAGCTAGAGCCTGATGATATTCGTCAGGCACTGCTTTATGCCGCCGCCAGCTAACATAAAGTACCAAACATCCATGACAACCTCATCCACGATTGTCCAGCGACTCTGGAACTACTGCAACGTCCTGCGCGACGATGGTATGTCTTACGGCGATTATGTTGAGCAACTCACCTACTTGCTCTTCCTCAAAATGGATGCCGAACAGGTTTTGCTTGGTCGCTCTAGCGCCATCCCGGCAGAGTATGGCTGGGGGAGTCTGTTCAGCCGCGACGGTGCCGAGCTAGAGCGGCACTATATGTCGCTGCTCGACAATCTCGGCAAGGGTGCGGGGCTCATTCCGGTGATCTTTCGCAAAGCGCAGAACAAGATCCAGGATCCGGCCAAGCTACGGCGGCTGATTGATCTCATTGATAGCGAAACCTGGGTTGGCCTGGACATTGACGTGAAGGGCGAGATTTACGAGGGGCTGCTGGAGAAGAATGCGCAGGATACCAAAAGCGGCGCGGGGCAATACTTCACCCCGCGCCCGCTCATTCAGGCCATTGTTGCGGTGATGCGTCCTGCCCCCGGCGAGACCCTGGCTGACCCGGCGGCGGGCACGGGCGGTTTTCTGTTGGCCGCTCACGATTACGTGGCCAACCAACACGATGCGCTTGACCAGGATCAGTGGCGACACCTGCGCGAACAGGCTTTGCACGGCTGGGAGATCGTAGACAACACCGCCCGACTCTGCGTGATGAACCTTTATTTGCACGGCATCGGGGTTGAGTCAGGCCGCTCACCCATCCACGTCAGCGACAGCCTCGCCGCCGACCCCGGCCAGCGCTTCAATCTCATCCTGACCAACCCACCCTTCGGCAAAAAGAGCAGCGTCAGCTTTATCAACGAGGCCGGTGAGAACCGCCGCGAAGCCACAACCATCGTGCGCGATGACTTTTGGGCCTCAACCAGCAATAAACAGCTCAACTTTGTGCAGCACATCAAAACCCTGCTGGCCATCCACGGGCGGGCCGCTGTCGTGGTGCCAGACAACGTACTCTTCGAGGGCGGGGCGGGCGAGATCATCCGGCGTAAACTGCTGCACGAGTGCGATGTTCACACCCTGCTGCGCCTGCCCACCGGGATCTTCTATGCTCAGGGCGTGAAGGCCAACGTGATCTTCTTTGATCGTCGTCCTGCCAGCCCAAACCCGGCTACTGAGCAGCTCTGGATCTACGATCTGCGCACTAATCAGGAGTTCACCCTCAAGCAGAACCCGCTCAACCGGAGCGACCTGGACGAGTTTGTGGCCTGTTACATACCCGAGAACCGCCACACCCGTCAGCCAAGCTGGTCGCTGGAGAACCCGACGGGGCGTTGGCGGGCCTACACGTATGACGAACTACTGGCCCGCGATAAAGTGAGCCTGGACATCTTCTGGCTACGCGACGAGAGCCTAGAGGACAGTGCGAACCTGCCCGCACCGGAGGTACTGGCCACCGAAATCGTGCAGGATCTCCAGGCCGCCCTGGAGCAATTCGCCGCCATCGCTGAGGATGTGGGTGAGGCGGAACATAGCCGATAGCCGATAGCCGATAGCCGATAGTACGACAGTTGTAAATATCTTCACAGAAAGGCTCTCGCCGATCACCCCCCCTAGCCCCC
>JBAXMH010000319.1:0-4741 GCA_037134395.1 Chloroflexales bacterium
TGGTCGGGGCGACTGGATTTGAACCAGCGACCTCCTGAACCCCATTCAGGTGCGCTACCGGTCTGCGCTACGCCCCGATCAGGGGGATTATAGCGCGTCCGGGCAGATCAGTCAAACATCAGGGTCGCGCCAGATCATGCAGGCGTAGGTGCCAAGAATCGCGCCAAAGAAGATGCCACCGCTGCCCCACAGCACGACGACTCCAAGCATCATGCTGGCCCATTCCCGTGCACCGACGGGCAGCACACCTTCGGCGAGGGCGATGAGGATGGTGAAGAGTGCCCCGAGAAGGATTGCCAGGGCGGCGAGGATGAGTGCGCCACGGGCGGCCCACATGATCAGGCGTTGTCGGGACGGGTTCATGATATACGCTCCTCTCCCACAAGGGGTAGCTCGATTACAAAGCGTGCGCCGGGATGATGATCGCTGTCGAGCCACGCATTGCCGCCGTGGGCAGCAGCGATCTCGCGCACAATGGCTAGGCCGAGGCCAGAACTTCCAGGATTATCGCCGCGTACACCACGCTCCCAAATCCGCTCGCGCAGGTCGGCCTGCACGCCCGGCCCACTGTCAGTCACGCTCAGGTGAGCCATATCGCCCGTGCGGGCAATGTGTAGGCGCACCATACCGCCGGGGGGAGTGATCCGCAGTGCATTATCGAGCAGGTTTAGTAGTGCCTGCTTGAGCCGGTCGCGGTCGCCACGGACTGTGATCTGACTCTCAATCAGACAGCTCAGGGCGACTCCGGCGCGGCTGGCGCGACCGGCGAGGAGAGCGCACAGCTCATTGGCGAGGTCGTCTAGGTGTACCTGAATACGTCCTACCAAACGCAGGTGCCCGCTGTCGGGCGGACGCAGCAGGTCGTCCACAAGCCGGGCCAGTCGGCGGGCCTCCGACTCCAATGTGGACAGGGCTGGCTGCTGCGCGGTTGGGGCCGTATCAATCAGATTCTCCAGCGTCGCGCTAATCGCGGTAAGTGGGGTACGCAGGTCGTGAGAGATGTTGCGGTAGAATCGCACGCGGGATTGCTCCAGATCGCCGATGCGGGCAGTGTAGGCGCGCAGGCCGATCTCTAGGGCGTCGAGACTCGCGGCCAGTTGGCCGATCTCATCACGCTGCGGCGAGGTACTGTTTGTCTGAGTTGGGTCAAACTCGTGAGCCAGGGTTTCGGCGCGTTGGCTCTGGCGCAGGATGGGTCGGGCGATGGATCGGGCTACGATCAGGCTCACCAGCGCCATCACCGCGCCAGAGATAAGGGCGGCCTGGAACGTCAGGGTACGCAGGCTGCCGAGCAGACGCTGATCCTCGCTGGTACCTCGTGAAAGTTCCACCACGCCGATCACTTGTCCATCGGCGCTGATCGCCCGTGCGGTGTAGCTCCGGTCAGCCGACTGCGAGGCAGGGAGAGGCAGGGCGGGGCGCACCAAGGCCAAGGCAGGACGACTGGGAAACGGGCCGAGGGATGCGTCGCCGACCAGCAGTGCGCCGTCGGTAGAGAAGATTCGGACGGTGGTTCCGTCCCGCAGCAACTCACGCCCGACGCCGCCCGATGCGAGGCTCTGGAGCGACTGCGCTGAGTCGGCCAATTCGCCGATCAGGGCCGTGTAGATCTCGGCCTGAGCGTCAAGAGCCTGGGCACGTTGATTGGTCAGGTAACGGGTGGCCAGGGCGGCAAAGCCGGTGCCAAGCAGCAGCAGCCCGACTATTGTCAGGAGCAAGTAGGTGAGGCTGAGGCGAAGAGTGAGGGACATGAGCGTGTGGATGTATAGAGACGAGGACGTAGTCCTCGCCTCTATACATCCGAAGGTTTAAACGCGTTCGGCCATCGGGACGTAGGCGACATCCATCAGCCCAATATACTCCGCCTCGGGGCGGATGAGCCGGTTATCACAGTACTGCTCGTAGACGTGGGCCGTCCAGCCGGCGACACGGCTCATTGCGAAGATTGGTGTAAAGAGATTGATCGGGATGCCCAGGGTGTAGTAGACCGAGGCCGAGTAGAAGTCCACATTCACCGGCAGCGACCGCTCAGTCTGCACGATCTTGCGGATGCGTTCGCTCATCTCGTACCAACACGTGGTACCGGTGGCCTCGGCCAGTTCCTTGGCGAGGCGCTGGAGCCAGGGAGCGCGCGGGTCGTCGGCTTTATAGATGCGATGGCCAAAGCCCATAATCTTGCGCTTGGTCGCAAAGGCTGCCTGCAAATATTCCTCGACCGCATCGGGGTCGCCGATCTCCTCCAGCATCCGCATCACCTGCTCGTTGGCACCACCGTGGAGCGGCCCTTTGAGCGTGCCAATCGCCGAGACAATCGCGCTGTGCATATCAGAGAGGGTCGAGGCAGTCACGCGGGCGGCAAAGGTGCTGGCGTTCAGGCCGTGGTCAGCGTGCAGCACCAGGGCAATATCAAGGACGCGGGCAGCGGTCGCCGATGGCTCCTTGCCGGTGAGCATATAGAGGAAGTTCGCGGCGTGACCCAGATCGGTTCGCGGTGCAACCGGCCAGAATCCGTTGCGAATACGATCCCACGCGGCGGCGATTGTCGGTAGCACGGCGGTCAGGCGCACTGACTTGTTGAGATTGGCGTCCAGAGAGTTATCGAGCTCCTGCGGGTCGTAGGAGGCGAGAACTGAGACACAGGTGCGTAGCACATCCATTGACTTGGTATGCTTAGGCAGGGTCAGCAACACCGCGAGAACCTCGGTAGGGATCTGCCGGTTGAGGGCAAATTTGCGCTGAATACTTGCGAGTTGGGCGGCGTGCGGCAGCTTTCCGTACCAGAGGAGCGCGGTCGTCTCCTCAAATGTCGAATGTTCGGCCAGATCATTGACGTCAATGCCGCGATAGAACAAGCGGCCATTGATCCCGTCAATCAGGCTAATTGCCGTCTGTCCAGCGATAATTCCCTCCAGCCCTTTTGCAGACGTGGTCATAGGAAACGGTCCTCTCTTCTCACTCCAGAGTACAAAAAACCTGCCCACTGAGGCCCACGGCGCGTTCTCATGGCGACGCTGCCATGGGCCTCAGCTAACAGGTTTCAGAACCGGCATCGGATTGCGCTAGCCGATAACCATACAGGTGACGGTGCGCTTGATTCCTTCGACACTGTGGATCTGGTTCATCACAAGGCGTCCGATGTCGCGTGGGTCGGGAGTCTGTACCGTAGCGATAATATCGTAGGGGCCAGTGACCGCGTCAACGGACGTCATCCCCGGCAGGGCGCGCAGCGCTGCGAGTACATCCGCGATACGCCCCGACTCTGCCTCGATCAGTACGTATGCCTTCGCTTCCATGTGTGCCTCTCCATCGAGCTTCCACAAGGTGCTGGGTAAGCGCCGCCGCGCTCGCCCATGCAATGATACTATAGATAGCTCCTTTTGTCACAAATTATACGACTCGGGCGATGGCCTGAGCAGATCCGCGACAAAGGCGGTTGCACCGCTGACCAGATCGGCGGCAGGGAGGGTCTCCAGGCGTGCAATCAGGGCGCTACCCACAATTGCGCCGGCGGCGATGTACGACACCTCGGCGACGTGGGCAGCGCTGCTGATGCCGAACCCCACCACCAGGGGCAAATCACTGACGCGGCGCACCCGATCCAGCACCGCGCCAAGGTTCACGGACAGGCTCGACCGTGCGCCGGTGACGCCAGTGAGTGAGACAACGTAAATGAAGCCGCTGGCCTGGGCGGCGATCTCGGCGATACGCGCATCGGGGGTGGTAGGAGCCACAAACATGATCAGGTCGAGGCCGTAGGCGACAGCGGCAGCGTGAAGTTCAGCGGACTCCTCGGGCGGCATATCGGGAATAATCCAGCCATCGCCACCAGCGGCGGCCAGATCGGCGCAGGCACGGGCAACCCCGTAGCGCAGCAGCGGGTTATAGTAACCCATCAGCAGCAGGGGCGCGGCTACGCCACGGGTGCGCAGGGCGGCCACTGTCTCGATACAGTAGGCGAGGTTAACCCCATTCTCCAGGGCGCGCTGAGTGGCCCGCTGGATGGTAGCCCCATCAGCGAGCGGGTCGGAGAAGGGCATGCCTAACTCAAACAGACTAGCTCCGGCGGACTCAAGGGCGGGTACCAGATCCAGCGTACTCTCGCGCTCCGGGAAGCCCACCGTCAGGTAGGGCATCAGGGCCACGCGGCCCTCGCCCCGCAGGCGGGCAAATGTATCGGCGATACGGCTCATATGCTGTTTGCAGCCCCATGGTATTTCGACGGTGAGGAACTTCACCGGCATCATACCATAGGAAGGCAGGAGGCAGGAGGCAGGAGGATGCTTCTCATACATCAGTTCCCTATGTGACTCTGTCGCACACTGCTGCATGAAAATGGCCTCTGGCTATCGGCTATCGGCTACCGGCTATCGGCTATTTTCACGTTAGTCTCCGTGCTATAATATGCGCGCAATACCCCCCCCAAGGAGCATAGATCTATGGCCGCAGGCAAACTACTGGCCGGGCAGATGCAGGTCGCCCGCACGTGGCTCGGCAAACACCCGACACTTTGGCGCTGGCTGAAGGTGCTGCGCCTGGGACTATTCCAGTTTGGCATGGGTCTCTCCCTGGCTCCGATCACCGGTACGCTGAACCGTGTGCTGATTGACGAATTACACATCCCCGCAGTGGCGGTAGGTTTCCTGCTGGCCATTCATTACTTCGTCTCGCCGGCCCGCGCCCTGATCGGATTCCAATCGGACGTAGATCGGGCCAGGGGCAGGTGGCGCACACCCTATCTGGT
>JBAXMH010000320.1:0-4682 GCA_037134395.1 Chloroflexales bacterium
AGCGGCCTCAGACAGGCCGCTTCAGCGGCCTTCGCAGAATCTAGCCCGCCCGTTTACGGGCCGGGCGCTTGAGATGACAGCGTGCCTTTTGCGGTAGGACATGGTTCGCAGATACTTTACAGTTCAGACCAGAATGTGGCATCGTGATGCGCTCGACCTGACACCTGAAACCTCGCACCTGAAACCTTGCACTACCCCTACTCCACTGGCATCCTGGGTGGCGCGCTGCGCCAGAGCACTTCTACGTCTTCGGGGGTTAATCCGTAGGCGGCGTTGACCAGGCTGGCCAGACGACGCTCCAGGCCCAGGGCTTCGCTCGCCCGTTGCTGGATGGGCGTGGCTTGCTCGGTGTAGCCCGTTCGCAGGGCTTTGAGTGTGGCCGGGGTGAGCATACCGGCGGATCGCAGGCGGCGTTTCTTCACCTCCGTAATAAACTCGTCCGCACTCAGGCGGGCGAAGTTGGACAGTTTCTGGCCCGCTTGCTCGATCCCAAATTCCATACGCAGCCAGTCCCGTGTATCGCGCAGGGATTCCTGGTTGGCTTTGGTGATGGCGATCAGCCGCGCTACGGCTGGCTCGACTTTGGCCAGCATGTCGTCAGTGGCGGGAGCGATGGGAATCTGCTCAACAAAATCATTAAAAAAGCGCAGCGCCTCATCTTTTCCGTGGGCCGCTCTACGCCAAGCGAACCACCACATCAGCGATGAGTTCAGCACAGTAATCAGCCATGCCGAGTCTGTGGGCAGAAAGTAGACGGTGTTGTTAGAAAAATATCCGCTCGTGTCAAGTGAGAACTGACTGCGCCAAGTGATGTCGGGGTAGAAGATTTTGGGCTGTGCGTAGAGATGATGAAACGCACTTGTGGATTGAAATTGCCACCATTCCTGCGTACCTGCTCGTTTTTCAAGCGCATCACGGTGGTGCGCAAGATGATGCTCAATAGCGGGATAATCGGGAATCACCACGCCCTGACCGGCAAAAATCATCCACATCCCATTCCACTCCGGCGACCAGCGTTTCACGTCCTGCCCGCGCAGGTAGGGCTTGATGATCTCCGCTGAGCGTGGATCGGCGTGGATGAGGCGTTCTTTGGTTGGTGTGTCAATCAGGAACGCCTCGTTAAAGCCGGTCTTGATGCCGTAGTAGGGCTTTATCCACGCAAACTCCGTTAGCGGCAGGCCCGCCCGGCGGATCTTCTCCATCAGTTCGTTGGTCTCGGCATCGCCCAAGCTCCAGGCGCTACGGCCAAGGCGGGATTGCGGAACCGGGTGGTGGTGGCTATCTACGTAGTCAGCGAGATTAACCAGTTTGAGCGCCTCTCGGGGGAAGTCCGTTACCTGAACGATGTTGCCCTCACCTGTCTGGTTCGCCTCTGCCGCACGGGAAATAGCGGGTTTCTCCAGCACAATAATACAGGGGAAGACATCGGCCTCGGCAAAAATCGGCGCGTGGCCGAAATCAATCACCTGAGAAATTCGTGTCTGTTCCGCAAAAAAACCGCGCAGCGCCTCGCCATAACTGGCCCGCAGCCACTTATTCGTCACGATATAGCTCATGCGCCCGCCTTCGCGCAGCAGTTTCACGCCCTGGTGGTAGAAGTAAACAAACAAGTCGGCGCTGCCGCTGTAGGTTTCGGCGTATGCCTGCTGAAAGTAGGGCTTGAGCGAGCTGATCTGCTCCTGGCGCACATAGGGCGGGTTGCCGATCACCACATCAAACCCCGCCGCCGCGCCCAGCGGTCGCCCGAAACGGTCAAAAAAGACTTCGGGGAACTCCAAATCCCAGTGAAAGAAGCGCTGCACATCGGCAACCGACGTTGCTTCGGCCAGCATGCGCGTGATCGCGGGCAGCATGATCGTCCCATTGCCCCCGCTGGCCCGCCGCACCAATTCCGGCCAAAGCGTGCGATCCACCGTCAACCCGAAACCTCGCGCCGCTGTCGCCACATCGGCAACCTGGGCGTAGCGTCGGGTCAGTGCCTCGCGCACCATCTGGTAGGCGTGTTCCTGCTCCTTCACCTCCGCCATCGTATTGCCCAGCGTCTGCTCAATCAGCCACATCGAGCCCACCGCTGTGGACATGCGCTGCGTAAACGCGGCGTCATCGAGCATCGAGAGTTGCCCCGCCGCCACTTCCTTTTTGGCCTTCGCCCGTTGGCTCCCACTTCCTGCGTGAGCAGGGAGACCGCCCTCACTATCGGTGATCCGCGCACCGACCACGGCATTTCCACAGCGCAGGTGATGATCCAGAAACGAGAGCGGCTTATCCTTCGCCGCCGTACTTAACCAGAGCGAGAGCTTGGAGAGGTCTACCGCCAGCGGGTTCAGATCAACGCCGTAGATACAGTTCTGGGCCACGCGGCGCTTCCAGTAGGCCAGATCGGATTCTTTTGCACCCGCACCTCTAGCCGGAACGCCCTCAGAAGCTGTCTGAAAAGTCACCGTCCCCCCTCCCAACCTCCCCCCGATGGAGGGAGGAGCCGGACTCCCTCCCCCATCGGGGGAGGGCTGGGGAGGGGGAATCATCAGGTACGTAACCTTTTCAGACAGTCCCTCACCCCCAGCCCCTCTCCCAGCGCGGGAGAGGGGAGTCAGATCGTCCGGGGGCGGAGCGACGTTCAGTTCAACCAAATAGCGGGCCATATACTCGGTTGCCGCCACCGGGAAATGGCCCGAACCCATGCTCGGATCGAGGACGTTTACCGCCAGCACCGCCGCCGCTTTTTCCGCATCACTGGTTTTCCCGGCTACCGCCGCATCCAGGATGGGCCGCAGGGTTTCCGTAATAATGTACTGCACCACAAAATCAGGCGTGTAATAGGAGCCGGTGCGGTGGCGCTCACCCTCGCTATTGAAGAGATCAATGGAGAAACCTTCCGTTCTCTCCTCTTGGGGCAGGGCTTCGAGATGATATTCCAGCAACCCCTCGTAAATCGTACCCAGGTGACGCTCGGCTAGGTCGCGGTAATCCACAAACTGGCGGTTCACGCGGGTAAGCAGATCGAGCGCCTGGAGCAAATGGGCGTCGCCGATGCTCTGGGTTTCCAGGAAGGGATAGCGGTTCGGGTCGAAGAGCCCGCCGTTGAATGTACTCACTTTTAGGGGCGGGCTGCCCGCATTAATAATCCCGAAGAGCGTGCGCAGGCGCGGCCAGAATGTCGCACTATCGGCCAGTAGCAGCAGGCCGCTATCGAGATTATCGGCTACCTCGCGTTTCACAAAATCAAGGCTGTAGAACCGGCGATAACTCTCACTCTCGCGCATCGGCAACAGATCGCGGGCCTCGGCGTAGAGCGCAAAAAGCAGCCGGTAGAGCACAATCAGACAGTGGTCATAAATCGTCGAGAGAGGCGCGACATCGCTTGTCCCCAACCCATTCGGCGTATAGTCAAGAAAACCCTGGACCAGATGGCGCAGCGCGGTATAAACCTGTCGTTTAAGGTTCTCGCTGATACCACGCGCAAAATCCATACTGGATTCGAGCAGCGTATCGAGACCGAGCGGATGCGGGTCGAAGGCGGCGCGGCGAAAAAACCCGTAGAAAAACAGAAAAGCCGCCGGGTCGTTGCGATCCAGCAGTTCGGGCAGATCCACCTCATAGAAGCGGTCGAGTTTATGGGCCGTATCCTTGTGGTAAAGCCGCCAGCGACGGCCATTGGTCAGAATACCCCAGGCCAGACCGGAGTGCTGAATATAGAACGCGATCTGGTAACTGGGGTTCTTGTTCGAGAAAGGATCGCCCGTTTTGCTGACGAGCATCGTATCGAGGGGCCGATCCCAGAACTTCGCGTCACCGATGGCGAGGGCACCCTGAGCAGACAGCGAATCATCGAGGGTCGCCTTCTTATTCGCATCGCGGGCGGCGAGATCGCGGTAGAAAACATAATCCGGCCTCTTGGTGCCATCGGGGGTTTTGAGCGCAGCCTGCACCTCAAAACTATGGCCGAGGGCCGCGAGCACCGGCTTAATCAGATCCTCCTCCGTCTGCGCCTCAATGCTACTGGGCGTAAAACCGGCATAGATCGCCCGCACCTGCGCCAACACCTGCGCAGAATCCTCCATCAGCAGACGCCAATCGGCGCGCCGGGGCAGAATATGATCGAGGTAATAATCGGAGAAAAGCTGCTGGTTATAGTGGAGTTGCGCAGCAGCGAAAGGCAACTGGCTAGATAACATGAACACCCTTTGTCGGCTGGGGGAGTCCTCAGGAACTCGGTCGCCCGGCGACTGAAGTCGCGGGCTAGATCTACGAAGGCCGCCTACGCGGCCTCACGCAGGCCGCGCAGGCGGCCTTCGTAGCTAAGAGCCGAGGGCTTTAGCCCCAATACTTTTCGAATAAGGCATCTACCGCGCCGTCCACGAATAGGTCGCGAATATACGAATAGCTCAGTGCAGAGCCTTATTCGCGTATTCGTGACCTATTCGTGGACGGCATATGACGGCTTATTTGAAAGGTATTGGCTTTAGCCCCACGGCGATACGGTAGAATTTGCTCTATCGGGAAGTATAGCATGGCTCGCCATGCCGCCGCTAAAGCGGCCTCAAACAGACAGGGCTGGTGCAAAAGTCAGCTTTGGCCCCCTCACCCCCTGCCCCTCTCCCACCGGGGGAGAGGGGAGATTCTGCATCAGAGTGCGTTCGGCTCCCCCTCTCCCGTTCTGGGAGAGGGGGCTGGGGGGTGAG
>JBAXMH010000321.1:0-4678 GCA_037134395.1 Chloroflexales bacterium
CAGCGCCGCTTCCCCGAGAACCCCCAGCGCGACATCCTGCTCTTCCTGATGAACTACGCGCCCCTAGATCGCTGGCAGCACACCATCCTGGAGATCATCCGCGACGAGGCGTATTATTTTGCACCCCAGGGAATGACTAAGGTAGCCAACGAAGGATGGGCCTGTGTTTGGGGTGATACTCTGTTGTATACTCAAAGTGGAATTCTACAAATAAAAGAGATCGTCAATACTTCATTGACAACTCTGGTTAGCGATGGTGAGGAACATCAGCCGATCTACGACTGGGCAAAGTTCGAGAATTACGAGACGGTGAAGATCCGCACCCGGCGCGGCCTGTCGCTCGAAGGCTCGTTCAACCACCGGCTGATGCTGCCCAATGGGGATTGGCGTCGCCTGGACGAGCTACAGATTGGCGACCGGGTGAAGATCAGTGGTGGGCACCGGCTCTGGGCAACGGAGCAGGTAAAACTGAGCTGGAAGCCCTGCGCCCGTCCAACCTTGGCGATGGTGGCTGCCCAAGTCGGTGCGCCCATATCCATGGTGCAGCGATTCCGTCGCGGGGAACAGACCCCCTATGATGTGGCGTTGGCACCACTCGTGGCTGAGTACGAGGCTTCCATTGCCTTACTTGGCCCAGCAATGAGTAAGCGCAAGCCCATCCGCGTACCGGAAATTGTTGATGAGCGACTGGCTGCCTTCCTCGGCTACCTCTGCGGCGATGGGCATATCAGCGAAATTAAGCGCACCATTGGCCTGACCACCGGCGACGAGGATCAGGCGCAGGTTTTCGCCAACCTAGTCAGTTCACTTTTCGGCATCGAGGCTCATTGGCGCAAGGACGGCAACCGCTGGCGGATCAGCTTTTCGTCACTGGATGTACAGGATTTCCTGAAGTATCTCGGTCTAACAACAGGTGTCTCCGCCCGCCAGAAAAGCGTTCCTGACGTGATTCTGCGCTCGCCTGAGCGGATCGTTGCCAGCTTCCTGCGCGCGCTCTACGACTGCGATGGTTATGCCGGGAAGTCGGGCGTTATTCTCTCCTCGTCGAGCGAGAAGATGGGCAAACTGGTGCAGTTGCTCCTGCTGAATTTTGGCATCCTCTCAAGCCGGCGTCTACAGCAGGATGGCTGCTGGCACATCAAAACTTTGGGCCGCTCCACGGTTGATTTCTACATGCGGGTTGGCTTTGGGCTGGAGCGCAAACAGACCGCTCTGGGCGCATACATTGAGGATCACCGCTGGTTCAAGACCGAGGACTGGAGCGACGAGGTTGTCAGCATCGAGCGTGGGCGCGCCGATGTCTACGACATTTCGGTGGCGGAGACGCACCGCTACGCGGCCCAGGGCTTCATCAACCATAACAGCTATTGGCACAGCAAAATCATGACCCAAAAGGTGGCCAGCGCCTCCGAGATTGTCACCTTTGCCGACTTGCACAGCGGTGTGGTGGCTACCAGCGGCGGTCGGCTCAACCCGTACAAGCTGGGTCTGGAGCTGCTGCGTGATATTGAGGATCGCTGGAACAAGGGCAAGTTCGGCAAAGAGTATGATGAGTGTGATGATATTGCCGCCAAGCGCACGTGGGATAAGCAGCTCGGCTTGGGTCGCCAGAAGCTTTTTGAGGTGCGCAAGCTCTATAACGATGTCACTTTTATTGATGAATTTCTGACCCCCGAGTTCGTGATTGAGAACAAGCTCTTCACCTTCCGCTACAACCGCGACACCGACCTTTACGAGATCGCCTCGCGTGAGTTTAAGCAGATCAAGGAGAAGTTGCTCTTCCGGCTCACCAACTTCGGCCAGCCCTTTATGTATGTTGAGGACGGTAACTACAACAACCGTGGCGAGCTTTACCTGCGCCACCGCCACGAGGGTGTGGATCTGAAGATGGATTACGCCCGCGATACGATGCGCAACCTGCATAAGATCTGGACGCGGCCAATCCATCTGGAGACCCAGATTGATGATAAGAAGCGACTGCTCTCCTTTGACGGCAGCGACTTTACCGAGCGCAGGATTGATTAAATGCCAGATGCAAAATTGCATGTTGCATCTGGCATTATGATCGCTGAGATCCTTCAGGTTGCCACAGGTCAACTACGCACAACAAGCACCACGCCCCGCCTCGACGCCGAGTTGATCCTGGCGCACCTGCTAGGCTGGCCACGCGCCCGGCTGCTTGCCGAGCGCGATCACGTTGTGCCTGACGATCTGGCGTCCACCTTCGCCAAGTTGCTTGCTCGCCGTGCCGAAGGCGAACCGGTGGCCTATCTGGTGGGCCACAAGGAATTCTACGGCCTTGACTTCGTCGTTGACCGACGTGTGCTGGTACCCCGCCCCGAGACCGAGCTGCTGGTGGAACTGGCTATTGCGGCGGCTCGGCGAATTGCGGCGAGGCAAGCGGGGCCTCTGCGCATCGCCGATATTGGCACCGGCAGCGGGGCTATTGCCGTGGCCCTGGCCGTTCATCTGCCCGACGCCCTGATTGACGCGGTAGATATCTCGCCCGAGGCGATGGACGTGGCGCAGGTCAATATTGCGCGTCACGGCCTTGCCGGGCGCGTGCGCCTACTGCGGGGCGATCTCCTGGAACCGCTCGATGCACCGGCTGACATGATCGTCAGCAATCCGCCCTACACCATCCTGGCCGAGGTGGAGCCACATGTGTTTGCCCACGAGCCGCACCTAGCCCTGGAGGGTGGCCCCGACGGTGCCGACCTTTACCGACGACTGTTTGTTGAGGCACCGGCGCGGCTGCGTCCCGGCGGCGTAATGATATGCGAGATCGGTGCATGGCAGGGCGAACTGGTGGCTGCCCTGGCGCGTACCGCATTCCCTGCCGCCGAAGTGCAGATTTTCCAGGATCTCGCCGGCCATGACCGGGTTGTGCAGATCATCATCCCAACGTAATCCACCTGTCATCCCCAGACATAGCCGTGCAATCATCTCCTTCCTATACTGGATTGTAGTAATAGGAGGAGAAACCACATGACCGCACTCTTTGTTGCTCTCGGCATCGCCGTCATTACCCTGCTTGCGCTGCTTCTCTGGTTTGTTCCCCACCTGCTACATCAACAGGCGGTGCGCAGCGAGCAGGAGGCGACCAAGCTGCGCGATATGCTGCTCGATATGCTTAATGAGCAAGAGGCTGTCACAATGCGCCAGTCGCAACTGGGCGCGTCAATTGCTTACCTCCAAGAGCAGCTTGAGCAGATCGCTGATAATACCCAGCGGGCCGGGGATGTCCAGAGCGCCCTGGTTCGCAGCCCCGCCGATCAGACCGCCCTCCATCAGCTTGAAGAGCGGATCGGCTCAATGCAGTCGCAGATTCAGAGCTGGCTTGATACCCGTGGGAAGGCCCAGCGCACCGCCAGTGCCCAGGATAATGAGGCGTGGGCTTATCTTATGGGCCTGCTCACAGCAATACAGGATCGCGTTGGCCAGATCTCGGTCGAGCATACCAATGTCCATGTCGGATTGCACGCCCGCGCCCTGCTCGATGAGCTTGAGCAGGAAATATCTCATTTGCGCGGGATCTCCGAGGATATTGCTACCCTTCAGTGGCGGTTGCGCCGCTCGCTCCACGAGCGCGAGACGAATATCTCATCCCTGCGTGCGCGCACCAGCGGTGGGAGCAACTAGATCCTGACACTGATCCTAACTGCCACATACAAATAGCGTTATAGATTTGCGTTATCATGTGAGGATACGATGAGGTGTAGATCTTCCGCATCCTCGAAACATTGGCCAAACCTATGAGCATCGTCGTTATTGATAACCAGGCTGTCCACTACGAGGTCTTCGGACGCGGACGCCCCGTCCTTTTTCTCCACGGCTGGCTCGGTAGCTGGCGCTACTGGTTTCCGACCATGGAAGTTGTGGCCGAGGATTTCCGCACCTACTCCTTCGACTTCTGGGGCTTCGGCGATTCGCGCCGCAAGCTGACCCAGGAGAGCATCCAGAACTACTCGGATCAGGTGATTCGTTTCCTCGATGCGCTCGGAATTGATCAGGTGCAGCTTGTTGGCCACTCGATGGGCGGGATGGTCGCTCTTAAGACGGCGATCACCTATCCTGATCGTATCCAGCGTGTAGCCACTGTTGGTGCCCCGATTGATGGCAACTCGCTCTCGTGGCTGCTGAAACTCACCGACCAGCCCCTCTTTGCCAATGCCTTCGCTCGCATGCCCTGGGTGCGCCGTCGGCTTTTCCGCTTCTTTCTGGGCGAGACGAGTGACCAAGCGATTGGTGAGATGATTGACGACAGCGTGAAGTCGAGCGCCGTCTCGCTGCGTCAGGCCGTCAGTTCAATGTGGCGTACCGACCTGCGCCCCGATCTGAGTCGGCTCAAGGTGCCTGCCTTGATCGTTCATGGCGGTCGTGATGATGTTGTCCGGCCCAACCAGGCAGATTTATTTGACAACATACCGCTGGCCAAGGTTGTGCGGATGCCGCGCAGCCGCCATTTTCCCTTCCTTGACGAAGCGACTGAGTTCAACGATACGCTGCTACACTTCCTGAAGGCGCAATCATCCACGAACAATACCGGCGGCACTGGCGGCACTGGCGGCACTGGCGGCGCGATGCCGAAATTGATCACTCGTGAGTATCAGCCGGTGCCGTAGGAGGCAGGGGGCAGGGGGCAGGAGGCAGGAGGCAGGAGGCAGGAGGCAGGAGG
>JBAXMH010000322.1:0-4677 GCA_037134395.1 Chloroflexales bacterium
ATACCCCGACGGGTGGCGTGACCAATACCCCGACGGGTGGCGTGACCAATACCCCAACAGGTGTTGTGACCAATACCCCGACGAATGTTCCCTCCAACACCCCGGTGTTGAGTACTATAAGTGTCTCCAAGTATGCATCGGTCACGAATGCCGCACCAGGTCAGCAATTCAGCTACGGTATTTCGGTGATCAAAACTGGTACGGGAACAGCTACCGAGACAATGGATGATCCGATTGACAGTAATCTGGATGTGCTGAGTGCTACCTCGGGGGCGGGTACCTGTACATTAGGACAAATCGTAAGCTGTCAGCTCACAGTCAGTGCTGCTCATTCAGCGTCGGTGACGATCCAGGTGCGCGTGAAGTCCGGCACCCCAAACGGCACGCTGATCTCGAACACTGCAAGCGTCGCTGGTGTGTCGGGTAGTGTGAATGTGACAGTGTCTGGTGCGGCTGTTCCCACTCCTACCAACACGCCGATCGGAGCGACGCAGACACCCGTGCAACCCCCCACGAGTACGGCTACGTCACCGGTTACGCCCATACCACCGACGAGTACGAGTTCGGTGCCTTCGCCAACATCCCCACCTGTGACGTCTGTTCCCACGACAAAGCCGACATCCGCGCCACATCCCAATCCAGCGCCCGAGTCCGCGCAGCGGCAGGCTCGTCCTACGGAAACGCCGCCGCCGCCCCCGGCACCACCGACGCCAGAGCCAGTGATACCTACCGCGCCGCCTACCGCCGCGCCTGTCGTGTCGCGGCCAGCGCGTCCAACCGCAACCCGCATCAGGGTCACGGCGGTGCCAAGCATCACCCCCTTGCCCCCGACGAACACAGCGTTACCCAATACTCCCACCCCTTCTCCATCCCCCGTCAACGACATCTTCTTTCGTCTCGGCAGCGATTGGGGGAGCGCCTACCCCGGCCAGGAGATTAACTTTACGCTGGTGATCCGAAATACGCGCATCGCGTATGCAAACGGCTCTGGTACCCTGCACAATGTAACCCTGAGCAGCCAGATACCGTCCAATATTGAGGTTCGCGGGGCGAAGGCGGATCGCGGATCTGATCCGACAGTCACCGGCAACGAGGTGCGCTACACAATCGCCCAGCTTGCCCCAGGCGAGGGCGTTGAACTGACGATTGCCGCACGCATCAGAACCGGCGTCACCCCCGGAACCCTGTTGACCGCGCAGGGACAAGCTCGGTACGACGGCCTGAGTACGGTTGCCTTCTCGAATGTGTCCAGCGTGCTGGTCGTTAGTGCAAGCCCGCAATTGCTGGCAGCCTCGGCTACGGTGCCCTCTACTTCGACACCCAGCCCGGCTTCCACAGTAACAACAATGCCGTCGTCTGTCAGCACCCTCAGTAGTGGGACGCCAGACAGCGCGGTCATGAGTACGTCGGCTAGTGCTGTTCCCAGCACGTCATCCGTTACCCCCACGCCAGTAGCCAGTGTGCCCGATGCATCGGCACCACTGCCCGATACCAGCGGAGGATTGCCGGTTGGAGGTGTTCTTTTGCTCGGTATAACCCTCCTTCTTCGCACCTGGCGGCTGCACCGAGTGCGCGAACGAATCTAAACACACCGAACGACCGGCGCTGTAGCGCCGGTCGTTCGGTGTAAAAGCATCTTCACGAGGATGTCAGGATGTTGTACGCCGCTGGGAGAGACGACGAGGCTGCCAGCCATCGAGGGCCAGCCAGAGGACAACGGCCAAGAGTAGCCAGTGGAGTTGGTTGCGCACAGCGACCAGCACGCCCACGAACTGACGTGAGATCGGCAGGGCGTCGTAGAGCTGCTGGAGTCCGGCTCCCGGTGCGTCCTGGATCTGGGTAAGCATCATCTCGATACCTAGTTGAGTGCCAAGAAGGCTGTAGATTTGCCACGCCATCGCCAGAGAGAACCCAATCGCCACTGCTGTCAGCACGAGTACCAGCAGGCGATACCATGATTTCGGACGAACCAGGGTTGGCATCAGCACAGGCGGGCCGGGTATCAGAGCCAAGAGCTGTGCGGTGAGTAGCGGTGTTACATCCCAGCGCAACTCCTGGCGCAGAATCTGATCGAGGGCATTCTCTGGCTCACGAGGTGGCAGTTCACGTGAAGTGTTCATCCTCTACCTCCCGGCCAATTGGAACATCAGATGCAGGGGCGTAATGTGTGGCCGCTGGATCTGCGGCTGGATCTGCGGCGTGTGCGTCACCCCTCGCGTCATTGGCGGCTGCTCCTGTGTCTCCAAAATCGTTGCCAGTCGTTCTTTACCGCGCCGAATATGGCTCTTCACCGTATTCAGTGGAATATCAAGGATCGTTGAGATATCGGCATACTTCATATCCTCGAAGTAGTAGAGCGTAAGCACCAACCGATAGTGCTCCTCCAGTTGTCCGAGGGCGCTGCGCACCTGGTCGCGTAGCTCGTGCGAGTCGAGCGACTGCGCCGGGTCAGTCCAGCGATCATCATCGGCAACGCTGGAAATCGGATCGATGTCCGCGTCTTCATTCGAAGGTGGAGAGACCTGCACCTGACGCCCACGACGTCGCAACTCATCGCGGCAAAGGTTTACCACCAGACGATAGAGCCATGTGGTGAAGCGACTTTCGCCGTTATACTGCGGCAGCGCACGGAAGAGCCGGATGAACGCCTCCTGAGTCAGGTCAGCGGCATCCTCAGGGTTCTTGAGTACGCTCATCGCGATGCTATAGACATATTGTTGCTGGCCAAGCACCAACTGAGTGAGCGCCTGGGAATCGCCCTGCTGGGCAAGGGCAATTATCTCGCGGGATGGTTCTGCCACCGTGTACGTTCTCCTGGCGCAACTGCGCCGTCGTCGTCAGATGGGGCTGCCATATCGTCGCATGTCACAATGGCTGGCCGGTGAGGAGCGGCTCCCTCACTCTGGGGTTATAACGACGGACACAGGAAAAAAGTTGCAGACAGGGGTGACGTGCTAGGGGACAGGATCGTGGCCGCCGTGAGCCCAGGGGTGACAGCGCAGGATACGTTTCGCGGTGAGCCAACTGCCCTTCAGGAACCCGTACTTGCTGATCGCCTCAATGCCATACTGCGAGCAGGTAGGAGTATAGATACAGCTTGGCGGGATCCACGGAGAGATAGCGACTTGGTAGAGGCGGATGAGTTTAAGAGCGAGCCAGCGCATGGCGACTGCAGACTGTAGATTGCAGATTGCCGATTGTAGATTGCCCAGCAATCTACAATCGGCAATCTACAATCTGCAATTACTCAAGGGGCTCTTTGCCGATGTTGAAACTACATGAGGGTGCGCCCTGGGCCATGCAGGTACACTGCTCGACTGCAAAGCGACGACCGCCGGAGACCCATGCGGTTGCCTCTTCAATGATGCCACGGGCAATATAGAAGACCGGGCCGGGCTCAGGGCGGGTGATACAGTTCGAACATTTCGTGATGTGATACACGAACTGCCCGCGCTCTTCCTCAACGTGGCTTGACTGATCACTGAAGCGGTCGAACGTCTGGGCTGTTGCGTTTAGGGCGATCTTCAGCTTCATGGTGATCGGCATCAGCTTCAGTGCCAAATCGGCCATACCGAGCAGCGGGCCAAACTCCTTCAGGCCAAGGGAGAAGGCAACGCGACCGGCGCGCAGTTCAAGGCCACGGGCACCTCGGGGGCCGTACATGGTACTCAACGCCACTGAGTACGCCGCAATTGCCTCGAAGGGAAACTCGCGCTTCAGATCATTCGGTGGATACCCGTCAAGGTATTGATTGAGATCTGCTAGGCGAAACAGCGCCTTCACACCATTCAGCCCCATCACCTCTTCGAGCGACAGGAAGGTTAGGCGGCCAATCTTATTAGGGTAGTGCAGGCCACGGAATGCGTCTACGCTCGTCATGGGATCTCTGGCTCCTTACACGGCTTACGAGGAGAACGGCAGTGTAGAGGCTGCGACGCTCACACTATACCAGAAAACTGCTACCATCGCATCACTGGCGCACAGTCTCCCATATCAGGTGGGACAGCTCGGGCATGATCAGCTTTTCCAGGGCAAGGCGGACGGCGGCGGTAGCGCCAGGCAGACAAAAGACCAGGGCACCCGCGTGAATCCCCGCCGTTGCCCGCGAGAGCATCGCGCCTGGGCCGATGTCATCGTATGACAGCATACGAAAAAGTTCACCAAACCCGGGCAGACGCTTCTCAAGCAGACCGTCAATCGCCTCAAACGTGCTGTCACGACGGGCGATACCGGTACCACCGTTGGTAATGATCAGCTTGCAGCCCTCGGATGCGAGCGTGCGGACAAGGGTGGCGATCTGCGCCGGCTCATCATGAACTATGTTATATCTTACCACATCATGGCCGGCTTGTGTGAGTGCAGCGCGGATCGCGACTCCGCTAGTATCAGTCTCGAACGTGCGTGTATCGCTGACGGTGATTATACCGCAGCGGATAGGTTCGGGACTCTCGATATGGGCGCGCTGCTGGTGATCGTGGTATCCCATGAGGTACACAAAACACATGTGGAATGAGGACGCATCCAGACCGCCCTTATCCTACCACTAGTGCGTTAACGTGTCCACTAGGATTTGTAGAACAGGCTTTGTTTTTGGTGGTATGTGTCACGCAGAGCGAAGCTCAGCGTGACACATACCACCAAAAACGGGATAATAGAGATCTGCGTCCCTAAAGAGAG
>JBAXMH010000323.1:0-4667 GCA_037134395.1 Chloroflexales bacterium
GGTTTCAGGTTTCGGGTTTCAGGTTTCGGGTTTCAGGTTTCGGGTTTCAGGTTTCAGGTTTCAGGTTTCAGGTTTCGGGTTTCGGGTTTCGGGTTTCAGGTTTCAGGTTTCGGGTTTCAGGTTTCGGGTTTCGGGTTTCAGGTCGAACGCATACAGTGTCACGCTGAGCGAAGCGAAGCGTCCCGGTGTGCATTATCATCGCCGGGACGCTTCGCTTCGCTCAGCGTGACATGCGGGATACTTAAGATTTTCCCCATCCCTAATCGGCAATCGGCAATCCACAATCCGCAATCGTACAAGAGGGCGTATCCACACATGGACGAGCAGCCCCGCCCGATGGAAGCATCCCGCGTCCTTGATGCGCTCACCCACGGCGAACTGTCGGTGGCGGCGGCGATGCCCTACAGCAGCAACTATACTCTGCTCACGACGGTGAGCTACGCGGGGCTGAACCTGCTGGGTATCTACAAACCGCAGCGGGGCGAGCGGCCCCTGTGGGACTTTCCGCGTGGCACGCTCTACCGGCGCGAGGTGGCGGCCTATCTGGTCAGCGAGGCGCTCGGCTTCGGCCTAGTGCCGCCCACGGTGCAGCGCGACGGCCCCTATGGTGTGGGTATGCTCCAGCTCTTTATCGAGAACGATGAGGAGTCGCACCTGTTTACGATGCTCAAGGCGGGCGGCTACGAGGATGTGATCCGTCGGCTCTGCGCCTTCGATGTGCTGGTGAATAATGCCGACCGCAAGGGGGGGCACGCCCTCAAGGGGAATGACGGTCGGCTCTGGGCGATTGACCACGGGATCTGCTTCCACTTCGAGCCGAAGCTGCGCACGGTGATCTGGGACTTTGTGGGCGATCCCCTGCCCACCGAGGTAATGACGGCATTTGTGATGTTACGCGACCGCCTGGATGCCAATGACTCGCTGGCCCAGACGCTCGCCGGGTTGCTGGATAAGGCAGAGCTGCGGGCTCTGCGCCGTCGCCTGAAAGCCCTGATCACCGACGGCTGCTTCCCTGCTCCTGGCCCCGGCCCGAATGTTCCTTGGCCACCGGTGTAGATTCATCTCGGCGGGGCGGTTCTACACCACTTCTCCCCAACATCTCCTCAGACTCTTCATTATCTCTTCACAGTCCTTCGGTATGCTGTAGTGGCAGAGTTTCGGGTGTACCCCGACTCTGCGACCTTCAATACTATCGGTAACAACAAAAGAGGAGCGAGCAATGCAACGCAACCATAACTGGCAGGGTTGGGTGGCGATCATCCTGGCTGGTATCGCCCTGATGGTGGCCTTGGGTGGGCGATCCCCCCGAAACAACCAGCAGTCGGGTGGGATGATGTGGTCCGTCGGGCCAATGGGTGCCCAGCAGGGATTTCCTGGATTCGGTAATGCGCCGCCTGCGGCGCAGGTGGCACCTCAGGCGGCCCAAACTCAGCCCTCTGGTCGTGCCCAGCGCAACCAGGGCAACTGGAAAAGCCCCAAGCCCATGATGGGCCAGGGTATGATGGGCCAGGGTATGATGGGCCGTCAGGGTCATCGCGGCATTTTCGGCATCATTGGCATGTTCTTTGGCCTTGCTAAGCTGATCGCCTTCGGCCTGTTGGCATGGCTGCTGCTGCGCACATTCATGCAGCGCCGCCACGTCCCGACCGCCACGCCGCCCACGACACCGGCGGGCCACGACCCAACCATCGAGTAGAGGGTGTTGATGGGAACAGGCGAATTGACCGTGAACCCCGCCCGCACGCTGGCGGAACTGAAGGAGCTGCGCGCCCTGACCGGCGACGAGAATGGCGCGCAGCGTGTGGCCTGGACAGAGACGTGGGCCAGGGCTCGGGCGTGGATGCGCGCAAAACTGGCCGATCTGCCAGCGGAGGTATTCACCGACGAGGCTGGCAACCAGTGGGCTACCTTGCGCGGAAAATCCGAGCGCGAGCTGCTGATCGGTGGCCATATCGACTCGGTGCCGAACGGCGGTTGGCTCGACGGCTGCCTGAATCTGGTGGCCGGGCTAGAGGTGCTGCGCAGGCTGGCGGCTCAGGGTACCCCGCCGGTGACGGTGCGCTTGGTAGATTGGGCCGACGAGGAAGGGGCACGCTTTGGGCGCAGCGTCTTCGGCTCCAGCGCCGCATCGGGCTACTTCAACCCAGAGGTGCAGGCGACACTGGTTGATCGTGACGGGATCACCTTGCCCGAGGCGGTAGGCGCGTTCGGGATTGATCTGCGCACGGCGCACCTGGCCAGCCGCCAGTTGGCGAAGGCTGCCGCCTACTTGGAATTGCACATCGAGCAGGGGCCGGTGCTGGAGCGCATGGGCTTGCCCCTGGGCGTGGTGCTGGGCACTTTTGGTGTCGAGCGCAACCGGATCATCTGGCGCGGCCAGGCCGCCCACGCTGGCTCGACGCCTATGGACAGGCGCAAGGACGCGCTGGCCGGTGCGGCCAAGCTGGCCCTGCACATCCGCGAGATCGCCCGTGAGGTGGGCGACGGAGCCGTGTGTACATCGGGCGGCGTGGTCTGCTCGCCCGGCATCGTCACCTCGGTGGTGGAGACCGCCGAACAACTGCTCGACCAGCGCCACCTGGACGGCGAGAAACTGGCGCGTATGCTGGCGATGGCTCAGGAGGCTAGTCGGCGGTTTGCAGAGGAAGAGCAGATTAGCGTCGAGTGGCACCCGCTCTGGCGGATCGCGCCCATCCCCTTCCACCCCGAGTTGATGGATTTGTGTGACGAGGCGATTCGAGAGACCTGCGGGACATCGCATCGGCTGCCGAGCGGCCCGCTGCACGACGACGCCGAGGTGTGCCGTGCGGGGGTGCCGACGGTTATGCTCTTTGTGCAGAGTCTGCGTGGCATCTCGCACAACAAGATCGAGGATACCCTGGAGGAGCATATCGCCCTCTCGGTACGCGCCCTCGACCGGCTGGCCGATAAGACGATAGCGTGGATTGAGGGTCACATTTGACGGATTGCACCCTCCAGAGTACTATACCCTTTAACCCAGAGAATCTAAGTGAAGACGCTACGGCAACGATGCCCTGACGCCCTCTCTGCGAGCGTGATCCCTTCGTAGATCAGGACTCGACGCACGATGCCTAACGAGCGCAGCGCAACGGATATTGGTCGCCCCCCCTTCGCGAGCTATCAGCTTGATACGGCCTACGATGAAATGTTCACGCCCCTCGGGCAGGTGCGCGAACACTACCGCACCCTCTATGATCGGCTGCGCGAGATGGGCGCGAGCGAATTGCTCCAGCGCCAGCGTTACGCCGATGCCTCCTTCCTCAACCAGGGGATCACCTTCACCGTGTACGGCGAGGACGCCGGCACTGAACGGATCTTTCCCTACGACCTGCTGCCCCGAATTATCACCGCCGGTGAGTGGGCTGTTGTTGAGCGTGGTCTGGCTCAGCGCATCACTGCGCTGAACCATTTCCTCCACGACATCTACCACGACGGGAAGATCTTCCGGGACGGGGTTGTCCCGCGTGAGTTGATCTATACCTGCCAGCATTATCGCCGCGAGATGCGCAACGTCAACGTCCCGCGCAATGCCTACATTACGGTGGTAGGCACCGACTTGGTGCGTCTGCCGGATGGTAGCTTTGCGGTGCTAGAGGATAACCTGCGCGTGCCGAGCGGCGTGAGTTATATGCTCACCAACCGTTCGGTGATGAAGCGGGCTTTCCCCCGGCTTTTCGCCAACTACGGCGTGCGCCCGATTGACGACTACGGCAAGGCTCTGCTCACCACCCTGCGCGCTCTGGCCCCCGAACATCGCTCCGACCCAACGATTGTCCTGCTGACGCCGGGGGTTTATAACTCGGCCTATTTTGAACACACCTTCCTGGCTCGGATCATGGGCATTGAGTTGGTTGAGGGGCGCGATCTGCTGGTGCATGATAATATTGTGTACATGCGGACCACCGCCGGGTTGCGGCGAGTTGATGTGATCTACCGGCGTCTCGATGATGACTTCATTGACCCGCTGGCCTTCCGGCCTGACTCGATCCTGGGCGTGCCTGGTCTGCTCAACGCCTACCGATCAGGCAATGTCGCCATGGCCAACGCCATCGGCACCGGCATTGCCGATGATAAAGCCGTCTACGCCTACGTCCCGGCGATTATTCGCTACTACCTGGGCGAGGAGCCGGCCCTTCAGAACATCGAGACTTTCTTATGCGACAAGGCCGATGACCGGGCCTACGTGCTGGAACATCTGGACGACCTGGTGGTTAAGGCGGTGGGCGAATCGGGCGGGTACGGTATGCTGATCGGCCCGCACAGCACCCGCGAGCAGCGCGATACCTTCCACGACTTGATCATCGCTAACCCGCGCAACTATATCGCTCAGCCTACCCTTAGCCTTTCGCGTGCGCCCTGTTTTATAGACGAGCAGGTTGAGCCACGGCATATTGATTTGCGGCCCTACATTCTCAACGGCGATCAGGTGACGATTGTACCTGGCGGGCTGACCCGCGTGGCCCTGCGCCGTGGCTCGTTGGTGGTCAACTCCTCGCAGGGCGGGGGCAGCAAGGATACGTGGGTGTTGTTTGAGTAGGGACAGTAGGGGCGCATCGCGATGCGCCCCTACTGTCCCTACGAGGGGGGAATATGCTCTCACGAGTCGCCGATAGCCTCTACTGGATGAGCCGCTACCTGGAGCGGGC
>JBAXMH010000324.1:0-4652 GCA_037134395.1 Chloroflexales bacterium
CGTCGCGTGCGGTATCGCCCGTCGCCGGACACGGCGTCGAGAATGGTCGTCGCGTACCGTAGGGCCTCTCGCCGGATCGCGTGCCGTATGGCCCGTCGCCCGATCACGTCTCGTCGCGTCCCTGCCCGTTGTGGCGACCTCGGTGTCCCTGCCTGTCACGTGCAGAATTATTCTGCGCATTTGTTGCAGAGATAACGTGCGCATTGTCGCCTGGCGAGCAGGCTACATAACACCGATTACCAGACTCTCACGGGCTGCCTCGACGACCTCTCTGGTCACGCTCTGCAGATGGTTGATGCTGAGCACCCGTGTGATCTGCGCGAAGAGGCGCTGGAGGAGCCGAAAGTTGCCGTTGGTGATGCGGATGATCGCCGCCAACGTCTCCGCATCCGTAAAGTCGGCCGTGTCCGTCGTCATTCCCAGGTGCGTCCAGTGGTGTGCAAGGATGAAGCGGACTTCCGCCTCACTCAGAGGGCGGAAGTGATGCACAAAGCCCACCCGCGAGTAGAGTTGCGGGTAGCGCGCCATGCGTTTCTCGATCCCCGGCATACCCATCAGCACCAGGCCGATCTGGCCCTGATCGTAGCGGTCGCGCATGGTTTCGAGCGCGATCAGCTTGAGACGATCCGCCTCATCAATGATGAGCAGCTCCATCCAGCCTTCGATCCGCCGCGCTGGCGCGTCTTCCGGAGCGGCTGCCAGCGCCAGCGCGTCCTCGACCGCCTGGGTCAGCCGATGGCCGGCGAAGTTGATTTCATCAGTGAGTTGTCGCGGGGAACAGACCACCGGCGCGGTGAAGAAGACCGTCCGACACGCGGCCACATCCGCAGGTATCGTGGCGGCCTCACGATGCCGTAGGGCGTAGCGCTCGATGCTATCCCAGCGTGCGTAGGAGCGCGCCGAGAGAGTCTTACCGACCCCTGGTGCGCCATAGCAGAGCCCAATATAGCGATCCCGGCGACATGCCTCACAGAACTCGATAAAACGGCGATACTCCTTCGTGATGACGAAGGGATGGGCAGGGGCAGCGGGGAGATCAGTCATCGGTGTACCGTTTCACGCGCGAGGATGCGGGCGCCGCAGACGGCTCATCCGGTGGTGCAGGTGGGGGTTCGACGGGGAGGGGAGGCACGAGCTGCTCGACCATGGCACGATGGGCGTTCGCTTCGGTGTGTAGCTGATGGCGCTGATGGTTCCGTGCCTGAATAATCTCCTTGAGGCTGATCGTCTGCCCATCCAACTCCTGGGCGACGGCCCGGCAGAGGAAGGTTCCCTGGTGGTAGACCCGGATTTCGGCCATGTCGCACGGGTCGTAGCGGATGACGACGGCCTCGCCGATGTAGGCAGCCAGGGTCAGATCGAGGTAGCGAAAGCCCTGGAAGTGGATGCCATCGCGTTGAACCCGGCGGGGTTTGGCGACCGTGAGGAGCAACAGATCAAGCTGCGCGAGCGAGTCGGGCATGCGCGGGATGAAGGCTCCGGCTTCCCATCGGGCCTGCGGTGCCTGTCCGGTCTCCCCATGGATGCGGTGGTGATAGTCATTGAGGAGAAATGTCAGCAGGCCCGGCACGAAACGTGGCAAGGTGAGGACGGGCGGGGCAGGCGGGGTCTTGGGTGGCGTATAGCCCGGCTGATGACAAAGCCACAGTTGGTTCAGGGTCTGGAAGAATCGTTCGATTCGCCCGCGACCACGCGGATGACCGGGCTGGGAGAACACCAGCGGCATACGGATATCCGCACTCACCTGCTCCATGTGCTGGGAGGTAAAATCGCTGCCGTGGTCGGTGTAGAATCGCTCAGGAATGCCACAGATCGTCCACTGCGGCTCGGCCTTGCGCCCGATCGCTTGGTGGAGGGTGAGCGCCGTTTGGAGTGCCGTGGGTGCCTGAAAAGTCAGATGGAACCCGGCGATTGCGCGGCTGTAATCATCTTCAATAATGGTGAGCCAGGGGCGGGCGGGACGGCCGCGTTCATCGAACAGCCACACATCGAGCAGACAATGGTCGGCCTGCCAGAGTTCATTGGAGCGGGTCGCTTCACGGCGATAGAGCATCTCGAAGGCCTCCTGATAGGCCCGTGTCCCCTGCTGGGCCAGAGTCACCAGGCCGGGGTCGAGCTGCTGAATGATCTGGGCGACGGTGCGATAGCTGGGGAGTACCCACCCCTGTGCGGTGACCACCGGGGCGATCTGGCGATGGATGGCGGCCGCACTGAGCGGCGGAGCCTGGATGGCGAGCCCTTCAATGAGGATCTGGAGGGTGGGCGGCACGCGACGGTGCGTACCCCGGTCAGCGCGCGGTTGGTGGGCGAGGCCCGCGAGGCCAAGCTGACGATAACGGGCGAGCCATACCTGAAGCGTCCGGTAGGCAAGGCCATGCTGAGCGGCGATGGCGCGGAGGGTGATACCGGCCTCCAGGTGGGGTTGAAGCAGCGTAAAGCGGGCCAGGGCGGTGGCGCGCTGGGCGTCGTTGAGCGCGGTGAGGGGACGGGGTGGGTTCACCGTTAGAAGCCCTCGATGTAGCTGGCCGCCACGGGTTCGGGCGGGTTGGTGTAGCGCTGAATGTAGCGTTGCGAGCGGTGGCCGAGACGACGCTCCAGCTCATAGGCGTCGGCACCGGTCGTGCGGGCGAGCTGGAAGGCAAAGGTGTGGCGCAGATCGTGGGGCCGCAGGGGGACGATCCGGCGTGCGGGGTCGTGCTGCTCGGCATCGTGCCAGCGACCGATCTGTTCGAGGATGAGATTGATCGCACGCGGCGAGAGCCGACCATCGGCGGTGCGGGCGGGCAATCCGGTGGCGCTGAGGAAGAGCGCCGGGGCGGTATCGCCCGCATCGCGTGCGCGCTCACGGTCCAGATAGTCCGCCACGGCCATGCGAGCATCGGCGGAGAGGAAGACAGTGCGCTCAGTCTGGCCCTTGCCGCGCACACGGGTCAGTCGGGCGCGACGAGCGACACGGAGGGCCGCAGCCGTGTTGGGTTCCATCTGGTCGCGGTCGAGGCGGACAAGCTCCTCGCGGCGCAACCCGGTGGAGAGCAGGACGAAGATGATCGCCCGGTCGCGCCAGGGGCGGCCGGTGGCGCGCACGCTGGCCGTGCGCGCCGTGGCACCGCGTCGGCCACGGCGCAGGTGGAAACGTTCCAGCCGATCACAGAGGTTTTTGAGCGAGCGCACCTGATCGTCGGTGAGGGCGCGGGGTTCGAGGGGTGGGAGGCCAAGCTCGCGGATGCCCTTGGCCGGGTCGCCGAGGGCAAAGCGGTGCGGGTCCTGGGCATGCACCCAGGTGGTGAAGGCGGAGAGGGCGGCGATGTGGTTGTTGACAGTGGCGGGAGCGAGGTGCTGCGCATCGCGCAGGTGGCTCTGCCAATCGAGGACATCGCGGCGGAGGCAGGGGGCAATGCGGTCGTGACCGTAGCGGGTGGTGAAGAAGTCGGTGAAACGCTGAAGATGGAGGGTGATCTTAGCTGTGACTGCGGGCGAGCGCACGCCGGTGACGGCGAGGTGGAGGTAGCGGTCACGCCAGTCGCTGAGGGTATCGTGCGGGAAGTCGTGCACCAGATTCACCTTTCGTGAAGTAAACGGGAAGCGATACGGAGGTCGTCGTGCCCGCGAATCGCGCCGGATGAGGACAGTCCACTGCACAGAAGGGCTATTCTGTGCAGTGGATGGGGGTGGCATGAGGAGTATACGCCTGGCGTCAAGGGCGGCTGATACTTCACTCGCGCTGACGACACGGTGTGTGCGCGGGCCAGCAGCAGGAGGGACGATGAAGGAGCAACGCATCGGCTACATCCGGATCGGCCGTCTGGATCAGCATCCCGAGCAACAACTGGCGCAGGTGTCGGTTGATCGGGTGTTCACCGACCGCAGATCGTGCAAGGACGTCCCGTGGCCGGCCCGCGATCAGGCGCTGGCCTTCGTGCGTGCGGGCGACACGCTGGTCGTCCAGCGCATGGATCGTCTGGCGCGAAATCTGGAAGAGTTGCGCCGCTTGGTGCAGCACCTGACGCAGTGCGGGGTCCGCATCACCTTCGTGGACAAAGGACTGACCTTCACCGGCGAGGACTCGCCGCTGATGGCACGCATGCATGCCCTCATGGACGCGCTTGTCGCCTGTGAACGGGCGTTGCGCACCGAGCGACAACGGGAAGGCATTGCGCTGGCCAGGCAACGCGGGGTCTACCGGGGTCGCAAACAAACCCTCTCACCCGCGCAGGCGGCGGAGTTGCGGCGACGGGTCGAGATCGGTGAGCCGAAGGCCGCCCTGGCCGAGGAGTTTGGAATCAGCCGCGATACCCTCTACCAATACCTGAAGCGCGGGGCATGAGGGTGCGAGTGGTTCTGCCAATCCGGTACTCCCGCGACGCTGGGTGACACATGCGCGTAATGCGCACGTTATCTCTGCAACAAATGCGCAGAATAATTCTGCACGTGACACCCTGCCGTGCCCCCGGTTGGGCATCCCGAAGGTCCGTCGTCTGCCATGCCCCGGCCCAACAGCGCCTGTAGCCGACGCCGCTAGCGGCGGTTTACGAACGTTTATTCTTCTCCATGGCCGTGGCGTTCAATCACGGTTCAGTCGGCGGCGCGGCTAAGGCGTGCGTTGGGCCGCTCTCACCCCGACACACCGTGCCGAACCGTCCGAGCAGCCGGAG
>JBAXMH010000325.1:0-4644 GCA_037134395.1 Chloroflexales bacterium
AGGGCGTTATCATCAACGATCAAAATGAGTGATGCCACGTTGTATCATTTCCCCAGATATAGCAGTCCTAATTCCGATTGTGAAGGGGAGTCCAGGCTTTAGCCGACTGAAGCCTGGACTCCCCTTCACGACTCCAAGAGGATTACTATAGCTCTATTTTGGTAATGAGATAACAAAGCTCGCCTCGCCAAATGGCTGGCTCTTCAGTCGTACGAGCAGCGAACTTGCGCTGCGGCTGATCGGTCGGTCGGCCACCGTGACCCCGCGTTCCTGCGCACCGGGCGCAACCCGCAGGTTGCGCGGCTGCGAGACGTTGTCAGAGATCTGATACTCGTTGCCCAGACTATCGCTGAGCTGGATGTTGTCGCTGCGCAGGGGAAAGCTGATCTCCTGGTCGGTGTGGTTCTGTACGCTCCAGGTGAGCGTGATCTGATCACTACACGTGGCAACCTGCTCCAGAGCCACCACAACCTCAGGCAGAATCCCGCCACCGCTGCCACCTGAAGCCACGCTGATCCAGCCCCCACTCGCTCCGTCCCAGCGCTTGCCCACAAGCTGGTAGCTTGACCAGTGACAGGTACTCTCGGCGGCGGCAGCCAGTGAGATTGAGCCGCTCGTGGGCACGCCGGTCACATCGGCAATGGGGACGAGGGGCTGATCGCCGCCGGGGGTGATGATCTGGGGCGGGCGTAGGACAAGGACGGCGAAGAGGATGGCCACGATGACGGCAAGCCCAGCAGCGACCCGGCCAGTGGTGGTGCGCAGGATGAGTCGTGCTCGTTCTAGGCGACTGGCGGGGACGGGGATGGGCGCGTCCGGTGTAGAGACGCCCCGCCGGGGTGTCTCTCCCTCGGTATCTGAGACGCCCCGCCGGGGTGTCTCTCCCTCGGTATCTGAGACGCCCCGCCGGGGTGTCTCTACCGCCGGGACAGGCTCACCCACCACACCCTTGATCACTGTGTTGATCTCGTCCCAGGGCGTACAGTGGAGCAGGGCCGGGATGGCCAGCATCTCCTCATCGGTAAGCTCGATCTCAGAGGATCGCTCGGTGATCAGGTAGGCCGGCAGTTCATCCAGACCCTTTAGTTCCACCTTCCAATCTAGCTCAATCTCCGCGCCCGCCTGCATCGTCGGTGAGATGACCACTACCCGCTTGCAAGTGCGGAAGTCAATATCGTTGGCCTTCTGCTCCGAGAGAAATTCGCGGCGATGCTCATTGAGGAAGTTGGTCAGGGCGTGGAAGTAGGAGATGACCTGGTTGTAGGGGTTCTTGCGACCAGGATTGAGCCGCTTGCGCTCGCCGTTGCGGCCTTCCACAAACCAGGGGCCATTAACGCTGCCGATCACCCGTCCATCACAGTGTTTCAGCTCAACGATGAAGATCGCATCATGCTTGATGATCACCAGATCGACGGTGCGCCCGCCCACGCTAAAGTTGGCCAGGATCAGGTGCAGGCCGTCCAGCCGTTCGAGGCCATTCGCCAGCGCCATGATCGCTCGCCGCTCGTTAGGATGTTCTGGCTTTTCGCCGATCCAGATGTGGACTGCCATAGGGATTTTAGATTTTAGATTTTAGATTGCAGATTGTGGATTGTGGATTGTGGATTGCAGATTGCTCTTCCCCAATCTGCAATCCACAATCTGCAATCTAAAATCAATCCAGCGCCAGCGTCTTCCTCAGTTCCACAATCTGATCGCGCAGGGAGGCGGCCTTCTCAAATTCAAGGTCTTTGGCGGCCTGCTTCATCTGCTTCTCCAGATCCTTGATTAGCTTGTTCAGTTCGTCACGCGGGATCTCGGTGATGATCGGCTTGGCGGCAACATTTTTGCCGTGTACCTGATAGTCGCCGCGCTCATCGGCCATCTTGCGTAGGCGATCCGATAGGTCGCGCACGCCTTTGGAGATGCCCACCGGCGTAATGTTGTGGCGGAGATTGTGGGCGGTCTGAATATCGCGGCGGCGCTGGGTCTCTGTGATCGCCGCATTCATCGAGGCGGTGATCGTGTCGGCGTACATAATGACGCGACCCTCCAGGTGGCGGGCCGCCCGACCAACAATCTGGATCAGCGAGGTCTCCGAGCGCAAGAAACCCTCTTTGTCCGCGTCGAGGACGGCCACCAGGCTCACCTCGGGCAGATCGAGACCTTCGCGTAACAGGTTAATGCCGACCACCACATCATACACCCCCAGGCGCAGGTCGCGCAGGATCTCGACCCGCTCCATCGTATCAATATCGGCGTGCAGGTACATCGTCCGCACGCCCACCTCTTTGAGGTAGTCGGCTAGATCCTCGGCCATGCGTTTGGTAAGTGTCGTTACCAGGGCGCGTTGGCCCTTGGCTACACGCTTGCGCGCCTCGGCCACCAGATCATCCACCTGGCCCTTGCTTGGGCGCACCTCGATGATCGGGTCCACCAGACCAGTGGGCCGGATAATCTGCTCAACGATCTGTTGGCTGTGCTGGCGCTCGTAGGGGCCGGGCGTGGCCGAAACATAGATTGCCTGGTAAATGTGCTTCTCGAACTCCTCAAAGTGCATGGGCCGGTTGTCTAGGGCTGAGGGTAGCCGAAACCCGAAGTCCACCAGCGTCTCCTTGCGCGAGCGGTCGCCCTTATACATGCCGCGCACCTGCGGCAGACTGATGTGGCTCTCGTCAATAAAGAGCAAAAAATCGTCGGGGAAATAATCAATCAGCGTCCAGGGCGTCTGGCCGGGGCTGCGGCCATCCATATGCCGCGAGTAGTTCTCGATGCCTGAGCAATAGCCAACCTCGCCGAGCATCTCCAGATCGTACATGGTGCGCTGCTTCAGCCGAGCGGCTTCCAGCACCTTGCCGTTCGCCTCCAGTTCACGCAGCCGATCACCAAGCTCGTCCTGGATACTGCGCACCGCCAGGGAGAGCTTATCTTTAGTGGTGACAAAGTGCTTGGCCGGGTAGATGTCCACGGCGGTGCGGGTAAGCAGAATCTCGCCCGTGAGCGGATCAAGCTCAACGATCCGCTCAATCTCATCACCCCAAAACTCGACCCGCACCGCTGTCTCGCTGTTGGCCGGCACAATATCGAGGGTATCGCCACGCACGCGGAAGGTGCCGCGATGAAAATCAATGTCGTTACGCTCAAACTGAAGGTCAATCAACTGGCGCAGGAGCTTATCGCGGTTACGCACCTCACCCTTGCGTAGCGGGATCACCACCTGGCCGTAGTCGTGGGGCGAGCCAAGGCCAAAGATCGCCGAGACCGACGCGACGATCAGCACATCGCGGCGGGTGAAGAGGGCCTGCGTCGCCGCGTGGCGCAGCCGGTCAATTTCTTCATTAATGCTGGCCTCTTTCTCGATGTAGAGATCCTTGCTGGGCACATACGCCTCAGGCGTGTACTCATCGTAGTAAGAGATAAACATCTCGACGGCGGCGTCGGGCAGGAAATCGCGAAACTCGGCCCAGAGCTGCGAGACTAGAGTTTTGTTATGGGCAAGGACGAGAGTGGGGCGCTGAACCTGCTCGAAAATCCAGGCCATAACCGCAGTCTTGCCCGTGGCCGTGGCCCCGAGCAGAGTCTGGTGGCGATGGCCTGCGTTCAGCCCGGCAACGAGATTCTGGATCGCTAGGGGTTGGTCGCCGGTGGGCGTATAGGGGGCCTCAACGCGAAATGTCATAGGTCGGCTCTGCAATTTATGGCCACAGAAAAGCACAGAAGCTCACAGACATATGTCTGTGCCTTTCTTTGTTCTTCTATGGCGACATCTCGTTGTTGTACGAAAGGCGCGTCAATGCGCCGGGGTTGCTAACGAGTGACTTCTGAAGGATTGTTGATTATATCCTGATTTTGCGCGGTTTGGCGGGTCTGATGTCAGGATTGAGGCACTGTTCGCTGGCGTCGTACCAGCCCCACGGGATAGCCCGCCATTTTGGCGAGGTCGCCCACGAGGCGGATGATGGGTACGAGAGCCAGAGCGTAGGCCCGTTCGGCGGGAGAGTGGTTTGTGAGGCGCGGCCATAGACGGCGGTAGGGGCTGTGGGTGTAGCCGACGACACCAACTCCAATCAGGGCCAGTCCCGGCAACCGCGTTGTCGGGAGCCGGATGATGACACCTAACAGGCCCACAAGTCCGGCGTAGGCCAGGTAGCGCGCCGCGTGCCGCTTCCCCCACAGCCCGGCCACCCCGTCGCCACGTGCGTAGAGAAAATATTGGCGGGCGAAGGCCCGTAGCGACGGGCGTGGTTGGAAGGAGACAATCGCCCCTGGGGCGAAGGATCGGCGGTAGCCAGCCCGCTCACCTGCGATGTCGAAGATCAGATCCTCGCAGTGGCTGGCCCAGGTGGGGAATCCTCCCACGCGCTCCCACACCTCGCGGCGAAAGGCTATTGATTTGCCGAAAGGCAGGAATGTGGCCGGATTGATCTCGTCCACGTCACGATAGTTGGTGGCTCCGAGGGCCAGTTCAAACAGGCTGCGCGGCGCGGGCGCGAAGAAACCACCCACAAGGTCGGCCTCACCGCGCTCCAGGGGCGCAATAATCGCCGCAAGCCAGTTGGGATCGAGGGTCAGTCCGGCATCGGTGCATGCGATCATGTCGCCTTTGGACCGGGCCACCGCGTTGTTCCGCCCCGAAGGGATGTTATAACCGCCACTCACCAGCCG
>JBAXMH010000326.1:0-4600 GCA_037134395.1 Chloroflexales bacterium
GGAGTCGACTCCTCCCCCCATCGGGGGGAGGTTGGGAGGGGGGCGTTAGCCAGATCTACCGCTTGGGCTTGGCAATGGAGACACGCACCTGCTTGCCGCGCAGCGAGGTACCGCTCAGCACGTGCAGCACCTTCTGTGAGTGTTCGTTGGGTATCTCCACAAAAGAGAAGCGGTCATAGATGTCAATGCTGCCGATGCTCTTGCCGGGCAATCCGACCTCATTAGCAATTGCGCCAACAATATCAGCCGGGCGGATGCGGTCGAAGCGACCAACATCAAGGAAGAGCCGCACCATGCCGGGCTCGGCTCCCACGGCGTCACCTGCCACACTGCTGATCGTCTCGTCCTGATCTACCTCGTTCAGCAACAGCTTGAAGGCGGCGGCGGCGAGATCAACCGCATCATGCTCCTCCGCCATCTCCTCGACCATCAGCAAGTAGGGATCGAGGTCGCCCTGCTCAAGCACCTCGCGCAGCGCATCACGAAACGCCTCACGCCGCCGCGATGCCACATCAGCCAGAGTCGGCAACTTCTCGCGCTGGATACGGGCACGACCAGATCGCTCGATGATCTGGAGCATCCGCCGCTCGCGTGGGGTGATCAGCGTAATCGCCAGACCCTTGCGCCCCGCCCGTCCGGTGCGCCCGATCCGGTGGATGTAGGCATCAGGGTCGTTAGGCACATCGTAGTTGATCACATGAGTCACATCGGGGATGTCCAACCCACGGGCAGCGACATCGGTGGCCACCAGCAGTTCAGCCGCCCCCTCGCGGAATCGCTTCATCACCCGGTCGCGCTGAACCTGGCTCAGATCGCCGTGGAGAACATCGGAGAGGTAGCCGCGACCCTGAAGACTCTCGCCAATGTTATCGGCTTCGCTGCGGGTACGGCAGAAGATAATCGCCGACGTGGGCGTCTCGACATCGAGGATGCGGCAGAGGGCGTCGAGTTTCTCACGCGGCATCACCTCGTAGTAGGTCTGACGGGTAAGCGTCGCCGTGTGCTGCTCAGAGACAATGCTGATCCGCTTCGCGTTCTTGGTATAGCGCTGGGCCAGACCAAGCACCGCCTCGGGCATGGTGGCCGAGAAGAGCGCCGTCTGACGAGTCTGCGGGGTCTGCTGAAGAATAAACTCAATATCTTCCGCGAAACCCATATCGAGCATCTCATCGGCCTCGTCCAGAACTACCGTACTGATCTGATCGAGGGCAAGAGTCCCCCGGCGCATATGATCCATGATCCGACCGGGGGTGCCAACCACCACCTGCACGCCCTTTTCCAGTGCGCGCAATTGGCGATAGATCGGCTGGCCGCCATAGACCGGGGCCACACTAATCCGTCGTCCCTTCCCATACTTATAGATCGCCTCGGCCACCTGCATAGCCAGTTCGCGGGTGGGCGCAAGGATCAGCGCCTGGGGCACCTGCTCGTCACGCAGACGCTGGACAATCGGCAGGGCGAAGGCAGCCGTCTTGCCCGTGCCCGTCTGGGCTTGGGCAATCACATCACTCGTCGAGAGCATCACCGGGATGGCTTGCTCTTGCACCGGGGTCGGCTCGTCGTAACCGAGATCAGCGAGTACCTTAAGGATTGGCTCGCTAAGCCCAAGTTCGGCAAATGTTGGCATAGAATACGGTCTCACTTCTTGTTATGCTGGCGGCTCATGCCGCAGAATGACCTATGATTCGGATACGTTCCGAAAACGCAGGTTTGCAACGCTAACGGGATATTATACCACTGTCGCTCACACATCCATCCAGAACTACCCTAGCCCCCAGCGCTCGCGCACACGGCGCTCTAAAGGGGCGAAGATAGACTGGTCGAGACTCACGCCGACGATGATAATCATCACCATGACTGCCATGACCTGGGCGGCGTCGTTGAGATCACGCCCGGTCTGAAGCAGATTGCCCAGACTGAGGGTGAAGTAGAGCAACTCGCCCGCCATCAGCGAGCGCCAGGCGAACGACCACCCCTGCTTCAGGCCGCTGAGGATGGCTGGCAGAGCCGCCGGTAATACCACCTGGGTGTAGATGGCGATTCCGTGCGCCCCCAGCGTATGCGCCGCCTTCAGATAGAGCGGTGGCGTATTCTTGACACCCGCCTCGACGCCCAGAATAATTGAGAAGAGGGCACCGAGGACCACCACAAAAATGATCGCCCGCTCGCTCAGGCCGAACCAGAGGATGGCTAGGGGCAACCAACAGACGCTCGGCAGCGCCTGAAGGCCCAGCACCAGCGAGCCGAGAGTCTCGTTCAATGCCTTAATCCGCCCGATCAGCAGGCCGAGGGTCAGGCCCAGCACCAGGGAGATGCCGTAGCCAATCGCCAGTCGCCGCAGACTAACCAGGGTGGCGGTGACAAACGTTCCCTTGCGCAGACCCCGGATCAGAGTTTCTAGCACGGTGAAGGGGCCGGGAAAAAGGTATTCTGGCCAGAAACCCGCACGGGCCACGCCTTCCCAGAGGGCCAGCAGTACGAGGTAAAAGGCCAGTCGGCGCAGCCAGGGCGTTAGCGACTCGCGACTGATCCCGAACTGACGCGACGGAGTGCGTGTCTCATTGGGCATTGACTCCTCCGGCGGTATCGTCGGACTCGTGCAGAACTTTCAGGATTGTGGCCGCCTGATCAACCAGGGCGTGATCCTCAAGTCGGCGCGGGCGCGGCAGATTGATGCGGAACTCGCGGATGATCCGCCCCGGTCGCGGCGCAAAAACCAGCACGCGGTCGCCAAGAGCGATGGCCTCGCGCACATTATGCGTGACAAAGAGGATGGTCTTGCGAGTGGCGGCCCAGATCGTCTCCAGTTCAATCTGAAGCCGATCACGGGTGAGGGCGTCGAGTGCGCCAAAGGGTTCGTCCATCAGCAGCACCGCCGGATCGAGGGCCAGGGCGCGAGCCAGAGCGACGCGCTGGCGCATGCCCCCCGAAAGCTGGTGGGTATAGCTACGCTCGAATCCCGTCAGATGGACAAGGTTGATGAATCGCTGCGCGATTTCTGCCCGCTCCTTGGCACCAATGCCCGCCTGACGCAGCCCAAACTCAACATTGCGCTGGACATCCAGCCAGGGAAAGAGCGCCGCCTCCTGAAAGAGCAGCACCCGGTCGGTGCCGGGGCCACGAACCTCGCACCCATTGGCCCAGACTGTCCCGCCACTGGCGGAATCAAGCCCGGCGATGATGCTCAGGAGGGTAGACTTGCCGCAGCCGCTTGGCCCGAGCAGACAGATGAACTCACCCGCGTGGACATCCAGATCCACCGGATGCAGAGCCTCGACCGTGCGGCCCCGCGACACAAACGTCTTGTGAATGCCAGCGATACGGAGAGGGATTCCACCAGGGGGCGGCTCTGATTGAATAGTGATCCCGGCGCGTGTGATCTGCACCTCGCCAACCATACGTTCAGTCATCGTCTTTTCCTTCTTCGAGCTACGACAACCTTCTCTCGTAATCGCAATAGACAAGGTTTCAGGTGTCAGGTTCCAGCGTGCTTCTCGCCCGCATTATACGCATCTGGTGGGCGGGAAGCCCGCACTACGCGCAACCCAAACTGTAAAACTAGATTGAACCATGTCATACCGCAGAAGTAACGCGATCACCCGCGCGATGGGACACGTGAAAAAATCCGCTTGCCGAACAGTATAGCGGCGTGTGCAATGATATGGCTAGGGGACACGTCGAAGGCTTCCCGTACAATGTCTAAAAACTGGACGCATGGTGTCTCTCAACATAGACGCAGGATGCGTTACACTAAGCCATTAACCATGCCCTAGAAAGGATCGCCTCGGTGAAAGAACTGACCCTAATGGTGTGCCCACACGACACAGCACGCAACCCAGAGGGCTGGAACCGTTTGGTGCAGTACATGACCACTCGGCTTGATAGACCGATCTGCTTTTCCCGCTCCTCGGACTTTGCCGCGTTTCGCCAGGGCATCGCCAGCGCAGATCTGGTCTATGGCAACCCGACAGACTCGCTGAGACTACTCGACACACACGGATTCCGCGCACTGGCGTACCCGGCGCACTGCTACGATGAAGCTCTGCTGATCACCGGGCTAGAGGGCAATCTTCCCTCTATCGAGGCGATCCACGGTGCCGTGATGTCCACCGTCACATCGCTGCTGCCGAGCCGCCTCGCCCTAAAAATGCTGCGCGAGCGCGGCGTAACCCCGGCAAACCTGACTCATCGTGACTCATGGCTCAGCGTGATGCGCAGTGTCTGGAACGGGGAGGTTCCCTTCGGCATCATTTATCGCGATGCTTATGATGAGATCTCGCCCCAAGGCCGTGCGATGGTGCGCGTCTTGGCGACTACGAATGAGCGCGTGGCCTTCCATATGCTCTGCGCACAACCGTCTATCTACGACTCGCTCCCACATCTCACGGATCTTCTGACGACAATGAGTACCGACTCGGAGGGGACGGCGGTGCTGACCAACCTACACATCCAAGGATGGCTCCCTGTTGCCGACGACGATCTCGCTCAGTTGCGAGCGCTGCTGGCTTGAGATTTTAGGCACGAGACAAGGTTTCAGAGGCCAGGTTTCAGGTTTCAGAGGCCAGGTTTCAGGTTTCAGAGGCCAGGTTTCAGGTTTCAG
>JBAXMH010000327.1:0-4584 GCA_037134395.1 Chloroflexales bacterium
GTAAGGTGCATCGCGCCAAAAGCAGTTTCCTCCGGCGGGCGACTGTCCACCACCCCTGTATGCTACAATGCGCAACGCCCTTACAACCGGGGCAGAAAAGGATCGCCTATGAGTCTGACTGTTGAGCCACAGCCGATCCCGCTGACCACCTCGCCTGACGGCGTGGTGCGCGTCAGCGGTACACGGGTGCCGCTGGAGACGGTGGTGCGTGCCTTTTATCAGGGTGCGACGCCAGAAGAGATCGCGCAGGATTTTTCCACCGTGACCCTTCCCCACGTCTACGCGGTACTGGCCTACTACCTCGCCCATCGCCCAGAGGTGGATGCGTATGTGGCCGAGCGTGCCACGCGCAGCGCAGAAGTCCGCGCCGCGCACGAGACGCGCTTTGACCCAACGGGTATCCGCGCCCGACTGCTCGCCCGCCAGACAGCACTGGGAGACGCGGCGTGAAACTCCTGGCCGATGAGAACTTTCGTGGCGCAATTGTGCGCGGCCTGCTCCGTCGTCGTCCCGACCTGGATCTGGTGCGTGTACCCGACGTAGGGCTGATTGAGGCCGATGACCCGACGATTTTGGCCTGGGCCGCCGCTGAAGGGCGTATGGTGCTGACCCACGATGCCGCGACATTTATCGGCTTCGCCTATGATCGCGTGAACGCCGGGTTGCCGATGTCGGGCATTATTGAGGTGCGGCAGGATCTGCCTATTGGCCCGGTCATTGACGATCTGCTGCTGCTGGTTGATGCGAGCCACGATGGAGAGTGGGATGGTCAAGTTTTGTACCTTCCGCTACGATAATCGTTGTGTCGCTTAGATCGGCATCATATCCATACAGGTGATCACCATGACGGCCATCCACGACATTGAGCGTCTGCTTCAGCAGATTAGCCGCGCCGAGAAGGCTCAGGTTCTTCAGTGGGTCGTGCGCGACCTGGGTGATGCGTTCCCCGGCATCGAGGCCATACCCGGCGTGAGCGGCGGCGAGCCCTGTATCGTGCGTACCCGTATCCCCGTGTGGGTGCTTGTCCATGCTCGCCAGCTTGGGTCGAGTGAGGCTGATCTGCTGCGGGCCTACCCTGCCCTGCGTGCCGAGGATCTGGCGAACGCCTGGGCCTACGACCGCTCGCACCATGCGGAGATTGCGGCGCAGATCGCCGAGAATAACAGCGAATAGATCACGAATAAACGAATGGTCAATCGCCCGTCCTAACCGCCACATACCGCGTCCCCCGCTTCTCCCCTCCACCCGCGCAGGTATCAGGTGTCAGGTGTCAGGTGTCAGGTGTCAGGTGTCAGGTGTCAGATTCGCTGCCCTCACTGCCTTCCGTTGCCACCTGATCCCCCTCCCCTGACACCTGACCCCTAGCACCTGACACCTGACCCCTAGCACCTGACACCTGACCCCTCCAGTCGAGTGATTGCCACCATCGCGAACCGCCTGGAAGATCTAGGGAAGGCCGAGTTCCACAGCAGTCGCCCCCACAATCAGGCCGTCAATTGACCGAAAATGACCGTCGAAACTGAAGAGTGCGCCCCCGTACTGAAGCGCCGTCGCCGCGATCCACATATCGTTCGTCGGTATCGGACGGCCCTTCGCACGCAGACCCCGATAGACGGTAGCGTAGTACACCGCTGTTCGTTCATCGGCTCCTACCACGGCGACCCGTGCCGAAGCGAGAAACTGATCAAGATCGTCGCGGTTCTGTGTTTCGCGTGAGCCAGCAGCGAACCCAGCGAGCAGTTCGCCAATGATGATGCTACTTATGAGCAGTTGCGGCGCTCGCTGAACCACAGCCACCGCATCTGGTAGCCCCTGCTTGAAGGCAGTATAGGCGTTCGTATCAATCAGGATAGCAATCATGTCCACAGCGCCGGGTCGATCTGCGCAAAGTCCGCCGTCGCTGCGCGGAATGCCTCAGCTTCCTCGCTACTCCACGTGCCAGCCAGACCATCCAGATCGTGAAACCGCTGTGTTCGCGCCGCTTGTCGTTCTGCCATCACGCCGCGCTGGATCAGCCGCTCAATAACGGTCTCAACCGATGCGCCAGTGCGCTGGGCCTCATGCTGAATCCAGGTGCGGGTTGCCATGTCCAGCGCAGTCATATGTAGCATAATCTCCATAGAAACCTCCCCGCCTTTGCACGCGATATTGCCTTTGTTCAGTATAGTCTATGGGGTGCTATCCGCACCCGACTGCTCGCCCGCTGTCCCAGTCCCCTCAATCGCCCGTCCTGATTGCCACATACCGCGTCCCCCGCGCCGAATGTAGGTTTCAGTGATCGGGTTTCAAGTGTCAGATTCGCCTTCTGAAACCTGATCACTGAAACCTGGAACCTGATACCCCGCCGTTTCATCCGCCGCCTTCTTCTTGGCCTTCGGCTGCCGCGCTGCCGCCGCCGCCGCAAAGTCAATCACCTGCTGAATAGGTTTCGGGGGGCGGGTGTCAGGTTTCAGTTTCCGGCCACCAGCCGAGGTTCCAGGTTTCAGGTTTCGGGTGCCAGTCCGATCTTGACGACGCCCCAACGCACCTGGAACCTCCAAATCTGACCCCTGACCCCTGACCCCTGACCCCTCTGTTCCCCCTGGCTCTGAAACCTGAAACCTGAAACCTGAAACCTGGGGTTCCGGCAGCGCCTCGTTGAGCGGGATATCCCCGTAGGGGTCGTGCGTCTGCGTGAACGCCTCCAGTCCCCGTTCCTTCAGTTCGTCGAAGGCGGCCAGGCACAACTCTGGCGCTTTGGGGTAGCTCTTGTGGCTGAAGGTCGAGAGGACGTGGGCGTACTGCGCCCGGCTCAGCCCGTAGGCGTCGGCGACCACCGCGTCAATTGCGGCCCGCACCGCCCAGCGCGCGTCGTTGTCCTTGAGCACCGGCCAATCAAACGCCGCCCGCTCCTCGCGCCACGCCTCGCCCACCTGCTCCCGCCACAGCGCCGCGTAGCCAGCGTGGTTGCAGGTGAGGCGTAGAGCGGAGTGGGCGAGGAAGGTTCTAGGTGTCAGGTTTCGGGTGTCAGGGGTCAGGGGCAAGGTTCTAGGTTTCAGAGGCAAGGTGTCAGGTTTCAGGGGCAAGGTGTCAGAAGATAGCAGGCCAAGCGGGATGGGCGTAGAGAACAAGAGATATTGGGTGACGTTCGATCCAACGGTTTGCCTCAGGCACCAGTCAAAAATGAATGTGTCTACGACTGAGGTTACGAGGAATGGGATAACATTTGCCCGATGGTCGCTTTCCTGTTCGATACCGACAGAGTGCCCACACGTGATACCCGGCGGAAGAACTGAAAAAATAGCGGTTCGCTCATTCGTCGCGCTGGCAATGGCTCGGTAGGTTAGCCTAAAGAACTGGGAGCGTTGAAGGTAGAGTTGTTTGTCTGCAAGCTGGTTGACTGACATCATATACCGTGGCCGATCCTCCCACCTATCCGTGTACTGATGAAAAGTCTTACCTTCGTGCAGCACCAGATAGCCCTGCTCGCGCAGCGCAGCGGCGACATCTGGGTCACGCGGATCTTCGCCGCCGGGGAGTATCTGGCTGGTCGGCGTGAATCGCCAAGCGTCGTCGGTCATGTGTAACTCGCGGCCAAGGCGGATGCCCAATCGCTCGCAAACTTGGCCGAATGGCTCTCCATTGGCGAAGCAGATCCGCGCTACCTCGGCATCATGCGCTGAGCGTAGCTCCAGCAGGCTCAAATATTCGCCGCCGGTGCGCCGCACAAAGTCGAGTGAGTAAATTAGCGGATCGCGCCCGCCATGCTCAAAAAGCCAGCCGTCATCGTGCAGGTAGAAGGCACACGAGATCTGCTCAGTCGGCCCCTGACGTGCCGCGACGATGGGCGCAAACTTAAAGCTGCTGTGGATCTCGAAGAGCTTGTTGCGGTTCTCAAAGGAGTAGCAGCAGCGAGTCGCCATCTGCTCAAAATAGAGCCGACGCACGCCGGTGCCACCCTCATTGGCGTGGAAAGCCGACGGGACGACAACACCAGTCAGCCCGGTCGGGCCAAGCATCTGCGCGTTGCGCTCGATAAAGAGTTTGGCGAGATCAGGGTCGCCACCAGTTTTCTCACCGTTGACCAGTACCACCTGATAACGGTAAAGCGTGTCGTGGATACGGTGTTGCTCAGCGAAATCAGCCTCATACGCTGCGTGAAGTTTGGCAATGAGCGGATCGGTTTTCAGACGGCGCTCAGTCTCCTCTCGCTCGCGTTTTGTCGGAGCAATCAGTATATCCAAGTCGAACGCAGCAAAAAACTCCTTCGCCTTCGGGCGCACCGCATCCCACGGCGGGTTGCCCACCACCACATCAAAGCCAGCGCGGGCGGGGAAAGGTATCAGGTGTGAGGTGTCAGGTGTCAGGTGAGAGGGGTCAGGTGTCAGGTGCCGGGTGTCAGGGTTCTCCTCTGAAACCTGAAACCTGAAACCTGAAACCTGAGGGTAGAAGACTTCAGGGAAGGCCAAGTCGTAGGGCAGCGCAGGTGTGAGGCTCCAGGTCTCAGGAGCCAGGAGGATCGCCAGAGCATCATCGAGAGTCTGCACATCATCGGGCAGGGTGCGCAGGCCAAGGCCACGGGCGATCATCGTGCGTAGCGCAGGT
>JBAXMH010000328.1:0-4569 GCA_037134395.1 Chloroflexales bacterium
CCGAGATTATGCCCCGTGTCTGGCACGAGCGACCCGAGGTGAATGTGATCATCGCCGGGGCGCAGCCCGCCCCGCAGATCCGGGCCTTCGCCCGCGACCCGCGTGTCGTTGTGACGGGCTACGTCCCTGATCTGCGACCCTTCCTCGCTCGCGCTACTCTCGCCGTTGCCCCTATGCGCTATGGCGTAGGCATCCAAAACAAGGTCCTTGAAGCGATGGCCATGGGCACGCCCGTGATCACCTCGCGCCAGACAACTCAGGCGCTGGCGGCACTCCCTGGCCGCGACCTGCTCGTCGCTGAGGGTGCCGCCGATTTCGCCCGCCAGATAAGTGTGATGCTGGCGAACCCGCACTACTGCCGCAACCTCAGCAACCACGCCTGCCAGTATGTCGCCCAACACCATAGCTGGGCGGTGAGCGTTGCGACACTCGAAAACTGCTATGCCCACGCGATTCAGTCTAAATGGATGCTTATCTAACGATAAATGCGGATTTAGGCGTATGTTATACCAGCCGCCAATACTACAGGTATAGATTACGACCTACGTCAGGAGGGAGTCACGAATGGCTATTCTGTCAATCATCATTCCCTGCTACAACGAACGGGAGGGCATTCCCTCCATGTACACCCGTTTCGCTGCAGTCATTCCAGAGCTGCGGCAGCGTACCGAGGTTGAGCTGGTGCTGGTGGATGACGGGAGCAACGACGGGAGCGCCGAGTTGCTTGAGACGACCTTCTCCCACCTGGGCGGGGTGACGGTGCTGCATCATACGCAGAATCGCGGCCTGGGTGCGGCTCTGCGCACCGGCTTCGCCTATGCCCATGGGAGTGTTATCGTCACCTGTGACAGCGATGGTACCTACCCCTTCGAGGAAATTCCGGCCCTCATTGAGCGTCTAGTTCCTGGCATTGATATTGTCACCGCATCGCCCTACCACCCCGCTGGCGGAATCGAGAATGTACCGGCCTATCGTATTGCCATCAGTAAGGGCGCATCGCTCTGTTACCGGCTCCTCGTCGGTCCGCATACTCACACCTACACGGCACTCTTCCGGGCCTACCGCCGTGAGGTGATTGACCAGGTTGTCACTCGCGCCGACGGATTCTTGATGGTGACAGAATTGCTCGTCGAGTCGATCCTGGCGGGATTCCATGTCGCCGAGTACCCAGCCACGTTGCGCGTGCGCTGCTATGGTCAGTCCAAGGCGCGGGTGTTACGAATTACCCGCACCCACCTGGGCTATATGACCAGCTTGATCGGACGGCGTATGCAGAGTCGGCACCGCACGGTTTTCACTCAGGGGATACGCTGATGTTCCGTGTACTCACCATGCTCGGCACTCGCCCGGAGATTATCAAGCTCTCGCCGCTCATTCCGCTGCTACGCGAACGTTTCGATCATCTGCTCGTCCATTCGGGACAACACTATAGTTACGAGATGGACGCTCGCTTCTTTGCGGAGCTGGATCTGCCTGACCCCAACGCGGTTCTCAATGTCGGTTCGGCCAATCACGGCGAGCAGTTGGCCCGCATGCTGAGCCGCCTTGAACCCATCCTGCTGGACTGGCACCCCGACGCCGTGGTTGTCCAGGGCGATACGAATACTGCGCTGGCTGGTGGTCTGGCTGCCGCTAAGCTGAATATTCCGGTCGTCCATGTTGAGGCCGGTTGTCGCTCGTTCAACCGAACCATGCCCGAGGAGCTGAACCGCGTCATTGTCGATCATCTGTCGAGTCTGCTCTGCGCACCCGATATCCGCTCAGTGGATCACCTGCGGGCTGAGGGTATTCCCGATTCGCAGATCGCAATGGTCGGTTCGACGGCGATTGATGCATGCACACGCAACCGCCAGTTTATGAGTCAATCCCGCATCCTGGACGACCTCAAACTAACACCCGGCGACTACCTTCTCCTTACGCTTCACCGGGCCGAGAACACCGTACCCGAGCTGCTGCCCGGCATTCTATCCGCCCTCCATGCGCTCGCGGATGATCACACGATCATTTTTCCGGTTCACCCGCGCACCGCTGCGGCGATGACCGCGCAAGGGCTGAAGGTGTCTGGCCGCATCCGTACGTGCACTCCCCTCGGCTACATTGATATGCTCCGGCTCCTGAGCGCGGCCCGCGCTGTCCTCACCGATTCGGGCGGACTTCAGGAAGAGGCCGCTGCCTTCGGGATACCTGCCCTTATTTTACGCAACGAGACCGAGTGGCAGAAGCTAGTAGACGCCGGGATTCATACCTTGGCGGGCAATCGTCCCGACAGTATCCGTATGGCCGCCAGAGTCGCCTTGAGTAACGAGGGACTGAACATCGCCCGCTCGCGCCCGCTACGCCTAGCCGAGGGCGCAAGCGAACGGATCTGTGCGCTAATTACCGATCTCCTAGCCGATCATCGCCCGCTCGCCAGGTTTGTGTAGTTAAGCAGGCTTTTCTTTGCGGCTTTGCGTGAGACTCGGGAATGTCCGTTGTTGGCTATTCTCACACGAGGGAACTCTATGCAAAAAATCGAAGAGATTTCCGCTTTGCCGTCCCCAGCGGCCATCATATCCAGAGGGAAGAACACTATGAGTATGAGTACCGTTGTTCTTATTCTTCTCGCTACCGCCCTTGGCATAGGTGGCCAGTTTATGCTCAAGTACGGCATGGGACAGATGGGGCCGCTGAGCCTGAGTGTCGCCAGCATCCCCCAGATTATCGCGAAGATCGTCACCGCGCCCTATGTCATCGGTGGCCTGATCGTCTACGGCGTCGGTACATTCTTCTGGCTGATCACCCTCTCGCGGATTGAGCTGAGTGTGGCCTACCCGTTCGTTAGCCTGAACCAAGTGCTGATCTTCGTGATCGCATGGCTTGTCCTGCACGAGCAGATCAGCCCGCAGCGCGGCATCGGTGTGACGATCATTTGTATCGGCATGCTCCTCGTTGCGCGATCCTGAGTCTGATAGTCCGTACATACGAAGATACCCGTGTGTAGCACCAGATAAGGAGGGAGCCGATGAAACATGTGAGCCGTTATCTGAGTCAGGTTGTTTCTACATTACAGCTCCTTCCCCAGCAGCCTCTCAACGCCATTGCGGAGACGATATGGGATGTCTATCAGCGTGATGGGACGATTTTTATCTGTGGAAACGGTGGCAGTGCGGCCACGGCCTCGCACTTCGCCTGCGATCTGGCAAAGTGGACGATCCGCCCGTCCGCCCGCCGCGTGCGGGCACTGGCCCTTACCGATAACATTCCGATCATGACCGCGTGGTCGAACGATCAGAGCTACGCGAGTGTCTTCGTCGAGCAACTGATCAGTCACTACCGCCCCGGCGACGCGATTATCGCGATCTCGGGCAGCGGTAACTCGCCGAATGTTCTCGAAGCGGTGGACTGGGCAAACCAGATGGGCGCGGTCAGCGTGGGTATCACCGGCTTTGACGGTGGCCAGCTCTACCAGATCGCCCAGGTGCCGATGCGGGTTGAGAACTACTGTATGCCGCAGGTTGAGGATGCCCACAGCATGATCTGCCACGCTCTCGCGGTGAACCTCGGTCAGCAGATCGAGGAGTCTCTCACTCTGTCAACTGTTGATATGTCTGCGCCGCAGTTCGTCCTCCTGGAGCGAATGGTGGGAGGAGGTGAGCGATGATCCCGATGGCTCGTCCATTGATTGGTCCGGAAGAAGAAGATGCCGTGCTGTCCGTCCTGCGCTCCGGCATGCTTGCCCAGGGGCCGCAGATCGAACGCTTTGAGGTAGCCTTCGCTGCCCTCTGCGGTGTCCCCCACGCTGTGGCCGTCAGTTCGGGGACGACCGCCCTGCATCTGGCATTGCTCGCCCACGGCATTGGTCCTGGCGATGAGGTGATCACAACGCCGTTTACCTTCATCGCTACCGCCAACAGCGTTCTCATGACTGGGGCCAGGCCGGTCTTTGTTGATATTGATCCCGTCAGCTTCAACATTAACCCGGCCCTGATTGAAGCGGCGATCACGCCGCGCACCAAGGCCATCATTCCTGTGCATCTGTACGGACAGATCGCGGCCATGGACGCGATCACGGAGATCGCCAAGCGCCACGGGCTAGCGATCATTGAGGATGCGGCTCAGGCCGTTGGTGCCCTCTACCACGACCGCCCGGCGGGCAGTTTTGGCACCGGCTGCTTCTCACTCTACGCCACGAAGAATATGACCAGTGGCGAGGGTGGCATGATTACGACCACCAATCCCGCCGTGGCTGATCGTCTGCGTCTGCTGCGCAGCCATGGTAGCCGTGTACGCTACTACCACGAGTTTCTGGGCTACAACTTCCGTATGACCAATCTCCAGGCGGCGATTGGCCTGACCCAACTGGGTAAACTGGCCGCCTTTAATACGCGGCGTCTGCGTAATGCTGCCTTCTTTGATCAACACATCAACCATCCGGCAGTGACGAAACCGCAGGTGCAGCCCGGAATGCGCCATGTATTTCACCAATACACCCTGCGTATCCGCGCCAACCGTGATGATGCCGCCCGCCAACTCGCCGCCGCCGGTGTCAGTACGGCCATCTTCTACCCGCTGCCCATCCCACGTCAGCCC
>JBAXMH010000329.1:0-4530 GCA_037134395.1 Chloroflexales bacterium
TCATCGCTGCATACATTTGCCCAGGCTCTCGCCCACTCTGTCCGAAAGCTCACTGCGTTCGACCGGGTGATGGTGTACCAGTTTCTGCCTGACGGGAGCGGCGTGGTCATCGCCGAGGAGACACGCGACGATCTTGAGTCGTACCTCGATCTGCGCTATCCGGCCTCTGATATTCCCAAGCAGGCGCGGGCGCTCTACCTCCGCAACTGGCTGCGACTGATCCCCGATGTCACGTACCAGCCCGTGCCTTTACTGGCAATCTCCTCCCATCACCCCAGCATTCCGCTTAACCTGAGCTACGCCGCGCTGCGCAGCGTCTCGCCTATTCACATTGAGTACCTGGTCAATATGGGTGTGCAGGCATCGATGTCCATCTCGCTGATCAAAAACGATCAGCTCTGGGGACTCGTTGCCTGCCACCACCACAGCGGGCCGCACGAGCTGTCCTACGATATTCGCGCCGCCTGCGAGTTTCTCGGCCACATGGTCTCGTTACAGATCGGCGACAAGGAGGCTGCGGAGGACGCGACCTACACCATCGCTCTGCAGTCTGTCCAAGCGGAGTTGGTGCAACATATGAGCATGGCCAACGATGTGGTGGTCGGGCTCACGCGCTTCACGCCCAACCTGCTCCAATTCATTGCGGCGGGCGGGGTTGCCATGTGCATGGAGGGCCAGTATGTGCGGCTGGGTGCGACCCCGCCCGATCCGGTGATCGCAGAACTGATTGACTGGCTCAGCCAGAAGACAGATGACAATACCTTCTGGACGGACTCGTTGCCGCAGCACTACCCTGCCATCGTGCCATTCAAGGCAATTGCTAGCGGCCTGCTGGCGGTGAGACTTTCTCGTGCGCGGTCGAACTACCTGCTCTGGTTTCGCCCAGAAGTCATCCAGGCGGTGAGTTGGGGAGGCAACCCTGAAAAGCCAGTCACTGTCGCCGAGGGTGGTGTCAGGCTGAGTCCCCGCACGTCCTTTGCTGTCTGGAAGGAGTCCGTGATGATGACGTCGCTGCCGTGGCGGGCCTGCGAAATAGCGGCTGCGCGTGATCTACGGCGGGCGATCATTGATCTGGTGATGGCGAAGGTGGAGGAGTTGGCTCGGCTGAATGAAGAATTGACTCGCAGCAACATCGAGCTTGACTCGTTTGCCTATGTGGCATCGCACGACCTCAAAGAGCCGTTGCGCGGTCTGCATAACTATGCACATTTTTTGATCGAGGATTATGGTGACCTGCTTGACGACGCGGGGAAGGACAAACTGGCGACCCTGGTTCGGCTCACCCAGCGCATGGAATCGCTGATTGACTCCTTGCTGCACTACTCGCGAGTTGGTCGGGCTGAGCTGACTTGGGTTGAGGTAGATCTCAACGCGGTACTGGTGGATGTCGTGAACCTACTGGAACCGCGTCTGCGCGAGAGCAGTGCCGAGATACGCATTGCGCGGCCCTTGCCACGTGTACGCGCCGACCAGACCCGCGTGCGCGAGGTTTTTAGCAACCTGATCACCAATGCGATCAAGTATAATGATACACTGCAGAAGTGGGTTGAGATTAGCTACACGCCGGTGACAAGCGCTGAAGGCACGATGTCATACGTTTTCTCCGTGCGTGATAACGGCATCGGGGTACCCGAGGAACATCAGGAGACGATCTTCCGCATCTTCAAGCGCCTGCATGGCCGCGACGAGTATGGTGGCGGAGTCGGAGCTGGCCTGACGATTACCAAAAAAATTGTCGAGCGGCATGGTGGTGCGATCTGGCTCACCTCGCAGCCGGGTGGAGGGACGACATTCTGGTTCACGCTCGACCGGGTTGATGCCGATCTCCAGGCGTTCGGACGCTCGACACCGAAAGTGAGTGTAGATACGCGAGCAACGCCATGAGTACCCAACATATTCTGCTGATCGAAGATAGCGATGAAGACGTAACCGCGACGGTGCGTGGGATGCGCCGCGAGGATCTCGACATCGTGCTGAACCGCTGCAAGACAGGAGATCAGGCGCTAGATTACCTGTATCAGCGGGGGCGCTACGCCGAGGCGATCATGGCACCGCGCCCTCATCTGATCTTGCTCGACTTGAACCTTCCGGGTACTGATGGGCGCTCGCTGCTGGCCGTGATCAAAGATGACGAGGATCTTAGATCCATTCCGGTGATCGTCCTGACCACGTCGAATAACCCGCAGGATATCGCCGCATGCTACCGGCGCGGGGCCAACAGCTACCAGATCAAGCCGGTGGACTACGCCCGCTTCAAACAGTCGCTCCAGACAATGATCTCCTACTGGTTCCAGACGGCAACCCTGCCCGATACAGCAGACTGAGGCATGGGTGTCCATAGCACATGCGAAGAGACCGAGCAGCGTGCTGCTCGGTCTCTTCGTTATGCGCCATGACCGCTTAACGAAACCCAAATGTGTATACGTCACAGCAACACCTTTTCCAAATACGTCCTGTGCTACAGTCAGTTGCCTGAGGCTAAAGTCCTTAGGTCAGTAGAGCAGATGTGACGCTGTAGGTGGTAGTTATGTCCATGCCTAGAGGCAAGCTTTCAATGAGGAAAGAAGTGAACCATGACTACGCAATCTGACTATCGCCGCCACGAATGGAACCTCATCCTCGGAGCCCCTAGTCTGACTGCGCTCATTCTCATTCAGGCAGATCCGTGTAGCCATCGGGTGGCGTATCAGAAGGTGCGCGCCGTCGTCACCGCAATTGAGGAGACGACACTTCAGGGTTCGGCAAGTGCGCTCATATGTTCAGTGACCAGTGCCGTACGTGCGGGACAATCACCGCTCTGGCCCACCGAGTACCCTCGTGACCTTCGTGATGTTCGCCACTGGGCGCTAGATGCATGCCAGCAGGTAGCTGCCTTGCTGGCGCAAAAAGCACCGGAGGCCGAGGCCAAGGCGTACACCCATTGGCTTATGCGTATTGGTCAGCGTGTGGCGATGATTCCTGATGGCGATGTGATTCAGTTCCATGATCCCGATGGGCGTAATGCACGGCTGCGCATCGCGCTTGAGGAGTTGGCCACTGCTCTTGATGCGCGGTCAGTCTACGATGAGTTCGTATAGTAGTCCTATCCTGGCTGTGAAGGAGGAATTGAGGCTTCGGCGGCTATTCCCTTCATGTCCGACGACGCACACTACCTGAGGCACACCAAGGAGATCTCCGAATGTCAACTGTAGGTATCCGGCGTGACGACTCGCACCCGGAACGACAACTGCCCGTTGAACACCTCTCTTTCACTGGGTCGTCCCGGAAACGCTGGCTGCTGGTGCATCCCCGCAACCCGGCCCATCTGCTGGTGGAGTCCTATAGCAAGCCCAGCTTGCCCTTAGGTCTTTTGATGGTGGGGACGCTGGCCCAGCAGCATTTTGCTGTTGATCTGCGCGATGAGCGTATCGGCGATACGTTGCCGGAGGATTTTTCGGACTACGATATTGTGGCGATCACCGCACGCACGGTCAATGTGACGCGGGCCTACGAGATCGCCGATCAGGCTCTGGCGCAGGGCCGACGTGTGATCCTGGGGGGCGTCCACCCGACGATGGTGCCGGAAGAGGCCGGTCAGCACGCCACCACAGTGGTTATCGGTGAGATTGAGTCAGTCTGGGACGAACTGGTCGCAGATGTTCAACACGACACGCTCCAGCCTATCTATCGTGCGCAGCACCTGAAGCCGCTAACCGATGTCCAGCACGCTGATTTCGATCTGTTGCGTGGGCCTGTCCGTCAGGGAAAATATACGTTCCGTATCCCGCTGGTTGGTACCAAAGGTTGTCCGGTGGGCTGCACCTTTTGCTGCACCCCCCAAATCTATGGCAAAGTCTACCGCACTCGCACCCCGGAACACATTATTGAGGAAATCCGCTACCATCAGGAGCGGCTGGGGCGGAAGGCGCTGCACTTCTCGTTTATGGACGACAACATCTCGGCCCGCTCGGGGTATGTGGAGGAGCTGTTTGAGCGCATGGTGGGGCTAGGCGTAACCTGGAACGCAAATATCTCGATGAATTTCCTTCAGCAGCCGCATATCCCGGAGTTGGCGCGGCGGGCCGGGTGTGAGGTGTTGAACATCGGCTTTGAGTCACTGGATCCAGAGACGATCAAGCAGGTGGGGAAGGGCTCAAACCGGATCAGCATGTACGATACGGTGGTGGCAAACGTCCAGCGCCAGGGAATCGCTGTCCAGGGCTACTTTATTTTTGGCCTCGATACCGATACCGAGGCGAGTTTTCAGCAGACCTACGACTTCATCATGCGCAACCGGATTGATCTGCCGGTCTTTACGCTCGCCACACCATTTCCTGGGACGCCCTGGTACGATGAGATCGCGCCACGCCTCCAACACCGTAATTGGGATAAGTACGATGTGCAACACTCGGTTTATGTGCCAGCGAAGATTGATCAGGAGCAACTGCTCACCAATTATATCAAACTCTATCGTGAGGTCTTCTCGTGGCGCGGGTTACGGCGTCGGCTGAGGTGGAACAGTCCGGCGTGGGTTTTGATGGGCAACCTGGG
>JBAXMH010000330.1:0-4522 GCA_037134395.1 Chloroflexales bacterium
ACCAGATCGGGGGTAAAATCGGCGGGAGCGGGGGCGTTACCGGCCCAAAGGGCGCGCAGGCCGACATTGTTGCCGCCCGCAAAACCCACGTTTCGCCCGTTGCGTAGACACACAACCTCAGGAAACTCAGTCGTCACCAGGTCAGCCGAGCCATCGGTCGAGCCGTTATCCACCACCAGGATAGCGTAACGACCGGCATATTCCTGGGCGCGCAGGGCCAGCAGACAGGCGCGGAGGAACGCAACCCCGTTCCAAGAGAGGACAAGCACCGCCACACTACGCATCGCGGGACTCCCCCTCAGTCACAGCCTTCAACTGGCCAACCTCACTGGCAAGACCGGCGAGCAACTCGTCGGCGGATGCCGCCGCATCATTGAGCAGGCCCGTGGTGTAGGTCAATCGGGCCACGCGATCATTCACCTCCGCATCAAACTGCACAACCGTATCAATCCGCTGATGGGTATCATTGATCATCTGATGAGTATGACTGATCATCTGATGGGTATCACCGATCATCCGATGAATGTCACCAATCTGCTGATGAATATCGCCAATCTGCTGATGAATATCGCCAACCTGGGCAGTGAGAGCCAGCGCCTGCGCCGAGAGTGCGAGCATACGGGTTGTCTGTTCCTGCTCCTGATCGCGCTCCAGATAGAGGCGCTGCACCAGAGCGGCATTGAACTCGCGCTGCTCGGCAAAATGCGGGGCAATCAGGCGCAGCAGCAGACGGCGCAGCAAGCCAACCGGGCCACCCGAGGGCAGATCCGCCCCGACCTTCCAGCTCAGTTCCAGGCGGCGCTGGAGATCCTGTAGCGCCTGATTGTGCGATATTCCAGCGGACATAGGCTCCTCGTGCTGTGGCAGAGACTGTACTACTAGGCGCGTGCGGCGCGGCGCGGCGCAGAACCGGCGGATGGGGACGCTTGCCCGCTCCCAGGTAAACTCCGCCGCCAGAGCCTGGGCGCGGCGGGCGCAGGCCGTCAGAGTCGCGCTATCGGCCAGCAGCTCACAGAGCATCTGCGCGACAGCGGCGACATCCTGCGTCGGCACAACCCGGCCAAGATCATAGCGCGCAACCAGTTCGGCGGCGGCGTCACCGGCGCTCACCAGGCTCGCCCTGCCCACCCACAGGTGGTCAAGAACCCGCGAACGCAGGGCGGCGTAGGCTGTCTCCAGATGCTGGCGGTGCAATGATACCACAACGGAAGCATCGAGCAGAAAGTCGGCCCGGCGGGCGTAGGGTACCCACGAGTCGTAGAAGAAAATAGAACTGCCGAGCAGTCCAAGCCCGTCGGCGAGCGCCCGGGACTCCTCAGGGGTACGCATGGCCGCCGCCGCGCCGGGGTGTGTGCCAGCCAGGAAGACCAGCCGTGCGTTGGGCACAGCCGCCACAACCGTCGGCATCGCCCGGATCAGACTCTGGGGATCCATCCAGTCCCACAGGCCACCGCTCCAGAGGATAATCGGATCATCGGGGCCGATACCACCGATCATGCCGCGCAGCGCAGGGCCGCTGCGGGCGGGCGGCTCCGCAGGCAGCCCGAAGGGCACCACATCAATCAGGTCGCGCAGCAGCGGATCGGCATCAACGTGATCAGGAGTAACCCGACCCGCCGCCATCAGCGCACCAACATACAGGTCGCGCTGACGCTCGGTGGCGCAGAGGAAAAAATCACCGGCGGCAATCTGGCGACTGAGCAGATTGACATCGCGGCGGTAGCGATCCGTGCGGGCGGCGGGCTCGGCAGTACGCAGAAGTTCCAGGTTCTCCAGCAGAGTCGGGTCGTAGAGATCAACAATCAGCGGCAGATCCGACTCTCCCAGCTCAGGGTGAGCCTCAAAAACAAAGCCATTCACCAGAGCCATATCGGCGTGGGCCAGGTGTGTCGCCAGAGATGTAGCATCGCCCCACGTATAGCTGGCGGTGACAAACCCCAGCGCAGCTAGGTTAATGGGACGTGGGGCCAGCAGCGTCACAGCGGCGTAGGGAGCCAGAACGCGGGCCAATTCCCAGTAGCGAATGCCCGGCCCAGCCATATGGCGACCCACCACATCGTGACTTACAATCAGGAGGTGTTTCATCGCCGTGGATTGTACCACGGAGGGCGTGCTATCCATACCATTTGCACGCTACCGTAAGCCATGCTATAATCTCCGGCGTTGCGAATATGATCCCCGATAGCTCAATGGTAGAGCATCTGACTGTTAATCAGAGGGTTCGTGGTTCGAATCCACGTCGGGGAGCCAACGAAATGTCACACGAGGCGACAAGAGTAATTTCTTCTCGTCTCGTCTTGTTTTCGGCATCTCTCTGCCCCAAACCTGCCCTTATTACTCGCCACCGCATGGTGGCACACACATATTATTAAGGTTCACGACATTATCTAGGCCACCCCATGCAGGGGTGAGCGGTGAGAGACTCACCGCAGTTCTGCGATCCTGACCCTCTGCTCGCTGCTCGTTACAGCGGCATAGGATGGGATACGGCTCTCGGTTCAGAGGGCTATCGTGGCAGCGCTGCTGGGCTTGTGAGACTTCGTAGCGGTGCCACAAACAAGAGGGCGCGTGATCTAGGCTGCAAAGCTGGCTAGATCACGCGCCCTCTTGTTATTTGTGTCAATCTCCAAAATATCACTGATGACGACCGTTCGTCCAAGTGCTTCTGAGTAGTAGGCACATAGAGTAGTCAGTTCATCATTGGCGACTCGATCAAACTTCCCCAGTTCCAGGCTTGTCAGTCGGTTGCGACTGAGTCCTGTTGCCTCCACCACCTCCTGAAGCGCCACAGTGGTGCCGCGACGTGCTGCGTATTCCATACGGAGTCGCCGCAGATGTGATACGACTCTTGCCATAGCCTACCTCTCTTGCCATAGCCTACCCCCCTTACTTGTTCATTGCCGATCCTAGCATGTTACTTCGTATCTGTCAAGATCGTATTTTGACCTCTTGACAAGTACATTCCTATGTTTTATACTGTACTTGTAAGAGATACAAATCGAACTTCTTACAAGTACAGTAACCGTCGAAACCAGCTAAGGAACCACTCCCTATGACCACGCCGCCGCCCCCGCCCGCTGCACACGTTCCGCTTCGAGGTCGAGGGCGGCGGCGTGGTGATCGGCTCCGTGCGCGGGAATCGGGAGGACGGCTACCGCGCCGAGACGCAGGATGCGCCGGTGCGGGGGTGGTTCGACCGTAAGCGGGAGGCAGAGTTGGAGCTAATCACGGCCACCCGCCCGCGTCGGCTGGCGGCGTAGACCAACAACGAATCGCAACGACAACGCAAGGAGATCACCATGAGCAACGAACAACGCGGGCGCAACAAAGCTGAGGATGTCACCGTTGCCGAGCGACCGGCGCTGCAATGGGCCAACGGGCGCGTCGAGTACAAAGGGATCCGGGGGCGGTTCGAGTCGCTGGTCGGCTGGCATGTCCAGGTGGGCAAGAGCGAGGCGTTTGACGCCTTCGCCCAGGCGGCGGGCATCCCGCAGATCACCATCCGCCACCCGCGCAAGGGCGAGGCACCCGCCCTCGTCACCCACGCGCGGGGCGGTGCGGGTCGCTGACCGCATGGCAAGCGAGGCGGGGATCGTCGCGGTGTGGGGCGACGGGCCGAGCTATCTCAGCCTGTTGGTGCTGCTGGAAGTCAAGGGGGAGATGTGCCACGAGCCGCTGATCCTCTTGGAGAAGTCCACGATGACCGATCACCTCTACACCGCCCTGATGGTGCATCTCCAGATATGCGAAGCGGCGGATGCGGTGGCCGGGTGCCAAGTCCCCTGCGTCTGGATCGCGCTCCCGCTGGGCGCGGGCCGCGAGTACGACGCGGGGACGGAGCAGACCACCACGGTCACGATGATGGAAGCGCAGTATCCCGACGGCGCGGAGCAGATCGACGCGGAGTATTTGAAGCGCATCAGCCTGTCCCGCGATCTGCGCTCGTGGGCGCAGAATCTCTGCGGTCAGAGCATCCGCTGGGCGCAGGATGTGCTGGCACGGCAGCGCATCGGCGGCGCGGCACCCGCCGGGGGCGCGTAGCCGGAGACGACACCCGCCCCCCCGTGCTGCGCCGCAGCACGGGGAGCGCGGGGAAGCCCCTCGTGTCACCTCTGACCGGAGCGAAAGGAAACCACCCCATGCCCTGTAATCTGGCCGTAAGTATCACCAAAGCCGCTGTAACCGAGGCACACCTGCGGGCTATCCTGACCCCGGAAGTCATCCTGCCCCTTATGGAGGCGTACCTGCGCCTGCCCGGTGTCCTGCACGCCGAGCGCGTCACCCTCCAGCGACAGGGCGACGCGATTGTGGTGACGGTTGGCCGCGTGACCATGACGATCCGCGAGGGGCGGGTTGAGACGCAGGCCACGCGGGGATACGACGTGCGGGCGCAGGAACTCACCGACGGCATCAGCACCCTGGTGGCCGGGATCGCGGACGAACTGTTTGCCCAACAGGTCAGGGCGGCACTGGCCCCGTTAGGCACGGTCGCCGCCCAGCAGGTGACGGTAGACAACGACGG
>JBAXMH010000331.1:0-4506 GCA_037134395.1 Chloroflexales bacterium
CGTGGGCGCTGCGAGGGTTGCCCCACCGAAGTGGTACTATCGCCCGCGACCACCCCCTGTGGTAAGCTGCGAACATACTGATGGAGGCCAAGAACGCCCATGACAGCCATTCTCCGCGACTTCCTAGAGATTCCCTACGATCAGCTCGAAGAGTTAAACCTTCAGGTAAAAGAGCAGCGTCGCTCTCGTGTGCCGGCCGCGCAGTTGCGCGAGGAGCGCATGGCGTACCTCGCCGGTGAGAAGCGTATCAAGGCGGTGACGGTCTGCTTCACCGATCTTGAGGGTCGCTTGCACATGCTCGACTACGACAAGAAATTCTTGCTGAAGTCGGACGATAACCTTACCTTCGATGGCTCGTCCATTCGTGGTTTTTCAGCCCAGGTCGAGTCTGACCTGCGTCTGAGCATTGACTGGCCCGCATTCTACTGGCTGCCGGCTGATGTCTTTGGCCCTGGCAAGGTGCTGGTCTTCGGCGAAGTGCGTCAGCGCGATGGATCGCCCTACCCCGGCGACATGCGCTCGCAACTGAAGATGTTTCTTGACGAGCTCTATACCAGCCAGGGGCTGGTGGTCAATCTGGCCAACGAGATTGAGGGCTTTCTGTTCCAGGGCCGCAACGCCGAGCAGCGCTACCGTGAAGTGGGCGAGTTCACGATGGTGAGCACGTCGGGCTACTACCACTCGCTGCCCGGCGACCCGCTACGCACCTTCATTGATGCGGCGGCTGAGGTGCAGCGCGCTATGGGCTTCTCCAACGAGAAGGATCATCCCGAGGTGGCCCCCGCTCAGTTCGAAATGAACTACGGCTACACCGAGGCGCTGATCGCTGCTGACCAGATCCTGCTCTATAAGCTGATCTGTCGGCAGGTAGCCAGCCGTCTGGATATGACCGCGTCCTTCCTGCCTAAGCCGGTCACGGGCGTGAACGGCAGCGGCATGCACACCAATATCTCGATCTCGCGTGACGGGAAGAACATTTTCCACGACGCCGCCGGTGAGGAGGGTCTCTCCGACTACGCCTGGGACTTTGTTGATGGCGTGCTGCACTACGCCAAGGATCTCTGTCTGCTCCTCAACGCCAGCGTGAACGCCTACCGCCGACTCGACCCGCACTTCGAGGCTCCTAACCAGATCAAGGCGTCGCCGATTGACCGTGGCTCTATGGTGCGTATCCCCATCGGCAATGCCAATACCGCCCGCGTCGAGGTTCGCTCGATTGCCCCGGACGCCCCCCCGCACCTGGCGATCTACGCCCTGCTGCGCGCCGGCCTCAGCAAGCCCACCACCGCAGCCAATGTCCGCCAGGGTGTCGAGACCCTGCCCGATAACATCTACGACGCTATCCGCGACTTCCGCAATAGCGCCCTGATCACCGAGGTTCTCGGCACCGATGTCCAGACCAAGTACGCCGACCTGAAGGAGGCTGTAGCCGACCGCTGTCCGCGTCGGCTGGGTACCCTGATCAAGCGCGCTGAGGTTCAGTTCCACCACGAGGTAACGAACCAGTATCTCTGGAGTCGCTTCTAGCCACAGGTGAGGGGGTATGGGGGGGGCTTCGCTTCTCCCATACCCCCTTTTTTTGTACTCTTTTGGCACCTTCACCCCAAAAAGCACAAAGAGCCGGTCTGGGACTGCGCCCCGAAGTCCCTTCACCCCCTGCGGCATAAGAGATCACCACTGCACGTTGCCTGAGCTTTACCTCGTACAAAGATGCGCAAACGTATACTAGCCTTACCCGCGAGTGCGCGCACGATATCTACATGAGGAGACCTTGATGACAAGCGAGCAGATCACGCTTGATGGCAACGATGCCGTTGCTAAAGTAGCCTATATGTTGAGCGAGGTGGTGGCAATTTACCCGATCACCCCGTCAACGCCGATGGGTGAGTCGGCTGATGCCTTCGCCGCCGCCGGTAAGCCGAACCTCTGGGGCACTGTGCCCTCGGTGTACGAGATGCAGTCCGAGGGTGGTGCGGCGGGCGCCCTCCACGGTGCGATGCAGACCGGCTCCCTTACCACGACCTTTACGGCGTCCCAGGGCTTGCTGCTGATGATCCCCAATATGTATAAGATCGCCGGTGAACTGACGCCGACGGTCTTTCATATTGCCGCCCGTGCCCTGGCCGCTCAGGGTCTGTCAATCTTCGGCGACCATTCCGATGTGATGTCGGTGCGCGGCACGGGTTTTGCCTTGCTGGCATCCGGCTCGGTGCAAGAGGCTCACGACCTGGCCCTGGTTGCGCACGCCGCTACCCTGGAGAGCCGGGTACCCTTCCTGCACTTCTTCGACGGCTACCGCACCTCCCACGAGGTGAATAAGATCACTAGCCTGGACGATGAGACCATTCGGGCGATGATTAGCGACGATATGGTGCGCGCTCACCGCAGCCGCGCTCTCACCCCCGATAAGCCGGTGCTGCGCGGTACCGCCCAGAATCCCGATGTCTACTTCCAGGCCCGCGAGAGCGTCAATCCTTTCTACAACGCCTGCCCCGGTATCGTGCAGGCGGCGATGGATCGCCTCGCTGGTCTGACAGGTCGCCAGTACCGGCTCTTCGACTACAGCGGTGCCCCCGATGCCGAGCGCGTGGTCGTGGTCATGGGTTCCGGCGGCGAGGCAGTGGCCGAGACGGCGCAGTACCTGGCCGCCCAGGGCGAGAAGGTCGGCGTGGTGCGTGTACGCCTCTACCGGCCCTTCGATAGCGCCGCGTTTATCGCCTCCCTGCCCGCTAGCGTCCGCAAGGTCGCTGTTCTCGACCGCTGCAAGGAACCCGGCAGCACCGGTGAGCCGCTCTTCCTGGATGTGGTCTCGGCCCTGGCCGAGAGCCCTCTGTCGCCCACGGTGATCGGCGGGCGCTACGGACTCTCGTCCAAAGAGTTTACCCCGGCGATGGTCAAGGCGGTCTTTGATGAACTGACCGAGAGCCAGCCCATCCACCGCTTCACCATCGGTATCAACGACGACGTGACTCATACCAGCCTTGAGTACGATCCGACCTTCAATATTGAGCCGAGCGAGACGGTGCGTTGTGTCTTCTGGGGTCTCGGTGCTGACGGCACGGTGGGCGCGAATAAGAGCAGCATCAAGATTATCGGCGAGGAGACCGACAATAACGCTCAGGGCTACTTCGTCTACGACTCGAAGAAGTCCGGTTCGGTGACAACCTCGCACCTGCGCTTCGGGACGCAACCCATCCGCTCTCCCTACCTCATCGGCACCGGCGAAGCCAACTTCGTCGCCTGCCACCAGTTCGCCTTCCTTGAGCGCGTGGAGGTTCTCAGCTACGCCCGTCCCGGCGGTATCTTCCTGCTGAACAGTCCCTTTGGCGCAGATCAGATCTGGAGCCAGATTCCCTCCGAGGTGCGCGATACCATCCGCAGCAAGGGTCTGCGCTTCTATGTGATTGACGCCACCGCCGTGGCCCAAGAGACTGGTATGGGCAACCGCATCAACACGGTGATGCAGACCTGCTTCTTCGCGATCAGCGGCGTCCTCCCCCGCGATGAGGCCATCGCCGCGATCAAGCAGAGCATTAAGAAGACCTATGGCCGCCGTGGCGATGAAGTGGTGGCCCGCAACTTCATGGCCGTGGATAAGACCCTTGAGAATCTGCACGAGGTGACCGTCCCCGCCAGCGATGCGGAGTTGAGCATCCTGCATATGCGTCCCGCCGTTGCCACCGGGGCACCCGCCTTCGTTCACAACGTCCTCGCCCCGATGATCGCCGGCCACGGCGACGACCTGCCCGTGAGCAAGATGCCCTTCGACGGCACCTATCCCACCGGCACGGCGCAGTGGGAGAAGCGCAACATCGCTCTGGAGATCCCGGTTTGGGACGAGAAGATCTGCATCCAGTGCGGCAAGTGTTCCTTCGTCTGTCCGCACGCTGTCATCCGCAGCAAGGTCTATCCGCCCGACGCCCTGGTTCGTGCGCCCGGGGGCTTCAAGAGCGTGGACGCCCGCTTTAAGGAACTGCCCGGCGAACGTTACTCGCTCCAGGTGAGTCCTGAGGATTGTACCGGCTGCGCCCTCTGTGTTGAGATTTGTCCGGTGAAGGACAAGACTCAGGTTGGCCGCAAGGCGCTCAACATGGCCGAGCAGCCGCCCCTGCGTGTGGCCGAGGTCGCCAATTGGGACTTCTTCCTGACTCTGCCTGAGGTTGACCGCACGAAGATTAACCTGGGTTCGATCAAGAATTCTCAGTTGCTTCAGCCGCTCTTCGAGTTCTCCGGGGCCTGCTCCGGTTGTGGCGAGACCCCCTATGTCAAGCTGGTCAGTCAGCTCTATGGCGACCGGGCGGTGATTGCGAACGCCACCGGCTGCTCGTCAATCTACGGCGGCAACCTGCCCACCACGCCCTGGACGGTGAATAAGGACGGTCGCGGGCCAACCTGGTCGAACTCGCTCTTTGAGGACAACGCCGAGTTTGGCCTGGGCATGCGCCTGAGCATTGACAAGCAGCAGGAGTACGCCAGCGAACTGCTGAAGCAACTCGCTGTGATTGT
>JBAXMH010000332.1:0-4494 GCA_037134395.1 Chloroflexales bacterium
CCGGGGCGGTGGTCGCAGCCGGGGCGGTGGTCGCAGCCGGGGCGGTGGTCGCAGCCGGGGCGGTGGTCGCAGCGGCAGTGGGGGCATTTGTCGCCTGAGCAACGGGAGCCGTGGTTGGCGGAGCGGCGGCCTTGCTGCCACACGCGGAGAGAACCGGGATGATCAGGGTCAGCAGAATCACGAAGGCCGCGAAGCGTTTGGAAAGAACGCGCATACATCCTCCTCTAAAACCGAAACACTGTGCGGGTACCATGGCGCACGACAACGCAAGGCCGGGAGCGAATGATCGTCCCGTCGGCACTACGGAGTGCTCGTACATTCTTCGTGTTGCCCACGTACCACCCGGCCATTCTACGAGGTCATGGTTAAGCCCGAAGGGGTTTTAGATTAAGCCCATGTAAAGAAACGAGGAACAATCTGCTTCGGCTGGGCGATACATGCCTCATGCCACGGGCAGCGTGAAGCTGAAGGCGCTCCCCCGACCTTCGATGCTATCGGCCCAGAGCCGACCGCCATGCCCCTCGATCAGATGCTTGGCGATCGCCAATCCCAGCCCAGTGCCGCCCGCGTGGCGTGTGCGGGCGCGATCTACCTTATAGAAACGCTCGAAGATTCGCGGCAGATCCTGAGATGAGATGCCAATGCCGGTATCACTCACACTGATGTGGAACCAGCCCCCTTCCCCGCGTGGGTCGTCCGCCGTTATTCCCGCTGGTGCGGGGGGAGCAACCAGCGTGGCCCGCACCATCACGGCCCCGCCCGTCCGGTTGAACTTCACCGCGTTGTGCAACAGATTGAGCAGCACCTGACCGATGCGGTCGGCATCAATCAGGGCGAGACACTGTTCATCGTGGATCTCGGCGGAGATCGTGATCTGCGTGCGATCCGCCTGGGGGCGGATACGCGCAATGGCACGTTCGACCACTGGTAGGAGCGGGGTGGGCGTCAGTTTGAGGGCCACACGGCCCGACTCGATCTGCGCCAACTCGTGTAACTCATCCACCAACTGCGTGACGGCATCAATCTCCTGGGCCATCAGGTCAAGCATTCGCTGGGCAACCTCGGGGGGCGGAGCCGATTGTACCGTCTCTACCAGGAGTTTGAGCGAGGCCAGCGGGGTGCGCAACTCGTGGGAGACATTGGCAACCAGATCGCGGCGCGCTCGCTCCAGCATGCTGATCTGGGTCACATCGTGGATGAGCAGCAGCGCCCCGCTGATCTGGCCGTTCGGGCCCAGGGGCGTACAGCGCAGGCGCAGGGTGCGACCGCTCGGGATTGGCTTCACCACGATCTCGCGGGACTCACCATCGCGCAGCGCCTGGGCGACAATCGCATCGGCCTGATGATCGCGGATCATCGCGATCAGGCTCTGGCCCCGCAGGGACTGACCAATCCCGAGCATTGCTTCAGCCGGTTCATTGAGGAACTGGATGTGGCGAGTCGAATCCACCACGATGACGCCGGTGTCAATGCCACCGGCAACGGCGAGAAAGGCCGGTTGCCGGAGCGCTGCCAGCGGATCAGGGGCTGGCGTGGGCTGCGGCACAGGTGAAGGGGAAGGCGGTTGACGTCTGGCCCGGAGCCACGCACAGAACCCCAGGCTGATGAAGAGGGCGAGGGAGAGTACAAGGTCAAGAACGGTCATGTGAGGCGATCCGTGATCTGTGGTGCATCGTGCGCGATCCGGTCACGCATCAGCGGGTGCTTCAAAACGGTAGCCAATGCCGCGCACCGTCTGGATGTAGCGAGGCCGAGCCGGGTCAAATTCGATCTTCTCGCGCAGCCAGCGGATGTGGACATCCACGGTGCGGCTGTCGCCAACAAAATCGCTGCCCCAGACGTGATCGAGCAGCAGGTCACGCGAGAGCACAATGCCGTGATTGCGGATCAAGCAGGTGAGCAGGTCGAATTCCTTCTGCGGCAGGGTCAGCTCGTCGCTGTCGCGCCACGCCCGACGGCTGCTCGGATCAACCTTGATTACACCAGCTTCCAGCAGTTCACGACCAGCATGGCGTGGCTGGCGCTCGCTGCGGCGCAGGATGGCGCGCACGCGAGCCAGGAACTCGCCGAGGCTGAAGGGCTTGCCGATATAGTCATCCGCACCCAGTTCCAGGCCAGCGATGCGATCAACCTCATCCTGACGGGCGGTGAGCATCATGATCGGAACGTCGCTCTCCTGGCGGAGGATGCGGCAGATCGAGAAGCCGTCGAGGCGCGGCAGCATAATGTCGAGCACAATCAGGTTGGGCAGTTCACGGCGGGCGAGATCAAGGCCCTGGATGCCGTCGCTGGCGTGGAGCACGAGGTAGCCCTCACGCTCAAGGTTATAGCGCAGCGCCTCGGCAAAGGTGAACTCATCTTCAATAAGTAGGATGGTGGGCATAGCGCACTCTAGCACGCGCCTGTGAACGAATCGTGATTGACGTATTAAGCCCAGGTTAAGCGATAGTGGCATGGGTTGCTCCATAACGATGTTCAACGCTGCACATCATACCAGCTTAATCAGGGCTTAACACTTCCATCAATCTCTGTTTATGTGTGCGTGGTAGAGTCCCCGTTGCCATCATGTCGAAACAAGCCACCTAGAGCCGTGCTGCTCAGTGTTGACGCTGCGGCCCTTGCCCGTTGTCGGATCATAGTGTCGCGCACCTGTAACCTGATGCCCGTTATAAGGAGCTGATCGTGAGCCACCCTGACCGTGAGACGACTACCCCAGATTCGTCACTATCGCGCCGTGATTTTCTTCGCCTGAGTGCGGTGTTTGGAGCCGGCGCGATGCTTACCGCATGCGGCACAACTCCAACCAGCACAGCGCCAACGGCAGCGGCCACGAAGGTCGTCCCGACTACGGCAGCCGTAACGGCTGCGGCCCAGCCTCTGCCCCCCGCGCCTGCGCCTGGCCCGATCAGCGCTGCCGCCGCCGGCGGGATCGACAAGCTGATCGCGGCAGCCAAGGCCGAGGCCGAGATCTCGACCATTGCCATCCCAGACACCTGGGCGAACTATAAAGAGATGAAGCAGGCGTTCCTGGCCAAATATCCCTTCCTGAAGCACAACGACCTCAATCCTGACGGTAGTTCGTCTGATGAAGTGCAGGCGATTCGGGCCAATGCGGGCACCCCCGGCCCGCAAGCACCCGACGTGATTGATGTCGGCTTTCCGTGGGGCGAGAAAGCCAAGGCCGAGGGCTTGCTCCAGCCCTATAAAGTTGCTGGCTGGGACGACATCCTGCCCACGATCAAGGACGCCGATGGTTTCTGGTACGCTGACTACTACGGTGTGATGGCCTTCGAGGTCAATACCCAGGTGGTCAAGAACGTCCCCCAGGACTGGGCCGACCTGCTCAAGCCGGAGTACAAGGGCCAGATCGCTCTCGCCGGCGACCCGACAGGTTCGAGTCAGGCGATCAACGCCGTCTGGGCGGCGGCGCTAGGCAACGGTGGCTCGCTCGATAACGTCGCGCCCGGTCTGGAGTTCTTCAAGAAGCTGAATGATAGCGGCAACCTGCTGCCGGTGATTTCCAAGCCCGCAACGGTCGCCAAGGGTGAGACGCCGATTACGTTGCGCTGGGACTACAACGCCCTGGGGAACCGCGATACGACGGCGGGCAACCCTGAGATTGCCGTCGTTATCCCCAAGAGCGGCTCGCTCGCCGGGGTCTACGTGCAGGCGATTAGTGCCTATTCCCCGCGCCCGAATGCGGCCCGGCTCTGGATCGAGTTCCTCTACTCCGACGAGGGCCAGTTGATCTGGCTGAAGGGGTACGCATCGCCTGCACGCCTAGAGGCGCTGAAGAAGGCCGGTAAGGTACCCGCCGACCTGCTGGCGAAGCTGCCCAAGACGGACGCGCCGGTGGCTTTCCCGACCAGCGCCCAGATCACCGCCGCGACAGATCAGATCAAGGCTGGCTGGCCGACCGTTGTCGGCGTGACGGTGAAGTAGGAATGGCTCAGACGGCACCGACGGATCGCAACGTGCGCCAGGTTTCTGGTCTGGCGCACGTTGCGTGGCGCCCGTCGTGGGCGTGGCTGGGCGTATTGCCCTTCTTCGCCTTCATCGGCGCATTTTTGATCTGGCCTGCAACCGAGATCGTCGTACTCAGCTTTCTTGATGGTCGGGGCCAGCCCACGCTCCAGAACGTGCGTGACCTCGGGCAGCCCTTTATCGTCACTTCGTACATTTACACCATTGAACTGAGCGCCGTCACCGCACTGCTCGGCGGGCTGGCGGGCTTTCTGCTGGCCTATGCCGTGACTTCCGCCGGGATGCCGCGCTGGATACGCGCCGCCGTGCTGAGCTTCGCGGGGGTGGCCTCAAACTTCGCCGGTATCCCGCTCGCCTTTGCCTTTATCGCCACACTCGGCCAACTCGGGCTGGTGACGCAGGGGCTGCGTTATGTCGGTATCAGCATCTATCCCACCTTCAGTCTCTACAGTTTCTGGGGTCTGGCCCTGACCTACATCTACTTTCAGATCCCGCTGATGGTGCTGATCA
>JBAXMH010000333.1:0-4483 GCA_037134395.1 Chloroflexales bacterium
TCGCGACAATCCTCTCCTTTGGCGGCGTCCTCAGCTACGACCCCTTCGCGATCCTGTTTAGTGTCGGCTTTCTGATTACCGTCTGCTGGACGACCAACCGGCTGCTGGCCTGGGCCTTCGGAGTCTCCTCCGCCAGCGACTCGACCTACATCACGATACTCATCCTGGCCCTGATCATCACGCCGATTGAGGGCTATGGCGATCTGTGGTTCCTGGGCTGGGCCGGGGCGTTGGCGATGGCCTCGAAGTACCTGCTGGCGATTAACCGCAAGCACCTGTTCAACCCGGCGGCGGCAGCGGTGGCGATCACCTACCTGACGGTGAACCAGTCGGCGAGTTGGTGGGTGGGCAACCCGGTGCTGCTACCCTTTGTGCTGATCGGCGGCCTGCTGATCGTGCGCAAGATCCACCGGGGCGCGATGGTGGCAACTTTCCTGACGGCGGCGGTGGTGTCTACACTGCTGCTCAGCGTCGTTGGTGGCGAGAATCCGGCGACCACGCTCTGGAAATCGCTGATCTACGCGCCGCTCTTCTTCTTCGCCTTTGTTTTTGTCACCGAACCGCTTACCACACCGCCCACGCGCCGCTGGCAGATGATCTACGGCGGGCTGATAGGATTACTCTCGGCTCCGCAGGTTCACCTGGGCAGTTTCTACGTCACCCCCGAACTGGCCATACTGGTCGGCAACCTGCTGGCATATCTCGTCAGCCCCAAGGCCCGGCTGGTACTCCGGCTCAAGGAGAAGATCCAGCTCTCGCCCGACATCTACGATTTCGTCTTTCAGCCGGTGGGGCGATTGGCCTTCGCCCCCGGCCAGTATATGGAGTGGACGCTTAACCACCGTGAGCCGGACAACCGGGGCAACCGGCGCTATTTCACCCTGGCCTCCGCGCCCAGCGAGGATGAGATCCGTATTGGGGTGAAGTTCTACCAGCAGTCGAGCAGCTACAAGCGGGCCATGCTGGCGATGAAGGGCGGCAGCCAGATTATGGCTGGCCAGATTGCCGGTGACTTTACCCTGCCCAATGACCAAACCCAGCGGTGCGTCCTGATCGCGGGCGGCGTCGGCATTACCCCCTTCCGCAGCATGATCAAGCACCTGCTCGATACCGGCCAGCGTCGTCCCATCACCCTGCTCTTCAGCAACCGCACCCCGCGTGATATTGTCTATCAGGATGTCTTCGACCGCGCCCGCGAGGAGCTGGGCATGAAGATTATCTACACCGTCACCGATAAGAGCAAAGCTCCGGCGAACTGGAAGGGCCAGGTCGGGCGGATCACCCCGCAGCTCATCCAGGCCGAGGTTCCCGACTACCAGCAGTGTATCTTCTACCTCTCCGGCCCACCCGGTATGGTAGACTCCTTCAAGGAGACGCTGCGCGAGTTGAAGGTGCGCGGCTCACAGGTACGCACAGACTTCTTCTCGGGGCTGGCGTAGTCCTCTTCCCTCCTGGAACACAGCAACATGACGACAGTCTTGATCATAGACGATGACAGACGGCTGACTGGCCCTATGCGCTTCCAACTGGAGGCGCAGGGCTTCGCTGTGCTGGTGGCGGGAGATGGGACGTTGGGATTGCATATGGCTCATACCGAGCAGCCCGATCTGATCTTGCTCGATATTATGCTGCCCAGCATGGACGGCTGGCAGGTCTGCCAGGAGATCCGCCGCTTCTCGCAGGTGCCAATTATTATGCTCAGCGCCCTGGGGATGGAAGTGGATCGCATCCGTGGGCTGGAGCTTGGTGCAGACGATTACCTGACCAAGCCCTTCGCCTTCCAAGAGTTGCTGGCCCACATCCGCTCGATCCTGCGCCGCGTGCAGTGGGATCAGGCCCAGATCCCCGATAGCCAACTGACCATTGGGCGTATCCGCCTGGATCTGGCGGCCCGCCGGGCCTATAAGGGCGATGTTAAGCTGACGTTGCGGAACAAAGAGTACGAGTTACTCTCCATGCTCATGCAGCAGGCGGGCTCAGTCCTCACCCGCGAGCAACTCTTCGCCCAGATCTGGGATACCGACTGGCTTGGCGATACGCGCACCCTGGATGTACATATCCGCTGGCTGCGCCAGAAGATCGAGGACGACCCCTCGCTGCCGCAGTATATCCAGACAGTGCGCAATGTCGGCTACCGATTTGCCAGCGCGAAAGAAGTCGTGTGGTAAACCTCTTCCGCTCCCTGCGCGGACAGCTCTCGGCCACGATTATCAGCATCCTGGCTCTCGGGCTGGGGCTGCTGCTGTTGATGGCCGGCACCCAGATGGCCCGCATGACGCTGGATTCCTTCACCCACGAGCAGCAGGTGACGGCCCTGCTGCTGGCCAATACCTTCTCTGAGACGATGGAGCAGCCGCAGGCCGAGCAAATTATGGCCCTCTGGTCGGCGCACCGCGACCAGTGGCGGCGCGAGTTGCCCGCCGACACTAATCTGAGCATCTTCGATACATCTGGCAAACTGCTGGCCAGCAGTTCTACGAGCGATGTAACACTTACGGTAAGCATGGCGGGGTTGCTGGCGGGTGATGTGGTCAGCCACCGCAGCGGCGAGCGGCTCACCACCGCTGTACCGGTGCATAACGAAGAGCGCGGGGTTCTGGGTGTCCTCCAGATTGACTCGTCCCTGGCTCCCATGCAGACGCAGCTCTGGGAGCGCTGGCTGGCCCTGATCGGCGTGACTATCGCAACTCTGCTGCTCACCCTGGTGATCACGCTTTGGCTGGCTGCGCAAATGACCCGGCCCCTGGCCGAGTTGCGCGGGGTCGCCGAGCAGATGTCCGAGGGTCGTCTGGATGCGCGGGTAGAGATTGACGACAGCGTAAGCGAACTGGCCTCGCTGGGGACGATGTTCAACCACATGGCCGGGCGGGTCGAGACGATGATCCAGGAGCAGCGCGACTTTGTGGCCAACGCCTCGCACGAACTGCGGGCACCTCTGGCAGCGATGAAATTGCGCGCAGAGATCCTGGCCTCGCAGAAGGTGAGCGACGAACAGGCCAGGGAATACGCCAGCGAGATCAACGAGGAGGTCAGCCAATTGGCGGATCTGGTAGGCGATCTGCTCCAGCTCTCGCGGGCCGAGAGCGGCGTGTTCAATCCTCCCCAGTACCCGCTATCGGTGACCGATGAACTGGCTATCTGTGTGCGCTCGGCCCGCCTGCGGGCCGCCGAGCGCGGCCAGCAGATCACGGTGGAGTTCGCAACGCACATCCCCGACGCCTATATTGCCCCCAGCGACCTGGCGATTATGGTCGGCAACCTGCTCGACAACGCGATCAAGTATAGCCCCCAGGGCGGCGCGATCCGCCTGGGCGCGGAATGGCGCGACGGCCATCTGGAGATTGTCGTCAGCGATAACGGCATGGGCATCCCCCCCGAAGATATCTCCCGCGTCAACGAGCGTTTCTTCCGCGTGGATCGCGCCCACACCCGCAGCATCCCTGGCTCTGGCCTTGGCCTCGCCCTTGTGACCGCCGTGGCCCGTCAGTACGGCGGCAAACTACAGATCAGCAGCAGCGGCGTACCCGGCGAGGGCACCCAGGCCCGACTATTGCTCACGGGCTGCGTCTACGTAGAGTCTGCCGAAGTTGGCATATAATGGGCGATGCAGACAACGGGCAACCTGGTGATCGTTCGTCGCCGGTCGGTGGTCGAACAGAGAGGCATACGATATGCGAGCAAGTCGGGCGCGTGATCGGCAGGCAGAGGAAGAGGCGAAGCGGCGGGCAGCGGCGGATGATCGCCAGCAGCGGCGGGCGTTTCGTCAGGCCGTAGACGAGATCGCGACAGCGATGGGCGAGACTGAGACCAAGGCCAAGGCCACCATCGAACGCTCTGTGGCCGCCCTCGGCATTGAGTCGGCCCAGGCGCTGCGCCACGAGGTTGAGGCAATCGAGGCCGCCGGTGGCATGATGACGGTTGACGGTAGCCGCAGGCGCACACCGGGCGGCGTCTATCTGCTGCTGCTCAAGCAGCGTATGAATGAGGCTGGCCGGAAAGATGAGCTGAAGAAAATCCTCACCGGCTGACCGCTGCTCTTTGTGGGGTCTGGCACTAGTACCTTTCACATAAGGAGTCCACCGCCGCTCCGCCCTCACCCCCCAGCCCCCTCTCCCAGAACGGGAGAGGGGGAGTCGAACGCGCTCTGGTGAAGAATCTCCCCTCTCCCCTGGTGGGAGAGGGGCAGGGGGTGAGGGGGCAGGGCTGGTACAAAATTGCTTATGTGAAAGGAGCCTTCCAAACAACACACGCCCGCCAGTAATCTGCACAGGCCACCTGTGTTGTATAGGAATAGCACAATGGATCGGCTAATACTCTGGGATGTGGACGGAACGCTCCTGACGACGGACGGGATTGCGGCCAAGGCGATGCAGGCGGCGATGCTCCAGGTGGTCGGCCCATCGGCACCGATGCAGCGCACCGGGTACGCCGGGAAGACCGACTGGCTGATTATTCGCGAGAGCTTCCCGAGCCTGGGCAGCGA
>JBAXMH010000334.1:0-4480 GCA_037134395.1 Chloroflexales bacterium
GGGGAGGGCTGGGGTGGGGGAATCGCGGGATATGTGACCTTTTCAGACAGCTTCTGAGGCATTTCGCGCAGCGACGGCGGACTTCGCGCAGATCGACCCGGCGCTGTGGACATGATTGCTATCCTGATCGATACGAACGCCTATACTGCCTTCAAGCAGGGGCTACCAGATGCGGTGGCTGTGGTTCAGCGAACGCCGGAACTGCGCATAAGTAGCATCATCACTACACCTAGCACTTAGTTGGGAGCATCTTGTGCAAATTGGCAACATCCTCGCCCAAATTGACCTCGGCGCTATGGCCCTGCCGGAGTTCCAGCGCGGCTACGTCTGGAACCGCGACCAAGTCCGCGAACTGATCACCTCGCTCTACCGCCGCTACCCCGTCGGCAGTCTGCTGATCTGGAAGACGCACACCGAGGGTGCCCACGCCAAGGGTGACCAACCGCTCCAGCTAGGTTATGTTGATCTCATCCTCGACGGTCAACAGCGTATCACCTCGCTCTACGGCGTCATTCGTGGCAAGGCTCCCAAGTTCTACGAGCGCCAGCGCAAAGACCAGCCCTTCCTCGGCCTTTACTTCCACGTCGAGAGCGAGAGCTTCAAGTTCTATTCACCGCTGGAGATGAAGGATCAGCCCCTCTGGATCAACGTGACTGAGCTGATGCAGAAAGGGATGGGCTCCTACTTTACTCGTCTTGCGGCCACGGGTGCAAGTACCGAGACACTTGACGCCTACGTGAATCGTCTCCAGGCCGTTCAGGGCATCAAGGATATTGACCTGCATATTGAGACCGTTACCGGTGAAGACAAGTCGATTGACGTGGTGGTCGAGATCTTCAACAAGGTCAATACGGGCGGCACCAAGCTCTCGAAGGGCGATCTTGCGCTCGCCCGCGTCTGTGCAGTTTGGCCCGAGGCGCGAGACGAACTGCACCAACGGCTTGAAGTCTGGAGCAACGCGGGCTTCTATTTTGACCTTGACTGGCTGATGCGGAACATTACGACCGTCATCACCGGACAGCCATACTTCAGTGGCATCACCAACATCCCGGTACCCATCATCCAAGCGGGCCTGAAGGACGCAGAGCAGGCATGTAATAACCTCCTCACCATCCTCTCGTCACGGTTGGGGTTAGATCATCACCGCGTGTTGGGAAGCCGCTTCGCTTTTCCGGTGCTGGCCCGCTATCTGGTCACCCGTGGGGGGCACATCGATAATGCTCACGAGCTGAACCAACTGCTCTACTTCTATATTCACGTCATGCTGTGGGGTCGCTATGCTGGCTCAACCGAGTCGGTTCTCAGCCAAGATCTCAACGCGCTGGCGGCTGCTGGCGACCCACTCGAAAACCTGATCAGCCAGGTGCGGCGCTGGCGTGGCGACCTACTGGTGCGCCCCGATGATTTTGCCGCCAATAGTCTGGGCGCACGCTTTTATCCGATGCTCTACTTGCTGACCCGTGTTTGCAATGCCCGCGATTGGGGCAACGGCGGGCTTGAGCTGAATGCCCACATGCTTGGTAAACTCAACTGGCTCCAGGTGCATCACATTTTCCCCAAGGCCCAGCTCTACAAACGGAAGCACAGCCGGGGCGAAGTCAACGCACTTGGCAATTTCTGCTTTCTCACCCAGCAGACCAACCTCCAGATCAGCGACCGGCTTCCCGAAGAGTACTTCCCCGAGGTCGAAGCAAAATATCCCGGAGCGCTGGCCTCGCAGTGGATTCCGCTCGATCCGGAGCTGTGGAAGATGGAACGCTACCGCGACTTCCTCGCTGCCCGCCGTGAGTTGCTCGCACAAGCGGCCAACACCTTCCTCGATAGTCTGCTTGGTGGCACGGCAAGTGCGGAACTGGTCTCCGACCCGGCATTGGAGCGTGCGGCACACCCGATGCCCGTGCCTGGCGGGGCTGATGGGGAAGAGTTGGACCAGATCCGTGTGTGTAACGACTGGGTCGAGGCCCAGGGGTTGCCGCGCGGCGATGAACTGTACGAGCTATTCCACTCCGAGAGCGGTGCGCCCGTAGCGGTGATCGACCTGGCCTGGCCACGGGGGATTCAGGAGGGTCTGAGCCAGCCGATTGCTCTGCTGTTGAACGAGGGCGAAGAGGTTGAGGAGGTCGTCAACCAGGCTGGCTACCGCTTCTTCACCGACCCGGTCGCGCTTTGCGCCTATGTTGAGCGCGAGGTGCTGGCGGTGGCCGAGACGGGGACGAACTGATGGCGAAGTGGAACCTGATCGCCCCGCCAACCTTCCTCAACGAGTTGCTCGGCCTACCGGCGGATGTGAGCCGACGGGTGACTCAGAAGGTCAAGGTGATCGAGCGCGACCCGATCTCGGCTCAAGGCGACGCGAAGAAGATCGGCGACCACACGCCGCCGATCTATCGGACGCGCATCGGTAACTACCGGCTCTTCTACAGCTTCGGCGATGGCTGGGTCAAGCTGATCTGCATTCGTAAGCGGGATGATCGCACCTATGCGGACGATCTCCCCGATAGGGGATCGCCCGCGACTGCACCGCCCGCGAACCTGATCGCCACCGAGCTGCCTGAGGAACGTACGGAAGCGGCGACATTCGCCACCGCCGAACCCGCGATCCTGGCCGAGGATGACGAAGCCGATGCACGCTTGCTGACCCCTGAACCGGCGGCGTCACCTTCAGCAGAGCCGCGCCTCCTGCCCGTCGTGATCAGCACTGAACGACTGCACCAGTGGCAGATTCCTCAGAATCACTGGCCCATCCTGCTCCAGTCTACGACGGAGGACGATCTGCTGGTAGCGGATCTGCCGGTGGCGTTGTTTGACCGAATCTGCGACATCCTCTTCCCGCGCAGCGTCGCCGAAATTGTGCGCCAGCCTGAGTATGTGCTGCCCGAGCCAGAGGCTCTGGATCGTTACATCGAAGGTGAACTGACCGCCTTTCTGCTCCGGCTCGACGCCGACCAGCAACGCATCTTGGAGACCTCCCTTGAGGGGCCGGCTCTGGTGAAGGGGGGGCCGGGTACGGGCAAGTCGGTATTGGCGATCTACCGCACGGCACGGCTGGTGGAGGCTGGACGCACACCGGCGCTCTTCACGACCTACACCAATGCCCTGGTCGGCTACTCCGAGCAACTGCTGGAGCGCCTGCTTGGTGCGCCCCCGGTTGATCGTGGCGTCGAAGTCAACACGGTTGACTCGGTGATCATGCGCCGCTACACCCAGGCCCACGGGCGTCCACGCTTCGCCACGGATGGGCAGCTTGAGGACGCCCTGGAGCGCGCTCTCGATAGCGCGAACATCCCGGCGGCCAACGTCTTCGACCGCAAGGTGCGCCGGGAGGTGCTGCGTAAGCTGGGACGGGACTACCTGCATGAAGAGCTGTGTGACGTGATTGACGCTCGCGGCATCGCCAGTTGCGAGGCGTATGTGAGCATGGATCGGCGCGGGCGTGGGGTGCCGCTGCGGGCGAACGTGCGCGAGGCGCTCTGGGCGGTGTATGAAACCTGGGCCGCCGACCTCGATCACCAGGGGCTGACGACATGGGAGCGGATGCGCCGCACCGCGCTGGCTCTGGCCGAGGCAGATACGGTGCGACCGTACCAATCGTTGGTGATTGACGAGGCCCAGGATCTCTCTCCGGTGGCCCTGCGCTTCCTGCTGGCCTCGGTCGCCTCGCCCCAGGGTCTCTATCTCACTGCCGACGCCTCACAGTCGCTCTATCAGCGTGGCTTTAGCTGGAAGGCAATCCACGGCGACCTGAACGTGCGCGGGCGCAGCGTCCTGTTGCGGCGCAACTACCGCAACACGGCCGAAATTACCGCTGCCTGCGCGGCCATCCTTCACGGTACGGGGGCGGGCGATGACGAGAGCGTGGCCCAAGAGTCGGCAGCCCATCACGGTCACGTGCCCACGCTCCTGTTTACCCGTGGCGGCGAGAGTGAGGCCACGGCGATTCGCGATTTCTTTGTGGCAGCAGCCCGCGAGCTACGCCTGCCCATCCACGCCGGGGCCGTACTTTGCCATAGCAAGCAACTCGCCCAGCAGATTGCGGGTCGTCTGACCCGCATGGGGACACCTGCCGAATTCATGGACAGCCGTGAGATTGACTTGCGGAAGCCGGTGGTGAAGGTTCTCACCCTACACGCGGCCAAGGGACTGGAGTTCCCGATGGTGGCAATCGCTCGGCTGGAGGCAGGTAGCCTGCCCCATATTCTCCACCAATTGCCCGAGGAGGAACAGGCGGTTGTCCGTGACCAGCAGCGTCGGCTGTTCTACGTGGGCTGCTCACGAGCGATGCGCGCTCTGCTGGTTTGCGCCACTGCCGATAACCCCTCACCTTTTGTGGAGGGACTGGATGCGCCGCTGTGGCAGGTTTCAGGGGTCAGGTTTTAGGGGTCAGGTTTTAGGGGTCAGGTGTCAGGTGTCAGTCCAGCATCACTCCCTCTGAAACCTGAAACCTGACCTCTGAAACCTGACCTCTGAAACCTGACCTCTG
>JBAXMH010000335.1:0-4457 GCA_037134395.1 Chloroflexales bacterium
CATCCGGCCCCTCACCATCGCTCTGGTAGATATGGGTCACATCGCCGATGACCACATCGCCCGCGAAGGTATTCCCGGCCCCGGCGCTCTTCCCGCCGGACTGGCCGGACTGGTTGACGCGGAAGGCGGGCGGATCGTTCTTCGGCTCCAGGGCAGCCAGGTCGGCACGTAGTCGGGCGAGGTCGGCTTCTAGGCGTGCGCGGGTACGTGGGCGTTCCGTAGCCGCCAGTTCTTCCTCAAGCTCGGCAATCTCGGTGCGCAGCCGTTGAATGTCAGGATCGGACATGGCGATGCCCCCTCCAAAAATAGCATGTTTCCGCGTCTACGATGCCCCCGGAGGGCGGCTCGCGAGCCGCCCCTACGATAGGGGTTCATTGCGGAAAAGGTATGTAGGGGCGCGTCGCGACGCGCCCATCCCGTAATCAGGACAGATGAGCGAGCTGAGGGGACACCACCACCCGAAAACCGTCGTCCCAGTTGCTGCCGACGGGATGAACCCCGTACCGCGCCCCGCAGCGAACATCCGAGCTATTACCTTTCCAACACGAACCTCCCCGCGACGGAACAACCAAATCATCAAATGTAATGTCTTTCTGATCCGTAAAGTCTTTCCGAACCGTATACGCCTCCTGTGGGTAGCTATCAAAATGACTCGCGCACCACTCCGAGACATTTCCCGCCAGATCGAGTGCGCCGCACGCTGATGCCTCGGCGGGGCAGAGTCCCACGGGCGCGGCGGCGTTCAGCTTCCATGCATCGTAGACCGCCCGTTCGGGGGTCAACGCCTCCTCACCCCACGGATAGGTGCGATGCGTTGCCGTGCCATCATACGCCGCCGCTACCTCCCACTCCGCCTCGGTCGGCAAGCGGAGCTCGTGGTTGGCGGGCAGCACGGTGGTCAGTTGCTCCATCAGCCAGTGGCAGAAGGCCGTCGCCTCGTACCACGTCACGATGGTCATAGGCTGGTTTGCTCCGCTGTACTGCGGGTCGCCCCATCTATATGGCTCGGTACGATTTCCTCGCCACGTCAGACCGTTTGGTGTCCAATGTGCATCCTCGCGGTAGCCTTCGGCCACAAAGCGGGCAAATTGGGCCACGGTAATCGGCAAACGCGCCATCCAGAAGGCCGCAACGTCATGCTCCGCCGTCGGCTCATCTTTTTCCCAGCCGCCGATGCGGTAGCGTCCGGCGGGGACGTAGCGCCAGTAGTGATCACCCGCAGCGGTGAAGGTGGTTGATGGGTTTTGGAGGCTGGTGTGCCACGCTTCGGCGCTGACGGGGATGCGCGGGTCGCCAACCAGCGTTAATGCCCGTCCGGCATCTAATCGTCGCTGCCAATCAATTGCTTGATCCGCAACCTGACGGAGTGCCTCGGCTCGTACCTCGTCACGCAGCCCCGGATCTCCACTCGCTCCTTCCGCCTCCAGCAGCCGTGCGGCCTGGAGCGGCTGCGCCACAAAACTGAGGATCAACTCCCGCGCCATCCCTACATTGCCCTCGATCCCAGCCATCAGCAATAGGGTTTCTTCCCAGCCGGTACGCTCACCGGGCTGAATGTAGCGAGCCAGGATTCGTCGGCGCAACCATGCACCCTGTTGCAGTTTTGTCGTAGCCCGGAGCTTTGTTTGTAGTCCCACCGCCGCGAAATATTCCTGCACCAACTGGTGGGTAAAGCGCACCTGCGTGCCGTCGGCGAGGATTTCCACCAGATCGGCGGATCGGCCTAAGTGCAGGAGTTTCGTCAAGTCAGGGGTGCCCCCGGCAGCGCGCAGATGTTTCTCGGCAAATCTTCGTGAGACACTGGTACCCCGACCGACACTCCAGGTCATCTCATAGGCCAAGTCGGCCAGAGCGCGTTCTTGAATCGCGACATCGATCCAGCCTTCAGGGCGGCGCTGCTGCTCCCACTCCCAGCGTTGGGCCACAAACTGCTGGAGCAACTGGCCTCGGTTGCGCGGCAGGACACCCGCCGCATCGTACACTTCGCAGAGCATCGTCAGCAGCAGCGGCGTGCGGGCCAGTCCCGCTAATGCGGCGTGATCGGGCTGGCTCAAGGCGTCCAGCAACGCGGCCCCCGGCGCGTCGCCAAGCCGCCCGATCACCACTTGGCGAATCGTCTCCTGATCGAGTCCCTGGATAGTCACGCCTTGCACCGGGTAGGGGTCGCTGCCGCACTCCTCTCGGAGCAGGGCGTGGTCATCGGCGCGGCAGGTGGTCACGCTCTGGGTCGGTGAACCACCGAGCCGACCGGGATGGTCACGCCGAAACGTATCAAGGGCGCGGGCGCTCGCGGCGAACTGGCTGCGCGGCACCTCATTCAGCCCGTCCCAAAGAACCGTCAGCCGCCCGTCGGTCAGCAGGTCATCGAGCAGCCCCGCCAGGGCGCGGTGGGCGGTGAGCGGAAAGCGCAGGCCGTGGGCATCCTCCAGCGATGCGGACGCGAGATCGGCGCGCAGCAGGTCAGGCAAGGACTGACCGGGCTGGAGACCGCCGAGGCGCACAAAGACCGGCAGGGAGGCGGTGTCATCTCCGGTCAAACCCGCTTCGGCCAGATCGAGGGCCAGCCGCCAGAGGGCGGTGGTCTTGCCGCCACCGGGCGGGCCAAGCAGCAGCATGTGGCCGTAGCGGGCCAGCCCGTCGCGCAGATCGGTGAAGGTATGCGTCTCCGGCGGCGCAGGCTCCGGCGCGTGATTCGCGGACGAGAAGGCGTGCCGCAGCGCCATGAAGCTCAGTTCTTCGCGCTCGTAGCCGCTGGGGGATGGATGGGGTGCCACCATCGGCTGCGCCACCATCGGCAGGGTCGCATAGCGCCGCCGCCAGACGGCGTAGCGGGCCGCGACCTCGCTGCGGTAGGCACGTCGTAGATCGGCACGCATCGCCGGGTCGTGCGGACGCGCATCGCCGGTATAGCTGATAATCTGGAGTGTCTGGATGGTGATCGTATCGCCAACGACAACATCCCGAAACTGGTTGTACGCGCCGAGGGTCACTCCGCCCGATTGCTGCGACTGGTTGACCGATCTGGATGGTGGTTGATCGGGATGGCTCATCGGCGTCCTCAGCCGGTACCGCCGATCACCAATCCTTGTCGCAGACGGGGCGATATGCTAGGATGGGGGTGTCGCGTATACCCTATGAATTCGATTGAACGGCCCACTCGTTGGCTTTGCAGGCATGAGTGGGCTGTTGCATGTGATGGGGAAATTGTAGCATACGCGCCGTCGCCACCGAGACGACCAACGGATCGTGATGCCGTGCCGCCGTCGCATGCGTGATTCGCGGATCGGCGTGGACGCAGATTCCCCAGGGCCAGCGCGTACCGAGCGCACGCCCGCGCAGAGAATGTACAGAGAGCGCGGCGATCTCGAAAGATCGCCGCGCTCATTCCTTGATGTCAGCGGTGACACGAGGGACAGCGGGGGCAACCGCGCTCATTCCTTGATGTCAGCGGTGACACGATGGACAGCGGGGGAGACCGCGCCCGTCCTTACGCCATCATGAGAAAGTTGGGTGGGGCGAAGATGTTATGCAGCCGCAGCGGCTCTGGCGACTCGTTGAGGCAGAGGTCGCGGGTGAAGCCAGGGCGCTCGGCTCGCCGCATCACGAAAAACGGCTCCGGCATCGGGCCGACGGTGGCCGTCCACGTGGGTGGTGGCTGGTCTGCGCGTTGCGCCAGTAACTCAACCAGGGCGGCGGCGGCCACAAGCATCCGTGGGTCGGTGGTGTCCGGCGCGGCCACCGCACGGAAGTGGGGACGTGTACGGAGCCAGTTCTGCGTAAGCAGGCGCAGGCAGAAGTCGTTGCGTGCCAGCAGTGCCGCTGCCATCTCGCAGAGATGATCCGGCGTGGTGATGCTATGAGGCATCGCGATCCTCCCTTCGTTCCTCAAACGCATAGTGCGCTCCAGAGCGCATCTTTGCCGCTATACTGTGATCACCCGTCACCCCGTCACCCCGGATGAAATGGTATCCTGGACGATCTCGTAGGTCAACGCGCACTCCTCGCAGATCCACAGGTGCCACCAGACGTGCGGGTAGGCGCGGATCGCCTGCGCAATCCCTGCATCACGCTCCATGTCGAGGGAGGAGGCGAGGTCATCCATGCAGTGGTCACACGTCGTTGCGGCCACGGTCAGCGGCACATCCCGCAGGTCAACGACGATCAGCAGCAGGACGCCACGGCAGCGGGCGCAGCCCGAGACGTGATCCAGGAGCAGCGGCGGGGGGGGATTCTGCGCTGGATCAGTGGAGGTCAGCCACGTCTGTATCGTCGTACAGGGGATACGTTCGGCCATGTCGTGTGCGCTTTCGTTCATCGCGGCGAAGCAGTGCCACCCTGAGTATCGCGGGGCGTACACGGGGATCTGATGCACGTACCCATTCCATCAGGTCACAGGTGACACCAGACGCAGATGGCTATGCTATACTCCGAAGAGCATACACAAAACCCACTCGCCG
>JBAXMH010000336.1:0-4454 GCA_037134395.1 Chloroflexales bacterium
CTCTGCCCCCTGCCCTCTGCCCCCTGCCTCCTGCCTCCTGCCCCCTGCCCCCTGTATTAGTGGTGCAACTCCGCAACCAGTTCCTGGGCGCGGGCGGGCTTAATGTTCCGCTCCTCAACCATCCGGCGGGCGATCTCGTCAATCAGAATACCGTGGGCACCGGCCGCCATCGCGATCTGGCGGGCGTGCAGGCCCATATGGCCCTGCTGAATGCCCTCGGTCGCCAGGGCGCGCATTGCGGCCAAATTCGAGGCGAGGCCAGCGCACGCGCAGATACCGGCCAGTTCGTCCGCCGATTTCACGTGGAGCAGCTTGAGCGCCACCTGGGCTGCCGGGTGAACCTTGGTGGCCCCGCCCACAATGCCTACGGCCATCGGCATTTCCAGCGTACCCACGAGGTTACCTTCCTCGTCTCGCTCCCAGGTACTCAGCGACGTATACTGGCCGCTGCGTGCGGCGTAGGCGTGGGCACCGGCCTCAATTGCCCGCCAATCGTTGCCCGTCGCCACGATCACCGGGTCTACGCCGTTGAGGATGCCCTTATTGTGCGTCGCGGCCCGGTACGGGTCTACGGATGCGAAGGCGTAGGCCCACATAATCCCCTCAGCAACTTCCTCACCGGAGAGACCGTCACGCTCAAGGGCCGAAATCGGCACCACGCAGCGGGCGCGGGCCAGGCGGCGGTCGCTCAGGTTCGAGAGAATGCGCAGATACGCCTTTCCGCCGGTGAGTCCCTCCAATAGCGGGGCAACCGCCTCGCACATGGAGTTGATCGCATTCGCGCCCATCGCATCACGGCAGTCCACGATCAGGTGGACAACCATCATCGCACCCATAGGGCTGGTGGGGAAGTAATGCACCTCCACATCGCGGGCACCGCCACCGAGGGTGATCAGCGAGCGGCTCTGGGCATTCGCTAGACGCAGGATCTCGGCCTTGTGGGCCATAATATCAACGCGGGCGCTGTTCGGCGCAGCCACATGCACAAGCTGGATCTGGCCGATCATCAGCGGCTCGCTGGTGCTAGCCTCAAACCCGCCGCCATCCCGCACCATGCGTGCGGCGTAACTGGCACCGGCCACAATCGAGGGTTCCTCGACCACCATCGGGATCAGGTAGTCGCGCCCGTTAATCTGAAAGTTCGTCGCAATACCCAGCGGCAGATTGTATGTGCCGATCACATTCTCAATCATCTTGTCGGCACGCTCAATCGTGAGAACGCCGTGTCCACCGTGAAGCATCCTCAGGTCTTCGTCAACTAGGCCATCGAACGACTTGACTACCTGAAGCCGCTCAAAAGGATTGAGCTGGTAGAACCCTTGCAGCCGGGAGTTATTCGTACCCATAAATCTATGTAACCTCCGCTCGTGACAGGATGTTCATGTATCTGTACCTGCGGGCGATTGTAGCATGGCTCCGCCTTCTGGATACCCCAAAAAAGCTCTCAAAACCTATCAGGCCGCTGTCTGAGGCTGTCAGATGGGTGGTAAAATGGGCGGTATGCGACGATTGCTTACCTTGCTGCTTATTCTGGCCTTGAGTGGGTGCGCATCCGCCCAGGTCGTCCCTGCGGCGACACCGCCGCCTCAACCGACCATCTCGACCGTCGCCGAGAGGTTAGTCAGCCCGCCCCAGGGCCGCGTTGAGGTGATCGGCTACCTCTACCGCACTGCGCAGGGGGCGTCCCTGGTGGGCGGGCTAAGCTTCAGCCAAGGCGATATTCCCACACCTCTGTCCGAGGCCGGGGCGATCTGGCTCCCTAGTCCGCCAGCTTTACCTGCCAACACTGCGATCAGTTCAGTCGGGACGATTACCTACGTGATCGTCTGCGCCACGGGTCAACTCAGTTCCACGGGCAGCTACGGGCCGGGTGGTGGCTATGCCTACCAACTCACCGACGTGTCCCTGGACGTGCTGAGCGTGCGCGACCTGAACATGAAGCTGCTGCTCGATAATAGCGGGATCTATGATAACCAGCCCGTTCACCTATCGGGACAGATCCTGCTTGGCACATCAACCGCGCTACTGGTTGATCAGCTCGGCGGAGGCGGCGTGCCCACCTCAAGCGCCCAACAGATCAAGCTCATCGGCGTGATCGAGGGTAATCCTCTGCGCACACGGCTGACCGCCAGTTCAGGCGGAACTGCCCATTTTGGCCCCGTGCAAATCATCGGCATCTGGCGTCGCAGCAACCTCTACCCGCTGGCGATTATTCCCGGCTGAGAGTGCGTCATACTCTGTAGCCGGTAGTAGGCGAAGGTGCGGTCGTGGCGGAATCCACACGACTTGTAGAGACCATGGGCGGAGACGTTCGTGGTCTCTACGTCAATACGGATGCGGCACATCCCCTTGGCCGTCATCTGGCCGAGAGCGTGCAGAAGCAGGTGTCGGCCCACGCCCCGCCCGTGAAGCTCCGGTAATACGCCGAAGGTTGTGATGTAGATCCAGCCGTTGTCCTCGACCAGGCGTAGAGTGCCCACGAGTCGTTGATCTCGCAGACCGACGATGAAGCGGTTTGTGGGGTGCGTAAGCCTGCGGGCGACAAAGCTCTGCATCATCGGTAGCGGGTCGCCGAAAGCGGCGGATAGCACGGTAGCAAGGCTGTTCGTGTCGGCACGATCAGCAAGGCGGATGTAGAGATCGGGCATAGGTGCGGGTGGGGGTGGTACGGCGGTTATGTCAAGTGAAAGACGATGCTCAGCCAAGCTCAGGTGGACACCGAGGGCATCGGCAAAGGCGCGCCCCGACTCAGCGGCCATGTCGGAGACAAAGACAGCATCACCCGCGCCACGACTGGCAACGTGGGCATTGACCGCCATTGCTAAGCCCCTGCCGATCCCACGGCGGCGCCAGGCAGGCGAGACACAGAGACACGCCTCAGCCTGGGGGCCAAAATCAATCTGGGCGATGCCAACCAGTTTGTCTCCATGATGAGCCAGCAATACGGTGGAGTCGGGATCAACCGCAGGAATGATCGGCAGATCTAGATCTTCGGCCTGATTGCATTCATGCACCAAGGCGCGAGCGGCATGGAAGACCTCAGCACTCAGCGACGTAGGGAGAGTAATAAGAACGCTCACATAGCTCCTTGAGCAGTACCAACAGAGTGGCAGGTGGCACCGACTCTGCTATGGTAACAGATTCTCCTTATCACCTTGCCGCACAGAATGTTCTCGCGTAGAATAGGGCCGAATTCGCCGTATATCACAGCGTCAATCAATGAGGAAGCAACGCAATGGACTTTCAGCACAGTGATGATCAGCAGATGCTCCGCGATATGGTCCGTCAGTTTGTTGAGAAAGAGGCTCGGCCCACGGTTGCCGAGCGCGATGAGCTTGGCATCTGGCCCGATGCTTTGGTGAAGCAGATGGGCGAACTTGGACTGCTCGGCGTAGCGGTGAAGGAAGAGAACGGCGGTGCCGGACTCGACTATATCTCCTACGCGATTGTGATTGAGGAACTCAGCCGGGTAGACGCGTCTCTGGGCGTGATCGCCTCAGTGAACAACTCACTGGTCTGCTACGGTATCGAGAAGTTTGGCACAGAGGAGCAGAAACGCGAGATCCTCATGCCGTTGGCCGCTGGTCGCACCCTCGGTGCCTTCTCGCTCAGCGAACCCGGTGCCGGATCCGACGCCGCCGCCCAGCGAACCACCGCCGTCCGCGACGGCGACTTCTATGTCATCAACGGGGTAAAGAACTGGGTGACGAACGGCGATCACGCCGACACGATCATCCTTATGGCGATAACCGACCCGTCCAAGGGCGTCAAGGGCATCAGTGCCTTCCTGGTTGACACCCAACAGCCCGGCTGCCGTGTGGTGAAGGTGGAGAATAAGCTGGGCATTCGCAGTGCTCACAGCTCACAGATGGCCTACGACGATTGCCGTGTGCCGGTTTCGCGCAGACTCGGCGAGGAGGGCCAGGGCTTCAAGATCGCCATGACCATCCTCAACGCCGGGCGCATCGGCATTGCTGCTCAGGCTCTCGGCATCGCTCAGGGAGCTTACGAGGCCGCCCTTGCCTACACCAAGGTGCGCGAGCAGTTTGGCAAGCCCATCCACGAGTTCCAGGCCGTCGGGTTTACCCTAGCCGACATGGCCACCCGGATTAAGGCCGCCCGCCTGCTTGTCTACGAGGCTGCCTGGCGGAAGGATCAGGGGCTTGATTATGTCAAGGACGCCGCCATGGCCAAGGTTTTCGCCTCGGAGACGGCCATGTGGACGGCGACCAAGGCCGTGCAGTTGCACGGATCAAACGGCTACTCCAAAGAGTATCCAGTCGAGCGATTCTTCCGCGACGCCAAGATCACCGAGATCTACGAGGGCACCAGCGAGATCCAGCGTCTGGTGATTTCACGCGAGATTACGAGGGACTAGTATAGGAGGCAGGAGGCAGGAGGCAGGGGGCAGGAGGCAGGAGGCAGGAGGCAGGAGGCAGGAGGCAGGAGGCAGG
>JBAXMH010000337.1:0-4447 GCA_037134395.1 Chloroflexales bacterium
GCGAGGGGACAGTCGGTGTCGGCGAGGGGACAGTCGGTGTCGGCGAGGGGACAGTGGGCGTCGGCGAGGGGACAGTCGGTGTCGGCGAGGGGACAGTCGGTGTTGGCGAGGGGACAGTCGGTGTTGGCGACGGGACAGTCGGCGAGGGAACAGTCGGTGTCGGCGACGGGGTAACCGATGCATCGTAGGCGTTGAGACCGCTTTGCCCAAAAGAAGAGTTAAATGTATTACTTATAGGCAGGTAAAGCGTCCCGTCGGGTCCAATAGCGAGCGTAGGATCTGAACCGGCATATGGATTTAAGGGAAGATTCCATTTTTCGGTGCCATTGGGATTGATAGCATAGGCTGTCCATGCCTCACGCCAATAGATGAGCCCGTCGCCGCCAATGACAGGTGGCACAAACGAAGATTGATTATGAAATCTCCATTTCAACGTGCCATCTGGATTCAATGCGTAGAGACCATCATCGCTGATATAAATTGTTCCGTCAGCAGCAATAGCGGGCGTGGACGATGGTGAGAATCCCAGAGTGTACTGCCACTTTATCGTGCCGTCCGGATTAACGGCATAGAATTCCTTGTTTCCCGCATGTGCGAAATAAATCGTCCCATCTGTGCCGATACTTGGTGCGCCACTCTCACGTCCGGCTACATTAACGGATGTATGCCACTTTTCCACACCACTCGGAGTGTATGCGTAAAGACCAAAAGCATCGTGAATATAAATGGTGCCATCAATTGCCACAGATGGTGATGAGGTGATCGAAGATGTGGTGGGCGAGCGGGTCCATTTGATCGTACCATCGGGATTGAGAGCATACAGTTTCGTGTCTATTGAGCCAACGTAAATCGTACCGTCAGCACCAATCGCCGGCGAAGACTGTATATCATTCGCAAAAATGCCTAAACCACCGTTAAACTGAAATGTCCACGCGATGGTTCCACTAGGGGTAATGGCCTGTAGTTGTTCAACCGCCACAAGATTGCCGTTGGAGCCATTGCCATGCACGTAAATGGTACCATCCGGGCCGAGGGCAGGCGCAGTGGACGAGGGGAGAATGTTTAAGGGAATCAGCCATTTCTGGGTGCCGTCCGGGTTGATGGCATACAAGGAACCAGTCGTATCTTTGTTCAACATGCCGACGGGAAGATAGACGGTTCCATCACCGCCTACTGCCGGTGAACTGGGGACGCCATTGGTGGGGAAGTTCCACCGCAGGGTGGTCGTCTGCGGGCCAACCTGTGAACTACGCCCCGTGTGTTGCTGGTCATGTTGGAACATTGGCCACGCATCGGCGGCAGACAACGAGGCTTGTTTCGCAGAAATCAACACGTTAGAGGGGATGGATGTCTCGGAAGATGCTGGAGAAACGAGCGTTACACTCAAGACGAGAAGGCATAGGCCCAGGGCAATCAAAAGATACCGGTTGCCGTCGAACTGAATCTGCCATTTTGATTGAAACATTGGCTGGCACTCCTCACTCCGCGTTCTGATGCGGCGAAAAAAGAACGAGCACAACTCCCTAATGACTATGGCCGTGTTCGCGCTCGACGACCGCCACCCCGAGTTGGCGATCCGTCATGGTGATTACGACACCGAAGGTCTCTAGCAGCGCCTCGGGGGTGAGTACCGCGTGGCCCGGCCCCTGGGCCACCACTCGCCGGGAGAGCAGCATCGCCTGGGTACACGCCGCCGCCTCCTGGATGTCGTGGGTTGCGGTAATAAGTGCGGCCCCACGGGCCAGTTCGGCCTGCATCGCGTCTAGGTAAACCACGCGACCACCGGCGTCCAGCCCGGCGGTCGGCTCATCCAGCACCAGCATGTCGGCCCGCTGCACCAGCACTTGGGCCAGATAGACGCGCTGCTGCTGTCCACCGGAGAGCGTGCGCAGGGGCGCGTCGGCCAGGTGGGCCACGCCCATCGTCGCCATTGCTGCACGCACCTGAGCGCGATCCTCTGGGGTGATCCGCCCGAACAGTCCACGCCGGGGGAAGCAACCCATCGCCACCACATCAATGGCCCGCAGCGGCAGGATGAAGCTGGCAGCGCGGGCCTGACCGAGATAGGCGATCCGGCGCGGTGTTGTGCCGGGAGCCTGACCGAAGATCGTCAGGCTTCCGCTCAGGGCGGGCAGCAAGCCAACCATCGTGCGCAGCAGGGTTGATTTCCCCGAGCCGTTGATGCCCACCAGCGCCAAAGATTCGCCGGGGCAGAGATCCACCGAGACATCGGCGACAATTGGCTCGCCGGAGTAGCCCACCGTGAGCTGGCGAGCGATCAGGCATGGCGTGCCCCTTGGCGCAGGCAATGCAGCCGGTGCAAGCGGCTCTAGAGTCGCATGGGTCATAGCGAGATCGCCTCCGCACGCGGGGCCGGACGTGCCCGCAGGTTCTGCACAGTGAAGATAACGAAGAAGATGAGCGTGCTGGAGAGGACAATCGTCGAGCCAGCGGCGGTATTGAAGTGGTAACTAATCAGCAGGCCGAGGTAAACCGCCGCCGAGCCGAGCAATGCGGCCCAGGCGATCATCGCGCCGATCCGGCGGGCCAGCAGCGCCCCCGAGCTGGCTGGGGCCAGCAGCATCCCGAATACCAGGAGCGTGCCCACCGTTTGAAACGAGACGATCACGGTCAGGGCGATCAGTGCCAACATGAGATTATGGTAGCGTTGCGACGAGAATCCCATCACCTGGGCCTGCTCGGGGCTGAAGCAGAGCAGCAAGAAGGGCCGTGCGCAGATCGCGGCGGTGATCATCACCACCAGGGTGGCGATCATCTGCGTGATCAAGGAGCCAGGGCTGATCCCCAGGATCTCGCCAAAAAGCACACGCACGAGGTCGCCGGTAAATGATGTAGATCGCGAGACGATCACCACACCGAGGGCCAGCATGCCCACAAAGAGTAGACCAATCGCCGTGTCGGAGGAGAGCCGCGAGCGGTTGGTGATCAGGCTGATCCCGCCGATCATCAGCACGGCACCCAGCGCCGCACCCACGATGCCGGGTAACCCAATTAGCAGGGCCACCGCGATGCCGGGCAGGACGCCGTGCGAGAGCGCGTCACCAATGAAGGCCAGCCCGCGCAGCACAACAAAGGTGCCCACCACCGCCGAGGAGAGGGCAACCAAGACGCCGGCCAGCAGCGCTCGCTGCATAAATGCGTTGCTGAGAAATGGAGTAAGCCACCAGTCCATGGGGGTCAATTCACTTTCTGCCTAGAGTCGTCCGCTCCCCCTCACCCCTTGCCCCTCTCCCACGGGGGGAGAGGGGGAATTTCCTCATCAGAGAGCGATCCGCTCCCCCTCTCCCGTTCTGGGAGAGGGGGCTGGGGGGTGAGGGCTGAGCGGCGACAGAATCGTTATTCGGGAAGTATTGGTCTTAGGATTTCAGCCCCTCAATGATCACCCCGGCGAGGTTGCGCATAAATGTGGCATAGGATCCGTCGTCCGGCAGGGTATGGGTGGCCAGCGGAATAACTTTTGCCCCGGTCTCCTGGCCAATCATCTGGGCAACCTGGGGGGGTGTGCCGAGTTCGCTGAAGATGGCCCGCACCTGGTTCTTGGCGATCAAGCCCTTGAGGTGAGACAAATCGGCAGCCGAGACCTCAGCCTGCGAGCTGATCGTCGGGATGATCGCGCCCACCAGGGTGAAGCCGTAGCGCTGCGCGAAGTAGCCCAGGGACTCGTGGCCGGTGACGAGCTTGCGGTTGGTCTCGGGCAACTTCGCCACTTCGGCGGCGATCTCGGTGTTAAGGGCGTCGAGTCGGCTGGCCAGACTCGTCGCACGTGCGCCCGTATCAATACCCAGATCGGCCTGTAGTTGGATCGCCAGGGCTGCCGCCACATCCTTCATAGCCAGCGGATCCATCCAGAGGTGAGGGTCTTTGGCCCCCGCAGCTTGATCCGGGTCGCCGGTGGGCAGCCCCTCGCCCGTGCCAACGTTGCGGATACGGATATGTTCGGCGGCGGTGAAGAACGTGACCCCGGAGTCCTTGGCCTGGGCGAGAGTCTTCTCCATACCGCCCTCTAGCCCGAGTCCGTTCTGTACGATCAGATCGGCCTTCATGAGCAATTCAATATCTTTGGCAGAAGGTTCCCACTCGTGCGGGTCTTGCCCGTTCGGCATCGAGACAACGACCTGGGCCGTATCGCCGACCAGTTCCTTCACGATGGAGCCGAGGACAGAGTAGGTGACGACGATTGTTTTTTTTGCTGTGCCACCAGCGAGGGGCGCGGCAGAGCTACCGCATGCGGTGAGCAGCGCCAGCAACATCAGCAGGATTACGGTGGAGCGCATGCGGAGAATACCTTTTGCCCATGTGATACAATGTATCGTTTCAATGCGGGTACAATAGCACTGAGCAAAGATTCCGTCAACACTACCGTCTATTCCCCAGGGCATGTGCAAAGTCAGACCGCCCCCTCTCCCCCTGCCCCCTCTCCCACAAG
>JBAXMH010000338.1:0-4436 GCA_037134395.1 Chloroflexales bacterium
GTGTGTGCGGTAGTGCATTTTCTATGTCCTTCTGTACTTTTCTGTGGCACAAGGCAGAACCTTTCGGTAGCGTAAGCGGTATATGTGTATGCCAGTTCTCTCTACAGCGCGTGGGTTTCCGCGCCTAAAGGCAACACAATGTTATGAGCGACTACCGAGACATCAATGATGCGGCGCGTGTACTGGTGGCGGTAGTGACCCGTGTGCGCGACCTAGAGCTGATTCGGGCCGAGGGCTGGTACCGCGTACCTCTGGACCGCCTGCCAACTCGTTTCGCCGCCGACTTCCTAGCCTTCTACCAAACAGCGGCCTTCGGCGCGGAGCGCTGGACGGTGCGCTACTACGCGCCGGTGCTGCGCTATCGGATTGTATCCCGTCGCGAGTTGCTGCCTGACGAGCCGGATCACCCGCGAGCCAACGAGCGCTACTATCGGGTTGAGATCGGCCCGCTTGAGTCGCTACCGCTACCGCTGCCCGCCGAGCGTCTGCGTCGGGTATGCTTTATTAGCACGACATTTGGACAACTCCGGCGTGCCCGCGATGTCTGCGAGTTATTCCACCCCGACGAAGATGCTGTGCCACCCGACACTCTCTGGGGCGCGGGCATGGCCGGCAGGAGTCTGATCTGATGCACGCTATTATCGTCGCTAATGCGCCCGCTTTTGATGCGGCACCCTTCGCCGCCGCCTTGTCCGCAACCGACCTTGTCATTGCCGCCGATGGTGGGGGCAACGCCTTGTACGCCGCCAAGATCGCGCCCCACCTCGTTGTGGGCGACCTCGACTCGCTCGACCCGGTAGCAGAGCGGGCATTCCAATCCGCTGGGATTGAGCTGCGTCGCTTCCCCGCCGAAAAGGACGAAACCGATCTGGAACTGGCGCTACTGCTCGCAGTGGAGCGTGGCGCAGATCAGATTGACATCCTGGGTGCCCTCGGCGGTCGCTGGGATCAGGGACTGGCCAACGTAGCCATGCTTGCTCTGCCCGAACTGGCCGGTCTGCGCGTGCGCCTGCTTGATCTCGAACAAGAAGCATTCCTGGTTCGCACCGCCGCCGAGATCCCCGGTGCGGCGGGCGATAATGTCTCGCTACTGCCGCTCGGCGGCGCGGCCCACGGCATCACCACCCGAGGACTCCACTACCCCCTCGTGCATGCCACACTACACTTCGAGCGTTCGCGGGGCGTTAGCAACGTGATCACGCAACCCCCCGCCCACGTCTTCGTGAGCGAGGGGCTGTTGCTGGTGATTCACACGTTCTCGCACTCGTGGACGACTAGATCTGGTCGAGGTAATCCTTGAGCAGCTTACCGAGGCGCGGGTGCCGTAGCTTGCGTAGCGCCTTCACCTCGATCTGACGGACGCGCTCGCGGGTGACATTGAATGACTTGCCAACCTCCTCCAGCGTGCGCGGCTGACCGTCCGAGAGACCGTAACGTAGCTCCAACACCTTGCGCTCACGCTCAGTGAGTTGATCCAGGGCAGTGGCGATCTGCTGGCGGAGCATACCGCTGGCGGCGGCGTCATCGGCATCGAGGGCGTGCGGGTCGGGGATGAAGTCGGCCAGGGTGCTGTCGGCCTCCTCGCCCACCGGAGTCGCCAGCGAGACCGGATCCTGAGCGGTGCGGCGCAACTCGCGCAGCTTCTCCTCACTCATGCTGAGGGCGAGGGCCAACTCGCTATCATATGGCTCGCGACCGAGGCTCTGGGTGAGCTGACGGCGGGCGGCCTGGACGCGGTTGAGCGTCTCGCCAAGATGGACGGGCAGGCGCACCAGGCGGCTCTGGTCGGCCAGGGCACGTGAGAGGGCCTGCTTGATCCACCAGGTTGCGTAGGTGGAGAACTTAAAACCCTTATCGTGGTCAAACTTCTCAATCGCCCGCAGCAGACCCAGACTGCCCTCCTGAATGAGATCAAGCAGAGGCAGGCCACGGTCGCGGTAGCGCTTCGCGATACTGACGACCAGGCGCAAGTTTGCCGCAGCCATCTGCTGGCGGGCCTCTTTGCCCTGCTCGATCTGCTGGCGCAACCGCTGAGCCTCGGTGCTATCCGTGCGAAGCTCATCTCGCTTCATTTTGTCGAATTTCTCGTTAGCTTCCTGTCCGCGCTCGATTGCTTGGGCAAGGCGCTTCTCTTCAGCGGCGGTGAGCAAGGGCACCTGCCCAATCTCACGAAGGTAGAGCCGCACGCTGTCGCCCAGGAGTGCGTCAGAGAGCCCCTCATCCAGATCGCCGATCACCCCACCCACCGGCTCATCCTCGGGCATCGAGTCATCGGCGCTGTCGCGGACAGGGATGCTGGCATCAGCCAGAGCCGAGTAGATTTCGTTCATGACCTTGTCCACCACCTCGAAAGCCTCTTCCGCGTTGGGGACAAGACCCTGGATCTCTTCAAAGGTGACAAATCCGCGCTGACGACCAAATGTAATCAGGCCAGGGATATCAGTCGGGGTGGCGTGGGAAGGGCCACGCACGGTATCAGGTTGGGTCTGAGCCATAGCATTATCCTTGACCAGACGAATCGGCGTCGGGTCGGCCACATCATGCTGGCCAATGAGTCTACGCCTGCGATACCATAGCTAACACAGCGACGCGGGCAGGCCAAGATACGGAATGGGTTGGCTCTCGGGAGAGAAAATGCGGGACGGTGCTGGTGTCACGCTCATGGCATGGAGGGTATTGTAGCATAGTATCCTGTCGCCGTGCGCTTTTGGCCCTCGTACAGCGTTACTGTCATCCATGCCGGATTTGGCGGGTTTTGCGCTGCTGCGTACTATGCTAGAATGATGCGCCGTCATTCGCGTATTCCTAACGAGGGTTTTATGCACTTTCCTCGCGCAAGCGGAATCCTGCTTCACCCAACCTCACTGCCCGGACAGTGGGGCATCGGCGATCTGGGAGCCTCCGCGTATCGCTTTGTTGATTTTCTGGAAGCTGCTGGTCAGCGTCTTTGGCAGGTACTACCCCTTGGCCCCACTGGCTATGGCGACTCGCCCTATCAGTGTTTTTCGGCCTTCGCCGGCAACCCGCTCCTGGTCAGCCTCGACGATCTAGTTGATCGCGGCCTGCTCGGTCAGGCTGAGGTTGAGGCGGCCGCTCAAGCCGCCGGCGACCTTGGAAGTGATCATGTAGACTACGGGCGGGTGATCGGATTCAAGCTGGGTCTGCTGCGAGCCAGCTACGAGCGCATGTGCGACAGCAAGGCCATTGGGCTTACCGACGCCTTCGAGGCATTCTGTGTCGAGCAAGAAGCATGGCTCGATGATTACGCCCTGTTCGTAGCCCTGAAGGACGCCCACAAAGGGGTGAGCTGGAACGCCTGGGCACCCGAACTGCGCTTGCGCAAGGCCGCCGCTCTGCGCAAAGCCCGCAAGGAACTGGCCACGCAAATCCAGGTACAGAAGTATCTCCAGTTCCTCTTCTTCAGCCAGTGGGTGCCGCTGAAGGCATATGCCAACGAGCGCGACATCCGCATTATCGGCGACGCACCGATTTTTGTAGCCTACGATAGCGCCGATGTCTGGGCCAATCCCAAGCTCTTCCACCTGGATGATGAGGGACTCCCCACGGCGGTCGCTGGTGTGCCACCCGACTACTTTAGCGCCACTGGCCAACTCTGGGGCAACCCGCTCTACCGTTGGGATCGCATGGCCAAAGATGGCTACGCCTGGTGGATCGCCCGCCTGCGCCAGACCTTCACGATTGTTGATATTCTACGCCTGGATCACTTCCGAGGCTTCGAAGCGTACTGGGAAGTGCCCGCAGCCGAGAAGACAGCGATTAACGGCACATGGGTCAAAGGTCCTGGCGCGGCACTCTTCGCCCGTCTACGCGAGGCACTTGGCGATTTGCCGATCATCGCCGAGGATCTCGGAGTGATCACCCCTGAGGTGAACGCTCTGCGCGAGAAGTTCGACTTCCCCGGCATGAAGGTACTCCAGTTTGCCTTTGGCGATGACTCCACGAACCCGTACCTGCCCCACAACTACGAGCCAGACTGCGTGGTTTACTCGGGTACCCACGATAACAATACCAGCATCGGCTGGTTTCAAGACATCAGTGAGCAGGAGCGCGAAGCCGCCCGACTCTACCTCGGTCGCGACGGCTCCGACATCGCCTGGGATCTCATCCGCCTGGCCCTGATGTCGGTTGCCAATATCTCGGTGGTGCCGCTCCAGGACGTTTTGCGCCTTGGTCGGCACGCACGCATGAACACGCCCGGTCGCCCCGACGGCAACTGGAACTGGCGCTTCCGCAGCGAGGATCTGAACGACGGATTGGCGTTTGGCGTGCGCCTGCTCACGGCAGCGTATGGTCGTGTCGAGACGCGGCATGCCGTGACGGAGCTTTAATCTTAATACTTTCCGAATTGGGATCTGCCACCGCTCTACCCTCACCCAGGGCTGATGCAAAGTCCTCAGATTGCCGCCCGCTCCCCC
>JBAXMH010000339.1:0-4394 GCA_037134395.1 Chloroflexales bacterium
CTCACCGCACGGCGGATTCCGTCGCGGATCTTGGGCATGGGCAGCGGTACGCCGATAATACCCGTGGACATCAGCATCACCGCATCGCGCTGAATCTCCAACTCATCAGCCACTTGCTTGGCGCACTCCACCGCATCAGTCAGGCCAGACTGGCCGGTGCCGGCGTTGGCGTGACCCGAGTTGATCATCACCGCACGGATGGCCTCACGGTTACGTGAGAGGATGGCCTGGCTCAGAAAGACGGGCGCGGCGCGGGTGACGCTGGTGGTGAACATGGCGGCAACCTTACACGGCTGCAGCGAGTAGATCATTGCCAGATCACGAGCCTTACTACCGTCCTTCAAGCCACACGAGACACCGGTAGCGCGGAAACCATGCGGGCTAGAGATATGGCCGTCCTCGAAGATGGTATAGCTCATTGAGATTGCAGATTGCAGATTGCAGATTGCAGATTGGAGATCACCGCAGGCAATCTGCAATCCACAATCTACAATCCACAATCACCAGACGCGGCATACGAACCCTTTAAGGTACTCGCTCTCCGGGAAGGTCAGCAGGATGGGGTGGTCGGGCGATTGGCCAAGCCGCTCGATGATCTGCACGTCGCGCCCGGCATCTACCGAGGCACCAAAGACAATCTTCTGGAATAGGTCGGGCGAGATCTGGCCGGAGCAGCTAAAGGTGGCGAGGACGCCGCCGGGGTTGAGGAGTTGCATCGCTAGCCAGTTGATGTCCTTATAGCCACGGGCAGCGTGGTTGACCTGAGCCTGGGTATTGGCAAACTTGGGCGGGTCAAGGATGATCACATCGAAGCGGCGACCCTCGGCGCGGTAGCCGCGCAGCACCTTAAAAACGTTACCCTCAACATAGTCGGCGGAAGTGGTGATATCGTTGAGGGCCAGATTCTGGCGGGCCAGATCGAGGGCCGGGAGACTGGTGTCAATCAGGGTGAGGCTGGCAGCACCGGCGCGGGCGGCGTAGGCCGAAAATCCGCCGCTGTAGGCGAAGCAGTCGAGGACGTGTGCGCCCTGGCAGTAGGCGGCTACACGCACCCGGTTGTGCGACTGATCGAGGTAGAATCCGGTCTTCTGGCCAGTGCGTAGGTTGGCGAGCAGGCGCGGCGGCACGACGGAGGTACCGACAGCAATGGCAGGGAGCAGGGCGATCTGGTCGGGCGGCTCCACTCCCCAGAGCAGACCATCGCCTGGGGGCATGCCCTCTTTCTCGCGCATGTCGTTATCGCTGCGCTCAAAGATGCTGCGCGGGGCGAGCAGATCAACCAGAGCGCGCAGCACTTCGGCCCGGCGCGCCTCCATGCCCTGGGTAAGAATCTGGATCACCAGATAGACACCGTAGCGATCAACAATCAGACCGGGCAGGCCATCGGCTTCGCTGAACACGAGACGGCATGCGCCATCCTCGCCATTGGCCAGACCAGCGCGCCCAGAAACCGCACGGGCGATCCGCTCGCGCAGCCACTCCTCATCAAGCACCTGGTTCGGGTCCCAGGCGCAGAGGCGGGCGCGGATCTGCGATGTGCTGCTCCACAGACCACGGGCGAGCCAGTCGCCGGTGGGCGCGAGGATGTCCACCACCTCGCCGTCGGCTGGCTCGCCGTGTACAGCATCAATCGCCCCTGAGAAAACCCAGGGGTGACGCTGGATGACAGGACGCTCGCGACCGGGGCGCAGGGTAATTGTTGCCATAAGCTATTCTACTAGGGCTGATGGGGGGACACTGTAACACAGCGCGGTAGTGGGGTCAAGCCATGCATTTTTGTTGGGTTGGTCTCCCTACGGCAGCCGCACATCGTCGTCTTCCAGAATAACGAGTCCATCGCGGGACAGACCGGCCACTAGATCGCGCAGCCATGCGGTGTCGGTCTCACGGTAGTCGGGCTTCACCAGAGGGCCAAGGCGGGCCAGGGGCAGACGATTATGCTCGCGCAGGGCGTCAATAATCTTGCCGCGATACCAGCGCCGCGAGCCGAGGTAGGGTTCTTCCTTGCGCTCAGCCACGCGCCGGACGGGGTGGAGGGTGGGCGCACCGACGGCACGCTCAGCGCCAACATCCTCGCCCATCGCCAGCAGTGCCACCTCATCGGCGGCGGCCCGTGCGGCGTAAGCCCGACAGTACAGGCTGATCGGACAGCGCCGACAGGCCGGGGCGGATGCTGTGCAGATCAACGCGCCCAGTTCCATAATCGCCTGGTTCCATGCCCAGCCCTGGCCAGGGGGGACGAGAGCTGCACCGAGGGCCAGCAGCGCACGATCATGGAGGGGTGGTTCCATATCATCGGGGCCGACCAGGGCACGCCGCAGCACCCGGCGGATGTTCGTGTCCATAAAGGCCACATCCTGCTCGAAGGCAAAGCAGGCAATTGCCCCCGCCGTGTACGGGCCGATCCCCGGCAAATTCTGGAGTGCCTGTGCCGTAGGCGGAAAAAGGCCGCCGTACGAGTCGCGCACGGCGCGCACGGCGCGCTGGAGGTTTACGGCGCGGCGGTTGTAGCCCAGCCCAGCCCAGATTCGAATCACCTCTGCAGTCGGCGCTGCGGCCAGAGACTCCAGAGTTGGGAAGGCTTCGAGGAAGGCGTGGTACTTCGGAATCACCCGATCCACCGGGGTTTGCTGGAGCATAATCTCAGAAACCAGGATATGGTAGGGGTCGCGGGTATGCCGCCAGGGGAGGTCGCGGGCGTTGGCTGAGAACCAAGCGAGCAGAGGATTGGGGATTGGAGATCGGGGATCGGGGGACGGAGACTGGGAGTTGGTCTCTTCAATCACAAAAAGCACCTCCCTTGCAAGAACTGATCCCCGACCCCCAGGTTAATCCCCCGACCTGACGGCACCCTGGCCTTCGCGGCGGGCCTCGATCACATCGGGGATGCGATTGAGCTTATCGAGCAACGTGGAGAGTTGGTTAATTGACTGGATCGTGCAGGTGACGTGGAGGACGGTGCGACCGATGCGGCGAGTGCTGCCCTGCTCGACCTTCTCGATATTCACCCCGGCGTCGGCGATGATCAGCGAGACATCGCGCCAGAGTCCAACGCGATCCCAGGACTCGACGCGCACGGGTACCGAGTAGCCCTTAGGTTGCTGACCACCCCAGTTCACATCAATCAGGCGCGCCCGGTCGCGCTCGTTCACGATGGTGCGACAGTCGGCGCGGTGAATGGTGACGCCACGCCCACGGGTGACGTAGCCGACAATCTGTTCACCGACCACCGGGTTGCAGCACTTGGCCAGACGGTTATGCACGGCACCGACGCCGATCACCTGGATGCCAACGGGCTCAATGCGTGAGGGGGTGGGGCTGGCCATGGGCAGTTCGAGCGAGGCGTCTTCATGCTGGGGCGCAACCTGTTGGGCAAGAGCTTTCTGAGCCACGGTGCGAGCGGAGATTTCGCCTGCGCCAATCTGGGCGAACATATCATCCACCGAGCGCGAGCCAGTTAGCTCCACCAGATGCTCGAAGCTCACTGCGGAGAGGCCGAGGCGTTTTAGCTCTTTCTCGATCAAGTCACGCCCGCCAGCGACATTCTCCTCGCGCTCGGCGCGGCGGAAAAAACGCCTGATGTGGTCACGGGCGCTCGGTGTCTTTACTAGGCCCAGCCAGTCGCGGCTGGGGCCGCGACTGGTCTTGAGGGTCATAATATCAACAATCTCGCCATTCTTGAGGTGGTAGTCGAGGGGCACAATCCGCCCGTTGACTCTAGCACCGATACACTTATGGCCCACCTCCGAGTGGATGTGGTAGGCGAAGTCCACCGGCGTCGAGCCATCGGGCAGATCAATGATTTTGCCCTTGGGCGTAAAGACATAGACCTGCTCTTCAAGCTCGGTCTTGAAACTCTCAACAAATTCGCGGGCGTCGGTAAGCTCAATCCGCCAGGAAATCAGCTCGCGCAGCCACTTGATCTTAGCCTCATAATTCTGGTCGCTGCTGCGGGCGAAGCCCTCTTTATAGCGCCAGTGGGCGGCGATGCCATGCTCAGCTACCTGGTGCATCTCCTCGGTGCGGATCTGCACCTCGCAGGGCGTGCCGCCGGGGATAAGTACCGTAGTGTGGATTGACTGATAGGAACTCTCTTTGGGTACCGCGATATAATCGTCGAACTCGGAGAGGACTGGCGTCCAGAGCATATGCACCACGCCAAGGACACGGTAGCATAGACCGACGGCGCGATCCGGATCCTTCTCCTGAAGAATGACGCGCACCGCCAGCTGATCGTAGATCTGGTCGAGCGAGACGCCTTTGCGATCCATTTTGCGCCAGATCGAGTAGATATGCTTAGGCCGACCCGAGATCTGGGCGACGATATTCTCTTTATCGAGGCACTCCTTCAGCTTGCGGATCACGCGCTGGATGATCCGCTCGCGGGCCTCTTT
>JBAXMH010000340.1:0-4382 GCA_037134395.1 Chloroflexales bacterium
CTGTTGTGTTGCACTCATCCAGAGCGGTGAGGTTTTTTTATGCCCGTAGAGCAATCCCCCCCCGACCACGGCCCGAGTACCGCCGCTGTTCACGCCGGCGAGCAGCGCCAGCGCGCCCACGATTCGATCACCACGCCGATTGTCCTTGCGGCAACCTATCCCTTTGATGACACCGCCGCCCTAGTTGAATTTCAGGAGGGGCGGGTTCAGCGCGAGGAGTACGGGCGCTATGGCAACCCCACCATCCGCGCCGCCGAGGCCAAACTGGCCGCCCTGGAGTCGCCGAATGGACAGGATACGGCGTTGCTCTGTCCCTCGGGCATGAGCGCGATCACCACCACCATTCTAGCGATGGTGCCCTCTGGTGGCCACATCATCATTACCGACGACGGCTACCGCCGTACCCGCCAGTTTGTCCGTACCATCCTGGCCCGCCTCGGCGTTGAGCATAGTGTCGTGCCCACCGGCGACTATGCTGCGCTTGAGGCGGCTATCCGCCCTGGCCAGACCCGCCTGATCATCAGCGAGTCGCCGACCAACCCCTACCTGCTGGTGATTGATCTGCCACGAGTGGCGGAGATCGCCCGTAAGCATCGGGTGAAGACCATGATTGATGCCACCTTCGCGACGCCCTACAATCAGCGGCCTATCGAGTTTGGCATTGACCTGGTGACTCATAGTTGTACCAAGTACCTCGGCGGACATAACGATCTTCTGGCGGGTGTCGTTATTGGGAAACCCGACCTCATCAGCGCCCTGCGCGATGCCCAGGGTATCCTTGGCGGTATCTGCGACCCGCACAGCGCCTATCTGCTCGTTCGCGGCGTGAAGACCTTTGCCCTGCGTATGGAGCGCCAGAATGCCAGCGGTATGGCCATCGCTCAGTTCCTTGAGTCGCACCCCCGGGTGACTCGTGTCTACTACCCTGGCTTGCCCAGCCACCCGAACCACGATCTGGCCATCGCTCAGATGCACGGGTTTGGTGGTGTCGTCTCCTTTGAGATTGACGGCGACCTGGGAGCGACATCAAACTTTGTTGACCGTCTGCGCATCCCCTACATCGCGCCGAGCCTGGGCGGCGTCGAGAGTCTGGTGGAGCAGCCGTCCCTGATGAGTTTTTACGAGCTCAGTAGCGAGGAGCGCCTGGCCGTCGGCATGCGCGACAACCTTGTGCGGCTCTCGTGCGGCATCGAGGACACCGCTGATCTGATCGCCGATCTGGCGCAGGCACTCGATTTATTTTAGATTGTGGATTGTGGATTTTAGATTGCAATAATCCACAATCCACAATCCACAATCTAAAATCTAAAATCACTATGCACTCAAACCTTCAGCGCCGCCTTGCCGCAGGCCAGATCGTTGTCACCGGAGAGATGGCCCCACCTAAGGGTGCCGCACCCGAGCGGCTCATCCAGCTCGCCGAAGGCATGCGCGCTAGCGTTGATGCGATCAACCTCACCGATAATCAGCGCGGCGTGGCCCGTATGTCGGCCCTGGGTGCCGCCGCCTTGCTGCGCCAGGTTGGTATCGAGACCGTCCTCCAGATGACATGCCAGCACCGCAATCGCATTGCCCTCCAGGCGGATATACTCAGTGCATCCGCCCTGGGCATCCGCAACGTCCTGTGCATGACCGGCGACCACCCGCGTATCGGCGATCACCCCGAGGCCAAGAACGTCCTCGATCTTAACTCCTTCCAGCTCATCCGTATGATGCGCAAGCTGCGCGATGAGGGCCGCTTCGAGTCGGGGACACAAATGAAGGACGCCCCGCACTTCTTCCTTGGCGGCGTGGCCAACCCGAATGTGGAGCGGGCTGCCCGTCTGGAGAAAAAAATCGAGAGCGGCGCTGAGTTCATCCAGACTCAACTGATCTTCGATGTGGCCCGCTTCCGCCAGTGGATGGCCGATGTCCGTGCATCTGGCCTGCATCAGCAGGCCCACATCCTGGCAGGCGTGATGGTGCTGCGCCGTGCGAACTCGGCCCTCTACTTGCGCGACCATCTGCCCGGTACGCTTATGCCCGACGATATTGTGGATCGCATGCAGGCCACCGCAGATTCCGAGCGCGAGGGGATCACCATTGCCGCCGAGCTGGTGAGTGAACTGCTCAGCATCGAGGGTGTGGCCGGTGTGCATATTATGTCGGTGGACTGGACAAAGGCTATCCCGCAGATCGTTGCTCAGGCCGGCCTGCTGCCCCGCCCGCCCCTGCCCGATGCCTCGTAGGGGCGAAAAGAGAAACAACCATGGCAATTACGCTTAAATCAGCAAAACAGATCGAACTCTTGCGCGATGCGGGTCAGCTCGTGCGGGCCACCTTTGATGTGCTGCGCCCTCACGTGCGGGTCGGTGTCACCACGGCGGAACTGGATGCGATAGCCGAGGAATTTATTCGTAGTCGTGGGGCCGATCCGGTCTATAAAGGCTATGTGCCGCCCGGTCGGCGCGGGGCCATGCCACCCTTCCCCGCCACGATCTGCGCCTCGGTGAACGATGTGATCTGCCACGGCATCCCCAGCAAGAAGGAACGCTTGCGCCAGGGCGATGTGATCGGCGTTGATATTGGGCTGCGGCTCAACGGCTGGATCGGCGATGCCTGCGAGACCTTCCCGGTGGGCGATGTGGATGATGAGACCCAGCGGCTTCTGGACGTGACGAAGGCGTGTCTGAACCTGGGCATCGAGCAGGCCCACGTCGGCAACACGCTGCGCCCGGTTGGCGCGGTGATCCAGCAGTACGCCGAGGCGAACGGCTTCTCGGTGGTGCGTGAGTATACAGGACACGGCCTCGGTAGGAATCTGCACGAGGATCCGACGGTGATACACTACGACGACCCGCTCAACACGCGCAAGATCCTGGCGGGTATGATCTTCACGATTGAGCCAATGGTCAATGCGGGCAGTGCGCTAACCAAAGTTGACCGTGACGGCTGGACGGTGCGAACCGGCGACGGGCGGCGCTCAGTGCAATTTGAGCATACCCTGGCGATCACCGCCGATGGCCCCATTGTACTGACGGCCTAGCCGAGCAGAGGAGCGCATACGTGGGTGAAAACCATCCCTCCGAGGTTGATCTGGTACAGGCGCTGCTAGCGGGCGACCACGAGTTGGCGCATCGGATCGCCACCACGCTCCACCAGCGCGGCTTTGATTACGCCATGATTGGAGAAGCTCTGACGCAGTACCCGCACCTAGAGGAGTCACTCTGGGAGTTGCTCCAAAAGATAACGCCCATTCCCCGGCGAGTAGCCAAGCGCCGGGCGATCCGCGCCGCCGAGGAGCGTGACTGGGGCGACTGGGAAGAGGGGAAGCGGAAGAAGATCTAAAATAGAACGCCCGTAGCGATTTCACGCTACGGGCGTTCTTTCTGTCTGAGTATGAGCTAACGCACGCGGTAGATCACAACCGAACTGGGGCCGCTGTTATCACGCATCATAATCTCAACCGAGTCGCGCTTGACGGAGCCACGGCTCAGCGGGTCGAAGTTCGCGCCCCCCTCAACGTAGTAGTAGTAGGTTGATCCGCCCATGCTCAGCCCGCGCAGATTGCTTGCCCGCACACTCATGCCGGGTTGCACATCAACGAGCGGATCGTTGATCGTACCGCTGAGGCTTCCGCGCACGGTCTCAACAACCGGTGTTATATCGTTGCGCGAGGCAAAGGGCGTCCCAGAGGGCAGTAGCCAGAACAGCGCCCAGATAAGTACGCTAAAAAACAACACCAGTTCGCCGCCCACCAGCATCACAAATCCGCGTGAGCTGATACGTCGAACCGGAACTTCGATACGCAGGACGCCCTCTTCGCCCTGGTGGGTCGTGGCATTGATAATCACGGCGCGGCCCCTTGGTAGAACATCATCGTTCTGTACCTTAGCGAGCATGGGAGTTATGAATTGACTTCCTCAACGCTCTCAGTGTACCAGAAATGCCTGATAATTGCCATAGTGCAAAAGTCTCAGATAGGTACGGATGGCGTCATCTTCACGCCGATTGCGATACTACTACACCTCGTATGACGAATAATCGCTCGGACAGGATGCCAGATAACCATGCAACTCGCGCACACCGTCGCATGAAAACGGCCACGGATGCCCGACTATCGGCTATCGGCTATCGGCTATCGGCTATTTTCACGTTAGCCCGCGCCGTAATTCTGGCCCGGTTGTTGGCGTGGTTGACCGGGGCGGCAGAGGCTCTGCTGCTGGCCCGTGTGCTGGCCCGCCTGCTAGCCGCTCGGCTCGACAACCCCACCTTTGCCGGGCTGTATCTGGTGACGTGGCCCTTGGTCGCGCCACTCGCGGCTCTCGACCACGCCCAGCGCCAGTTCGGGGCCGTGCTTGAGATCTCCACGCTCACGGCTGCCATCTTCCTGCCGATTATCA
>JBAXMH010000341.1:0-4312 GCA_037134395.1 Chloroflexales bacterium
AGCGCAGCCGGTGACAAAATCTACCTCCGTGGACAGTGAGTATTGGCCCTGATCAACCTCACCGATCCCGCGCATCGTGCTTGTGCCACGCCGCCAATCAATCCGTCCTCCCGCCGACCAGATCAGATCTGGTTGGGCATGGTAGTAGATTGTCGGCCCAACCACGCCAATCATCGGGTCGGACTCGGCTGTTGCGATCATCTGACTCAGGAAGTCCGGTGCTACCTCGGTATCGTTATTCAGCAGGAGCGCGTAGTCGTAGCCATGGGTGAGGGCGTAGCACAGGCCCACGTTGTTGCCAGCAGCAAAGCCCAAATTCGCCCCGTTCTCGATTACCAGCACATCAGGGTAGGCTGCATGCACCGCCGTAGGTGTGCCGTCCCGAGATGCATTATCGAGTACCAGGATGCTCAGCCGATCACGCGGGTAGTCGAGGTACCCCAGCGAGCGCAGACAGGCCAGGGTGTCGGCGATGCCGTTGTAGCAGAGGGTGATGATCACTATACGGGGGGGCATACTATTGGTTCCATTATGGATGATCGAGCCGTAATGACGTCCTCGTAGATCCTCAGCATCACCGCCATCTCCGCGCTGATCGTCGCGGGTGGGGTGGTGCCAAGGGCCATCCGACCAAGCAGGGCCGGATCGTTACGCAGACGCTCGATTTGCCTCGCCAGATCATCGGCGTTGCCGGGCTCGAAGTGCAGCCCGTCCACCTCGTCGTGTACCAGTTCGGCCATCCCGCCCAAGGCCGAGGTCAGCACAGGCCGACCAGCGGCGTGGGCCTCCATAATCGCCAGCGGGCTATTCTCGTACCAAAGTGATGGCACGATGGTGGCATGGCACGCCCCCAGCACCTCAGCGATTCGGCTATTCTCAAATCGTCCGGCCAGATGGATGCGCGGATCTGCGCCGATGCTGCGGCGTAGACGCTCGGTGTAATCCGGGTGCTGCTGGAAGTCGCCCCAGATCGTGAGTTGCCAGGGTCGCCCACCAATGGGCAGTCGGTGTACTGCATCAACTAGGGTATGTACGCCTTTGTGCGGGGCGATCTGGCCGATGTAGGCGAGGCGAAGATCGCCTTCGGTCGGATTGATGGCTGATAGTGCCTGCTCGGTGCGATCCAGGCCGTAGCGCAACACGTGCAGGCGCTCAGATGCGACCATGCCGTGGAACTGTTGGGCTAGGAAGTGTGATGGTGCGATCACCGCATCAACCTGGCCCAGGACTGCTCTCAGGTAGGCCCGACGCTTGACAATAAACTGCTCCCCTGTGCCAAGCCCAATCTGCTGAGCGATTCGACCAAACTGGCCAACAGTCGCCGTGTCGGCAAGGCGGTAGCGCCGACTGGCCAGATGCTCGCACCATGCGCAGGCTGCTGGGGATTCGGGCGGGCCGATGCATAGGCTACCATCGCCGTGCAGCAGCGTGATCCGTGGGCAGAGGAACCAGAAGTCGTGCAGCGTTACAACCGTGGGTATGCCACGCTCCTGAGCGGCATCCAGCACGCTCGGCGTGATCAGATAGCCGCTCTGGAGATGCACGAGGTCGGGCTGTTGCTCATCCAGGTAACTGGCGAACCACTCTTTGATCGCAGGGTTGCGGAAGGCCCACGCCCTAGGCGCACTGCGCAGGTTGAGGTCAAGCCGCCACACCGGCACCCCCTCGTAAATATCCGCTCGTGCGCAGAGTGGGTTTACCCCGTGTGCATCAATACGTTCAACGCAGACCACCTCGGCCTCGTGGCCATGCTGGATGAGCCAGCGAGCCAGACGAAAGGTGTAGAGTTCGGCACCGGCACTGTAGCGCGGTGGAAAATGGTGAACTGGCAGCACAATACGCATAGCATCACCCCGTCGAACCCTGAGCCAGCGGCTGACGCAGGCGGCGAACAAAATCCCACTCGTCAGGGCCGACCACACCGAGGGCCAAGCATAGGCCAGCGTAGGCCAGCACACCCAGGGCCACGCTCGCCGGTACCGGCAGCCACGCCATCCCCGCCACCAGCAGTCCCATCAGCGCGGCGGCGACTACCGGACGACCGAGGCTCCTCCCCCAACTGATGTGGCTTAGCTCGCGGCGCAGCAGCCAGAGGTACTGACTCACGAGCACCGCCTCGGTTATCACCGTCATCGCGGCGGCGGCGATCACCCCGAAGCGCGGCACCAGTACACTGTTCAGGGCAATGTTCATTCCCGTGCTAACCATAATCGCTCGTGCCACATGGCCTTCGCGCCCGGCTACCACCACGACGTAGCCGAGGAACTCTGAGAGGAACATCAGCGGCACCACCCAGATCACGATCCGCAGGGCCGGAACCGCCGGGGCGTAGTCTGAGCCAAACAGAAATGTCACAATCTGCGGGGCGAGGGCTGTAACCCCCACGCTAATCGGCAAGGCTAAAGCCAACAGGTAGCGCAGGGCGCGGGCGTAGATTGGCGCGAGGCTGTCGGGCGCGGTGGCGGCCTGCCGGGTGAGCGAGGGGTAGAGCGCCGTGTTGATGATGTTTGAGAGGATCACCGTCGAGAAGACCAGGTTGTAGGCCGCGTTGTAGTAGCCAGTCGCCACGTCACCCTGAAAGATGTTCAGCAGCACGCTGTCGAACTTGTAGGAGAGACCGAGGGTAAAGCTGATCACGCCGAAGGGCAGACTGGCCCGCAAGAGGCGCGGCCAGGCTCGCAGGGACGGGGCAGCGGGGCGTACTCCCAGCGTGCGGGCGGCCCGCAGACAGGTATAGGTGAGCAGGGCGATCCCCAGCAGGTTGGCCCCAATCAGGCCATAGTAGCCAAGTCCTTTCCAGAGGGCTAGGCCGCCGACCAGCACAAACACCACTTGGTAGACAATCTTAGCCCCCGAGGCCAGATCGACCCGCTCGTAGCCTGACAGCATTGATTCAAAGACTCCCTGGGCGCTATACATCACTAGGCCGACTGTGCCCAGAGCGATGGCGACAACCATCACAAAGGGGCGACCCGTGAGCCAGGCGCTGCTGATCAGTAGGGCGGCGGCCAGCAGAGAGAGCAGGAAGCGCAGGGTCAGCACGTTACCATAGAGCGCCCGGATGCGCGCCTCACCGTCTGCGGCGTCACGCAGGCGGGCCACCTCGCGCACGGTGTATGGACTCAAGCCAAGGTCGGCGATGAAGACGAACAGCGCCCCGTAGGCCAGCACCGCCGCGTACTGGCCGAACTCGGCGGCACCTAGACGGCGCACGATCAGCACCGAGAAGCCAAAGGAGAGGACTTTAATGATAAAGTTGGCCGCTATCCCGATAGTCGAATTACGCAGCACAACCCGCGACAGAGATCTCATGGACATCCATATTCTCGGCGTTACGCCAACCTTCCTGTTGCGCCTATCGGTTGGCGGCACACTGCGATCAGCACGCTGTAGTCTTCAAGCGGATCACTCGCTATCTGGATTTCTTCCGCAGTAGGCTGTGGGTATTGCTGTTTTAGCAGGCTACGGACGCTCAGATTCGTTATACTAGCCGGAACCATATGTTTGAGTGGCCGGTAGACTCTGTCGATAACGAGGCGCATTGGACGCGGCAAATGCGCCTTTTCTTGTTGGATCGCCTTTGCGTAATGCGCTACTGTACTGTAGTAACTCGCAGAGAAGCTTTGGTAAAAGAGGTCAACCATACTAAAGAATCCACTCAGCAACTCCAACAGTTCATCCGCTACGTACTCGCGGACATGATAGGGATTCTTTCGCTGGTGGCGGAGTGAGTGTTCGCGATTCGGCGTTGATAGGACGCAAACACCATTATGATCAAGCACCCGAGATAACTCAGCGAGGAAACTGCGATCATCGGTGATATGCTCAATCGTCTCAAGCGTGACGATGTTGTGAAACGTGCCGACTGAGAATGGAAGCCTCACCCCATCAGCGGCGAGAAAACTCAGACCCTGAGCATACGTTTGTTGCGCCTTGCAGAGAGTTTGCCGGTCTACATCGATGCCGATGATATGCTGGCTCGTGTCTCGACCTAGCAAGCTGACACCATATCCACTACCACAGGCAATATCGAGTGTCCATCCGGGCTGAAAATACGGCATCGCAAAGAGATATCGCTTCAGATGTTCTTGGAAGTAGAGATTATCTTGTTGCTCTTCTATGCGTTCGACGACGGTTTTCATTGAGTACCCTTACCCCATTTAGGATTGGCCTGAGAGCGTGAAGGTGCGCCCAACCCCAGCAGCAGCGCTGTAGCATGTGAACGTCTGCCAGGCATTCTCGGCCCACGTGAAGCTGGCCGCCCGCGCCCATCCCCGCTCGCGCATCTGCTGCGCACGTGCAGAATCGTTCA
>JBAXMH010000342.1:0-4296 GCA_037134395.1 Chloroflexales bacterium
ACGATTGCGATCTCGATACGTTACTACAACTTTACCACCCGCAACTACCACCAACTGGTGATCACCAGCCCCGCCGCCACCGTCACCGATAGCGGGACGTATGCGATCTGGCAGGATGGCATGGCGGCCAACCCACGCGCCGAGCAGATGGGCCAAGGGGGAAAGTAGCCATGCGCAGCTCTGACTTTTCCCTCGCCGATGACGGCGGCGGACGGCGCACGCGACTGGCGGGAATCTTGCGTGCCATTGATCTGCGGGCCATCGCTGTGGTACTAGCAATTTTCCTCACCACCCGGCTGCTGCTGCTGCTGGTGATCTTCCTCTCGTCGGCAGCTATTCCGATGCCAACCGGCACCTTTGGCTACGCTATCTCGGACAACATCGTACTCGACGGACTGATCCGCCACGATAGCTGGTGGTATGTCGGGATTATCGAGCATGGCTACACGATGGGTGACACAAAGACGGGCGAGCAGGGGACGGTGACTTTCTTCCCGCTCTACCCGTTGCTGGTCAAGGGCGTTGCCTCCCTGACCGGGAGTATTTTTGTGGCGGGTGTGGTCGTTTCGCAGGTGGCGTTTTTGGCTGCCCTCGGCTTTCTTTATGGACTGGCCCGCCGTGAATTCGACGATGAAACGGCAGCGCGAGCGATTTTCTACCTGGCCGCCGCGCCCTCGACGATCTTCTGTACGGCGATGTATACCGAGAGCCTGTTTATCGCCTTGGTCTGCGCCACCTTCTATTTTTCGGGCCGACGCATGTGGGAATGGGCGGCGGCTGCCGGTGCCCTGGCCGCCGCAACCCGCAATACTGGCGTACTCCTGGCCGCCGTGATTGCGCTCGAAGGGCTGAGCCAGCAGGGTTTACGCCTACGACCCGAACGCATGCTCGGAGCCACGACGGCGGACACCGTACACCTGTGGCGCGATTATGTGGGCAGGCAGGTGCGGGTGATACTCGCAAGCTGGCCAAGCCTACTGGCTGCCTGCTACGTCCCAATCGGCCTGGTAGCCTATATGGCCTTCCTCAGTTTGACGTTTGGCGACCCACTCGGTTTCATCCACGCTCAGGCGAGCTGGGGCCGCTCGACTGGAGCAGGCAGCATTTTGAATATTCTGACGAATATTAAGACAAACCTCAGTCTGGGCGACAATATCTGGGTCGGCCAGATCAACACCCTGACGCTGCTGAATCTGCTGGCAACCCTTGGTTTCGCCCCGCTGGTGCTGATGGCGGTGATCAAACTACGTCCGGCCTACGGCATCTACGCCGCCCTGACCTTTTACGCCCCACTGAGTACGGGTTCGATTGGCAGTATGGCCCGCTACGTCCTGATGCTGATTCCCTGCTTTCTGCTCCTGGCTGTCTGGGGCCGCCGGAGTTGGGTTGACCGGCTGGTGCTGGGGATCTTTCTTCCACTGACCACGTACTTCGCCATCATGTTTTCGCACTGGTATTTTGTGGGGTAGGCAAGGTTTCAATCCAGCGTAACCGTTTGCCGCCGATCAGCCCTCACCTCTGTCCCCTCACCCCCAGCCCCCTCTCCCACAAGGGGAGAGGGGGAGACAAATGAGTTCTGATGCAGAATCTCCCCTCTCCCCCGGTGGGAGAGGGGTAGGGGGTGAGGGGCGCTCGACGGCAAATTGTTTGGAGATAATGATGATCATACGACGGCCACTACGACAAATCTGGGTATGGTGCATCGGGCTGCGATTGCCCCGCTTTCTGGTGAGCGTCGTGTTGCTCGGCGCTCTCGCCCTTGGCGGGGTGAGTGCGCTGCGTGCATTACAGCCCGCTGCCCCCGCCCAGATCCTGCCGGGTCAGGCAGTGGCCTGGGATATTGCCCGTGCAGTAGCTCGCTCCGGCGATGTGCAGACTGCCTCGGGATCATATCTACCGGGTGACCGGGTTTTGCTCTACACCCGCACCAGTTTGGCCGACCAAGCCCGTGTCCGCTCCTGGGCCGTGGCTCAGCTTGGGCCGTTTGCCGAGCGTCTGGCGAAGCTGTCGTCTCGGGAAACATTAACCTGGGTGATTGATTATGGGGCTGCCCCCGGTGCGCAGGAGGCGATTTCGGTACCCGTGGGTCGCGCCGCCGACCCGGCCTACTACCGCTACGTGAGCGCCGTGCCGGGGCTCCTTGCCAGTAATGGTGCAGCGGCCCCAGATGCCACTGCGGTACCCGCTGCCGGAGCTACTGCGGTACCCGCTGCCGGAGCTACTACCGCACCCGTCGCCAAAACCACCGTCGCGCCCGTTGCCGCAGGCACCGCCGCACCGGACGGGCAATCACTCCTGTCCACCAGCTTCGACGAGAGCGGCGGTGCCCCGAGCATCTGGTTGCCGCTTTCCGGCAGTTGGGGCATTGCCAACGGTATCTATAGCCAGAGTGACAATACGGGCTACGACTTTATCAGCATGATGAATGTAGATCCGCAGACAAACTACCGTTTTGCGGCGAAGGTGCGGCTGGGTGATGGGCAAATGGGCGGTGGATTCGTCTACAACGCGCCGAGTACGACCAGCCGGGCCGGTGCGCAGAACGTAGATTTCGACCAGAAGGGCGGATTTCTGCGCTGGGGGCGCTACGACGATAAGGGAGCCTACGTCTACCAAGGCGGTCTTGCCGTTGCCAAGCCGGTTAACGATGGACAGTGGCACGATCTCAGCCTCGTTACCCACGCCGGCTCCAGCGTGATCTCGCTTGATGGGACGGAGATCGCGACGATCACAAATGTGAGCCAGACTGGTCATGTTGGGCTGCTTACGTCAATGACAAAAGTAGACTTCGACAGCGTCCAGGTGATTGTCCTGCCGGAAGTAGCGGGAACAGTTGCACCGCCGATGACCGCTACCGCCGTGCTGACTACCTCGACCATGTTCTCCGACAACTTCGCCGACGGCGATACAAAGGGATGGCAAGTGCTGAGCGGCACGTGGCAGAACATCCAGGGTACGTACCAGCAAACCGACCTGACTGGCTCCGACCTGGGCAGCGTGACGCCTTTCCAGAGCGGCAATTTCACAGCTACGGTGCGCCTCCAGCGGCTTGACGGAGACATCGGAGCGGGGCTCTATTTCAACATGGCCCAACGCGACAGCAAGAGCCGCAGCCAGATGATTAACTACACCCAGGGCGGCAAGGCACTCCAGTGGGGCCACTTTGATGATGGTGGCAATTTTGTCTTTGAGGGCAACGCCCCCGTACCCGACGGCAACGACGGCGCGTGGCATACCTTCGGCATCAGTGTGGCAGACGGAAAGGCGACCTTCAGCCTGGATGGGAATGAGGTCGCTAAGGACGTGACGCTCACCTACGTCAGTGGCTACGTGGGATTGCTCGCCAGCCACAGCAAGGTTGCCTTCGACGATGTGCAGATCATGCCGCAATAGACAAGGTGTCAGGTGTCAGGTGTCAGGTTTCAGGTTTCAGGTCGAGCGCATCAGGATGCCACATTCTGGCCTGAACTGTAAAGTATCTGCGAACCTTGTCAGATAGAGCAAAAGTCGCCCTGACACCTGACACCTGACACCTGACACCTTGTCATAGGGACAATCCATCATGCGACTCCAACGTCTTCGACCGTTGCTCCCCGACGCCCTCGCCATCCTGGCGCTGATCATCCTGCCGCTGCTCGTTTTCTGGCAGGTCTGGGCGACCAACTCGGCTGACCGGGTGATGTTCGGCGGCGACATTCTGATGGGGGCTTACCCGACGCGGGTTTTTGTCCATCAGCTCTTCAACAGTGGGGCTGCACCGCTTTGGAACGCCTACCAACTCGGTGGAATGCCCTTGCTGGGCGATGTGCAGGTGGCACCCTACTACCTGCCAAATCTACTGCTGGACGTGATCTATCGCGGGCGTGATATTACGTACATCAGTTTTGAGTTGCTGGTAGCGGCGCACTACGTCCTGGGGGGGGTTTTTTTCTACGCCTACATGCGTGGTATCGGTGTAAGGCCGACGGCGGCCCTGGTAGGGGCAATTGGGTTTGAATTTAACGGCTTCTTTGTGGGGCATCGCGGCCACTACAACATGATGGCAGCCGCAGCCTGGCTACCCGGCGTCCTCTGGTTGCTCGACCGAAGCTGGTATGCAACCCGCAGGGTACCGGCTATTGCCTGGGCGCTGGTTGCCGGGCTGGCCCTCAGCCAAATGGTGATGGCCGGGCATCCCCAGGCCGTCCTCTACTGCTCGCTGGCCATCGTGGGCTACGCAGGCTATCGCTGGGTGGGCGACCTGCGCCGGAAGCCCGTGGGCTGGGCCGCACGCCTGCGAATACCGGCGCTCTTTGT
>JBAXMH010000343.1:0-4271 GCA_037134395.1 Chloroflexales bacterium
CCGTGGGCGTAGCGGTGGAACTGGGCAGATTGCTCACGGTCGCCGTCGGCGTGGCAGTGCGGGATCCCGTGGGCGTAGCGGTGGAACTGGGCAGATTGCTCACGGTCGCCGTCGGCGTGGCAGTGCGGGATCCCGTGGGCGTAGCGGTGGAACTAGGCAGATTGCTCATGGTCGCCGTCGGCGTGGCGGTGCGGGAGCCCGTGGGTGTCGCGGTCGAACTAGGCAGATTGCTCACGGTTGCCGTCGGCGTGGTGGTGCGGGAACCCGTGGGCGTAACTGTCGCCGTAGGTGTAGCTGTCGCTGTAGACGTGGCGGTAGGCGTAACTGTCGTCGTAGGTGTAGCTGTCGCCGTAGACGTGGCTGTCGCCGTAGACGTGGCGGTAGGCGTGGTTGTCGTCGTAGGTGTAGCGGTACGAGTGGCAGTAGGCGTGGCTGTCGTCGTAGGTGTGGCGGTACGAGTGGCAGTAGGTGTGGCTGTCGTCGTAGGTGTAGGGGATACGACGACGACGGGTGACGGATCGATGACCGTAACACGGTAGGAGAAACTGCGCGCCAGACCGCCGATCAGCACATTGCTCACCGTCACGTCAAAGGGTACATCCTGGGTAGGGCGGGATCCGCTAAATCCACCGCTGGCCATATCGGGCTCCCACACCAGTGTATTGAGACCATACCCGTTGGTAACGGGTTGCTGGGTGAGCGAGAGCGCGGATCCATTTGCTGCCTTCATCGTCACGGTGGCCCCCGAGAGATTGGCGTCCGCATAAGCGAACGACCAGCGTGGGTAGACAACCGTGTAGGGGACATAGCCGCGTGGTGGCCATGCAACAAAGCCATCTGGCTCACGCAGCGCTGGGAGTGGGTCGAAAGTGTGACTATCAAAGACATAGAGGGCGTTGGATGGCGATACACCTGTACTCGATGGCACATCGCCGGTGCCCATGATCTGGGTTTGTGGGTGGAGGATCCAGCGGCGATGGCCGACAAACACGTTGTTAGCGCCCGAATCTTGCATGTAGCCATCAATAGCGTCCCAGCCAAACATGCCGAGAGCCAGGTTTGAGCTGCCCGCGCCCTGCGCTCCCCCGGCGGTGTAGCACGTCCAGGTCGTCGGCGGAGTATGGTTGAGGCTGTTATTCGCACTCATCATGAGGGCCGCAGCCTGGGCCTGCGTGGAGAAACTGGCGTCAATCGTGATCCCCGCCGGAACCCCACCCATCGCCCGGAAGTAGTTAATCCGCTCGGCGACCGCCGTCTGGAAGGCTGCACTTGTGGTACCGGGCACACAGCCAGCCACCGAACCGCTCCAATTATTGTTGGGCGTAGGCGCATTCTGATAGTGATCTAGGTAGAACTGTACTGATGTAGCGCGGTTGGTGGGATCGACGGTAAGAATTGCCGCAAGGCTCGCCGCACCATTGGCGTTGGTGAGGGGGGGGTTGGTGCGCGCACGAGATGGAGGGGCCAGCCCATCGTTGGTGTAGGCCAGGATCGAATGGGGGGAAGCCACTAGTCCGACAAGGAGTATCATCATCAACACTGACAAGGCGAGCTTCATAAGGTGTGATCGGGAGCGGACTGGGTTGTTCATCGATTCAAACCTTCCGATACGGAGAGTTGTGTGACGGGTTAGACCCGAGTCTGGGTCGTCAGCACGCGCCTGTTCATGCAACAGACCAACTGAGCGGCGGGGATGATTAGCTCTTAAGAATCTACTACACGACTATATCAAAACTGTATCCAGTGGCAGATCTACACATTAGGACTGGTACAAAGTCAGCCTTGGCCCTCTCACCCTCTGCCCTTCTCCCATAAGGTGAGAGGGGGCTGGGGGGTGAGTGACGGGCGCGGATCGAGGATTTTGCACCAGCCCCGGATCTACATAACATCCAAATGTGCACGGATATAATCCACACCTTTTCCACACGAGAGTGGTGATAGAGTGATAAATGATGGTGACTAACCTGTCATCACCTGCTCCAATGGCGGATGCGGATGATAGCAGAGAACGCAATGATGCGTATGAAAGCGACGATCACCCATGTGTTGCTGGTCGGACTGCTCGCCTTCGCGAGCGCTGGTTTGGGCCTAACCCTGTTTGTGCTTCCCCCCGCTGTGGTGCCCATCACCACCAGCCCGCTCGCCGCTATTCTTGCCTCCCAATACTATCTTGCCGTGATCGTCACCAGCGCCTACATGGTGGCGGCCCTGGTTTCTGAGCGGGTGACGGATCACGCCGCTCAGGTGCAGGCCCGCGAGGCTCTGCGTAAGAGCGATGCAACCTTGCGCAGTTTCTTCGATAGTGCTGCCGTACTGATGGGCATTGTTGAGTTGGTAGATGACGATATTCTGCACATCTCGGACAACGTGACCACCCTGCGCTTCTTCAATCTGCCGCCCGATCAGCCTTTCCCCTACCACGCCAGCGCGGTTGGCGTTCCGCGAGAACACATCCGGCTGTGGCGCACGCAGTATGCGGCTTTCGCTCAGTGCGGTGCCCCCGTGTCTTTTACGTACCCACATACCACCGCTGCGGGGACGCGCTGGCTGTCGGCGACGGTCAGCCAGATTGCCGGGTCAGCGGATGCGCCACCACGCTTTGCCTATCTTGTCGAGGATGTCACCGAACGCATGGATGCCGAGGTAGCGCTCCAGGCGGCCCACGACCGTTACGCCTTCCAGGCGAACCACGATCATCTCACGAGCCTGTTCAACCGACACGCGATCTCCGACCGTGTCGAGGCTGAGGTGGCACAGGCAAATCAAAGCAACTTCCCACTGAGCCTCGCCCTACTGGATATTGATCACTTCAAGGTGGTAAACGACCGGCACGGGCATGTGGCGGGCGACCGAGCCCTGCGGCACATCGCACAGATCATCACGGAGACCGTGCGGCCCTGCGATTGGGTGGGGCGTTGGGGCGGCGAGGAGTTTCTGGTGGTGCTGTCGCATACGTCGCTGGACGATGCGGCACACATCGCCGAGCGGGTGCGAACACAGATCGCGAATTGTCCGCTGCGCCTCTCCGATGGAACAGAACTGCGCCTTACAGTGAGCATTGGGGTTGCCAGCACCGGGCTGCCTGCGGAAGGCGCGGGGGATCGGGAAGATCTTTTTCAGCAGGCCGACACCGCGCTGTATGCCGCCAAGCATGCGGGCCGTAATCAGGTCAACTGCGCTTCGTCCATGCTCTTGGCGGTGTGCTGTTGAGGTGAAAATAGCCGATAGCCGATAGTACGACAGTTGTAAGAAACGCAATATATTTAAGTATCCCAGCGTCATGTCACGCTGAGTACCCAATGGCCCGGCGGGCCATTGGGTACTCAGCGTGACAGATCACTCGTCATCTCGTCATGGGGCAATTAAAAATTTCCGTGTCCCTCACTCGATGTGGAACGGGATCCCGCGTGCGACATTGCTATTGATTCCCTGGATGGTTAACACCCAGGTGCCGTGGGGTGCGTTCGTCGGCGAGGCCCAACTGATATCCACCCGTCCGATATCGTTGGACTTGACCACCCGGTCAAATGCAGCGAAGATGCTGCCGTCCGGCGCGGTAAACCAGTAACTGGCTCGTTCGAGTGCATTGAAACCGGTGGCGGCGAATGAGAAGGTGGTTCCGGGCGGGCCGACCTCGGGGGCGACAGCGGCCAGCATGTCGTCACCCTGCCCTGGGAGGCTGACCACCGTGAAGAATGCCACCACGGGGGTGGCGCTGCGGCTGCCATAGGCAGTGATTGCCCATGTGCCACTTATCGCGTTCGATGGCACACGAAACCCGATCTCGGCATAACCATTGTGGTCAGCAACTTCATAATCACCGCTGAGTACGGCCTGGTTCGGCGCGGTGGTCCAGAAGACAATCCGCTCACCGGGAATGAATCCCTCAGCACGAAGCCAGATAATCTCTCCGGCAGTCACACGAGGGGTAGGGGCAGTGAGGCTCGGGCCTGTAGCGCGTGCGGCAACAGGAGTGAGCAAGACGACCGCCATTAGCGTCAGTAGAGAGAACGTGCGTGTCATCCACATAGGATACCTCCATCGGAATGTATGGGTTTTCCGGGACGATTTCCCGCGACCCACAGCTCAATTCTATCACCTCTACTCTGACGCGATTTTTCTGAGATGCCTGACGCCCATCTAGGATATAAGCTAAATGGACAGGGGTCCTAGTGCCAATACTTTTCACATAAGGCCCCGCGCCGTCCACGAATAAGCGGCATCCCACGTCATCGTGGTGCCTACCTCGGTTTGCTGCCACATGAGGCCGG
>JBAXMH010000344.1:0-4246 GCA_037134395.1 Chloroflexales bacterium
TGGTGATTGTCGCATCGAAGGCTGGCGCGCCCACGAACCCCGACTGGTTCTACAATCTGGTCGCTAACCCGGTGGTGACCGTCGAGTGCGGCACTGAGCAGTTTCAGGCGCGTGCAACCGTCCCTGAGGCAGCCGAGCGGGATCGCCTGTTCAACCAGGCGTCGGCGCACATGCCGGGGTTCGCCGATTATCAGCGCAACACCACCCGCACCATCCCAGTGATTGTGCTGGAGCGGATCTTGTGACGGCTCCCACGCCTATAGGAATGGCACCATGCAAGGGATTGACGATCTGCTCGTGCGGGTGAGCCGCAGGGAGCCGGAGAGTACGTCGTACATTGTCGAGATGTGGCTGGAGGGCGGTCGCCACGTGAACGCCCAAGAGGAACTTCAGCTCGATGATTATGTCGAGCCATCGCTCGCTGATGCCATATCTCTGGCGACCCACGGGATCGAGCTCTTCAACCGGCTCTTCAGCGGGCGGCTCTCAATAGCCTTTCAGCAGGCGTGGGCGGCGGCTGTGACCCGCGACCGCATTCTGCGGGTGCGTTTGGCTCTCGACCCAACGGCACCTGCGCTCCACGCAGTACCCTGGGAATTGCTCTACTTCGACGATAGCGGCGGCCTCTCGCCCGCCCGCCCCTTGGCTACCGATAGCCGTATCGCCTTCTCGCGCTATATCGAGAGTGCTGATTTCGATGAAGGCGTGCAGGTGAGTCGTCGCCCGGTACGCCTGCTGCTGGTTATCTCCGACCCATGCGACCTCACGGATCGCTGGGGGCTGGTTCCTGTCAATCGGGCAGCCGAGGAGCGCGATTTTCGCACCCGGTTTAGCTTAGCCATTAGCTCGGGCCAGTTTCGCTACGACATCTTGCCGATTGCCTCGCCAGAGTCTCTCCAGAGTGCCATTGCTCAGGGTGGTCTTGAAGGCGAACAGCCCAACGGCTACGATGTGCTGCTGTTTATGGGGCACGCGGCCCACCACGAACGCTACGGCTCGCGCCTGCTCCTTGAGGATGCAGAGACCCGGCGGGTGCGGCTTTATCCCGCCGCCGATATGCTGAACTTCGTGCGACAGCTCCCCAAGACCCACCGGATGGCGATGATTGTGCTGGTGGCATGTAACAGTGCGACCACGTTCAACAACCGGATCATGAATAGCTTGGCCGCACGCCTGGTCATTGATGGCGGGGTGCCTGCGGTGCTGGCCATGCAACGTCTGGTCGAGATTAGCCTGGCCCGCCGCTTCACCCACCTCCTGAGCGAGCATTTGCTGCGCGAGGGAGTGATTGACATCGCCGTCAACACCGCGCGGCGGCGCGTCTTTACGCTCGATGATGTGGGCTGGAGTACGCCGACACTCTATATGCGCTCCAGTGACGGACGACTCTTCACGCCGAACGCCCAGTTAGAGTACGTGCAGGGTATCTTAACCGACCCGACCTATATGCGCTGGAGCGGCCCGGAGTTCATCGAGTCTGGTGTGCTGGCGGTGGCCCCTGGCCAGAGCTGGAATCTGCTGCGCTCGCGGCCCGAGGATGCGCCGTCGAGTGTGAGCGTGATCGAGACTCTGCATCGCATCGTTGATCCGGGCCAGTCCCGCAAGCGGCGCGACAGCACGGCCCGAAACAGCGGCGATAGTAACATCACTGCTGTGATCGGGCCACCTCACTCGGGACAAACCACCATTCTCCAGCGGCTGGCCTACGACCTCGCCATGAAGGTGACGAATGACCCAAGCAGCCCGCCGGGGGTGATGTTCTCGCTGATTGGCTACGAGACCCAGCGCGGCACCGGGCGTCTGGAGCGCCATATTGTGGAACAGGCTCGCGCCGCAAACGCCGCCCTCGGCGATGCGCTGGCTGCCCTGTTTCGTCTGCAAACGACAGTTCCCGCCGACAACCAGCAGTCGCGCTACATTTTTTTGCTCGATAACCTCGACGGCCTGCCGGAGAAGGCCCGCATTGATGCGGCCAGCGATCTGAGTACGCTCGCCGCACGCCTGGTTGACCAGCAGTTTGTGGTTACCTCGTCGCAAGAGAGTTTTCCGACTCAGGCTCTCAGTGGCGCACGTGTCCTGGTGATCCAGCCGTTAAACGAGCAGCAGATCTTCCGCTACATTCACCAGCGTGAGGATCAGAATGCCTACCAGATCTTCAATCAGATCCGTGACAATCGCCTGCTTGGTCTGGCCAGCGATCCGAGTTTGCTCGCCATGATCTACGCACGCATGGCAGGTGGTCAACAGACTCGCCTGACTCGCAACCAGATTGTGCGGGAGTATCTCGACCACGCCCTCGGTAACATCAACCCGCGCTACAACATTGGTGACGCCGCCCACGAAAGCCTGAGCGCCCTGGCGTGGCACAGCCGGTGGAATCACCTTGATCACATGCCGCTCAGTGATGCGTTCCGCATCATGGCTGATGTGCGCCGTGGCCGTGATTATAGCCTGGAGGATCTCTACCTTTCACTCTGCGAGGCCCGCCTACTGAGCGGGGTCAGCCAGGGCGCTACTCGTTTCGTCAATCCGGCCATCCAGATGTACTGCACCGCCGTGGCCCTGTTGGCCCGCCCGGATCGCGCCGAGCGTCTGCGCGACATCATCACTCTTTGTAGTAGCCCGCAGCGGCAACTCTGGTGGGAAGATGTGATCTACTCGCTGGCCGGGATGATCAGCGACCCGCTGCCAATCTTTGAGAATGTGGCCGCAGCCATCCGTGCGGGCAGCTACACCCACGCGCTGATCGCCGCCCGTTGTATGGAGGCTCTGCCGCCTGAGCATGACGCTCGTCTGCCTACCGGGTTGCGCAACGAACTCCTCGACGCCTGCGTGCTTCGGCTCCGCGCCGACCGCGAGCCAGATGCCGACCGGCGCGAGCAGATCGCCACCGCCCTTGGCCGGATGAACCACCCCCAGGTGCGCTCCGAGTTGCGCCGAATCCTGATCGAGCGCGTGCGCAAAACGAGCAGCGGCATGCGCTACGAATATACCAATGTGCGGATCGCCGCTGCCCGCGCTCTGCGCACTATTTCTCTCTCCAGCGGTGTGGATTTTAGCCACAACCATCCACACGATAAACGTGACGACCTCGTACTCACCCGTGGTGACTCTGACATGGTCTCGTTGGCGGATCAGGTCAACACGAAGCCATCCGGCATGCCGCCCATCGCCGAAGATATGCTCATTCGGCTGATGCAGATTTGGGTGAAACAGGAGAATTCCCGCGAGGACGACAGCCCCCATGACGACGACAGTCCCCGCGAAGACGACAGCCCCCGTGACGACGATAGCCCCCGTGACGACGAAGAATCTCCTACGCCTCAGGTCGCCCTCCGCACGATGAGTACAAGCGAGTATAAAAAGGCGCAAGCAACCCGCAGAGAATACAAGCGGCTCCAGGAAACTCGTGCAGAGTTCCGCGATATTCTGCTCCATTCTCCCAACCCGCCCGAGCGCGCTCTGGCCGCCTTCGCCTTGGCCGATATGCGCAACACCACGTACAAGAAGATTCAGGACGCCCGCCAGCTCCTGCGTGTGATCCTCAGCCCCACAGACACCTCTGCGGTGGACGATTGGGATGATACGATGTGGGCAGCCTCGGATGCCCTGACGCTCTTTGAGCCAAGCCAGGTGGCTCCGTTGCTGACGGTGTTAATCCGGCACAAGCGCACCATGCCCGACAACGCAGCCCAGCAACTCGCCTATCTGGCAGGACGGGTGCGGACCACCGACGAGGACGTGATCGCATGGCTGATCACACTGCTCATCGCCAACCCGAGCCAAACGATTAAGAGCAAGGCGCTCCAGAGCTTGGCCTGGATGGGGATGGGCATTGAAAAGCGACCGCTCTATCTGGAAGACGGTCGGCCTGGCTTTACCATCAAAGAGTTGATCCAGGACATCGCCGCCGAGCGGATGATCCGTCCGCTCAAGGAGGGAGTCTACACCGTCACCCCGCGCCAGAGCGACATTGATGGTAGTCCGGTCTATCTGCGGGGTAAGGCGATAGAGGCTCTCGCCTGGATCGGCGATAGTGACACTCTTCGCGATCTTGATAAAGAGATAGGCAGTTGGCCGCTAGAGCTGCGCGAGCTATGGTACAAGGCCGCAGCCACGATCAGGGAGCGGGGGTCGGATTCGGGGTAATATAGCAAGGAGGCGGGAAGCAGGAGGCAGGAGGCAGGAGGTCTCCTGCCTCCTGCCTCCTGCCTCCTGCCTCCTACCTCCTGCCTCCTGCCTCCTG
>JBAXMH010000345.1:0-4230 GCA_037134395.1 Chloroflexales bacterium
AGGAAGAGGTAGGCGTTGGCAATATCCTCAGCATAGCCAATGCGGCGCATGGGCGTGCGCTCCTTCATCGACTCAATCACCTTGTCGGGCACCGAGGCGATCATATCGGTCTGGATAAAGCCCGGGGCTATCGCGTTTACCCGGATGCCGCTCGGCCCAAGTTCGCGTGCCCACGTCTTGGTCAAACCGATCACACCAGCCTTTGCTGCTACATAGTTACTCTGGCCGAAGTTGCCGTAGAGGGCGACGACCGACGCGGCGTTAAGGATCGCGCCGCCACCGTGAGCGATCATGTAGGGTGCCACGTACTTGCTACAGAGCCACACGCCCTTGAGGTTGACGTTGATCACCGAGTCCCACTGATCTTCAGTCATCTTCTGCATGCGTGCATCGCGGGTAATACCGGCGTTATTCACCAGAATATCAATGCGACCGCCCCACTCGTTGGCACTGCGCATGGCCACCTCAATCGACTCGGTACGGCCCGCGTCGAGAAAAACAGCCCGAGCCTGACCATCCGACTGCTCGATCTCAGCTGCTACGGCCTGGGCCGCACCCATGTTAATATCAGCCACCACGACCCGCGCACCCTCACGAGCAAAGGTCAGGGCGGTCTGCCGACCAATCCCCTGTCCCCCACCAGTGATAATCGCAACTTTGTTCACGAGACGCATAACAGGTTGCTCCTCTATGAGTATGAAATTAAATAATGAGGGGGACAATGGCGATTCCCTCGGAGCGAGTCCCACTCGCTCCAAAGGATCGGAATCTTCGCATAGCCCATGCGATGCGGCGTATGGTCGTCACACACTGCGCTTCTTCAGCCAGCCATCAATCTGCGGCCAGACCCGCTTATTCGCACCGCTGCCGACCATCATACCGATATGGCCACCCCGCATATGCAGGAGCAGCTTATCGCGGGTGCCAACCTTGTCCATAACCGTGACGGATTGGCAGGTAGGCACAATGTGATCCTTATCAGCGATCACATTTAGGAAGTTACAGCGGAGATTACGCAGGTCAACCTTCTCACCACGCAGCTTGAGGGTACCTTCCATCAGCCGGTTTTCGCGGTAGAACTCAACTACCCACTGGCGGAAAGCGCCACCGGGAAAATCAACGAGGTCGGTGACCCACTTGTTCATCGCCATGTACGACTCGACCACCGCCGGATTATCGAGATTATCCCAGAGCTTAAAATAGCTGCTAATGAAATTCTCGACTGGCTTGAGCATTTTACTGCCGTAGTCAATCATCGAACCCGGCACATTGCCATGCTGACGGATCAGTTCATCAACATTATAGAATTCGGTGGTGAGCCAGCGGTTGAACGGGCCAGCATTCTTATCGGCAAAGTCCAGGGGTGCGGTAAGGAGTACCAGATTGCGAATACCATCGTCCGGTCGCATCGTCGCGTAGAGAGTAGTGATCATCGCGCCGATACACCAGCCAATGAGGCTGAAGTCACGCTTGCCGCTGTGTCGTTGTGCTGCCCGGACAACGCGGGGCATATACTCAAGCACGTAATCGTCGAAGTTATAATGCGCGTCCTCAAGGCCGGGGCGGCCCCAGTCGAGCATATAGACATCGTAGCCCTGGCTAAGCAGATACTCAACAAAGCTATTGCCGGGACGCAGGTCAAAAATGTCAGGCCGATTAATTAGCGCGAAAATGAGCAGAATCGGCACGGGGTGACGTTGCTCAGGCGGAACGGCCGGCGTAAAGTGGTAGAGCTTCGCCTTATTCAGTGACCAGATCACGGTCTTCGGAGTTAGTCCGATCTGGATATCGAGGCGATTTGCGGCGAGCTTCGAGAACGTGTCGCTGCTTTTCGTGAGGCGGTCAAACTCCTCAAAAAAGCGCTTCGTCAACACCTCGGGGTCGAGGGCCGAGTTTGGTACAGTAGTCATGAGTTGCTCCGTACATTTACGAGTTCGATATGCGCGGGCGAGTAACTTGCCAGGGGCGAGAACTCACGACTACTCACCGGCTGCCACGGCCACGGCGCGGGGCCGACTTTTCTTCTGATTCGGGTGCGGCGTCAGGCTCGGGCGCGGCGTCGTCTGCAGGTGGTGCATCAACGACCGACGTAGGTGCCTGAACCGCCGTCAGAGCACGCACGGCGAAGAGAATATCGTCGAGTCGAGCATCCATATCGTCCAAGCGCATCTCGATGTTTGTCATGCGTTGGGCTAGGCTGATGACCTCGGCACGCGAGGGCATACTGGCCTGAGCGAGATAGGATTCCATGTACTGGGAGACCATTTTCTGCATCGGAGCAGAAGCGGCAAGCATCGTGTCGAGCTGAATACCGAGAGCCTTCGAGAACGACTCGGTATTGACCATGGTGGCCATACCTTTGGCCCAGGCATCAAGGTTTGCGTCACGCATAGTGCGCCACGCGCCGACGGGATCAGTCGGGTCGAGCGCATCATTTCGGGTATTGGTCATAGCGTGTCTCCTTTGACAGCGCGCAATGTGCGCGCGATAGATGCGCGGTGAGAATCACGGCTCATGGCTACTGTACCACTGGTAGTTACACGAAAGTTACGTAAGCGATCAATGGCCAGGAGATTATGCAAAGTCGGCGGCGACTGAAGTCGCATCGTGAGGGCCTGTAGCCGACATCCCGCTATGCGGGCGGTTCTGGCGTCGGCGTAGGCCGACGCCCGGCGGAACGCTCCGCAGGCGCGACTTTAGTCGCCAGCCGAAGGTGGTATAGTACAATACACCATTGGCTTCTCCCCCGCACGCAATGACGCTGAACACGCGGGTTTGTGCACTCAGCGTTTTCCTTATCCTCACGATACTACGAGAAAAGGTTCCCCATGCTGCTCCGCGTCGGCTTCACTTTTGTGATCGAGTCAGGCTCGCCGACGCCGGTGACTGCGGTGGTGCGTCCACGCGAGTTTGATCTCCACCGTCTGGTTCAAGAGCGCCGCGCAGTCTCTCCCGACCTGCGCATCCATTATTACCGCGATAGCTTTGATAACTATGTGTGGCGCTGGATAACACCGCAGGGCACGATGGAGATTTCCTACGATGCCGTCGTTGAAGTACCTGCAACGCCCGACCCCGTTCTCCATGGCTTGCCCGGCACCTTTGTGGATCAACTGCCCGACGAGGTGTTGACCTACACACTGCCAAGCCGCTACTGTCCCTCAGATCTAGTGCTGAACGATGCCTGGGCGATGTTCGGTGACACTCCCGATGGCTGGGATCGTGTGCAGGCGATTTGCAACTGGGCGCATACCAATATTGCCTACGGCTCTGGTTATAGTACCGCCGCAACGTCGGGTTATGATGCGTACCAGAATCGTATGGGTGTCTGTCGCGATTTTGCTCACATTGGGGTGATGTTCTGCCGAGCCATGAATATTCCGGCCCGCTATGTCTGCGGCTACCTGCCCGACATCGGTGTGCCGATCAACCCTACGCCGATGGACTTTCACGCCTGGTTCGAGGCATATATCGCCGGGGCGTGGCGCAGCTTCGATGCTCGCCACAACATCCCGCGCATTGGTCGGGTAGTCATCGCCCGTGGCCGCGATGCCGTTGATACGGCTATTCTGACTAGCTACGGCGACAGCCAACTCACTGGCCTCGCCGTATGGGCTGATGAGCTTCACGATGTAAAACACTTCGATATTCCCCCCTGGGTACGCGAGGCGAAGGAGTGAAACGATGCACGATCTGATGACCGGCGCGGCAAGCCAGATTAACCTGCTCGATCACCATGCGGTGGAGTGGAGCCAAGTGCGTGAGACCCGCTATTGGATGTATCAGCGCTTTGAGTACCATTACCCCGGCGCGATCCGCGAGTTGCGCCAGCGGCTGATGGTTATCCCGCCAGAACACTACGGCAACCAGCGAGTATGCGCCTACGACCTGCGTGTCTCGGCTCCCGATGCGGTGACACACGCAGATACAGACCTATTCGGCAACCGGGTTTTTACCATCGCTATTCCCCAAATTGATGGTAATGTCGCCTTTGAGATGCGGCTCGTGGTCGAGCGGGATATGGTGAACCGGGCGTGGCCGCAGGTGAATGCCGCTGATCTCGTGCGCTATCTGGCCCCCACACCGCTGACGAGGGCAGACGTCCGGATCGCCGATGCGGCCCGGCAGCTTGCGCACCGTCACACCGACCCCGAGGATCTGGCCGATGCGATCAGCACCTGGGTTCATGGCGCGATGCGCTACGCCCACGGCGCGACGAGGGTGGATACT
>JBAXMH010000346.1:0-4221 GCA_037134395.1 Chloroflexales bacterium
GGGGGGGCTAGGGGGGGTAGAACTGTAAAGTATCTACGAACCATGTCTAACGACTTTTTCTAGAGGAGTCAAGGCTTCAGCCGGCCAAAGCCTTGACTCCTTTTTTACAACCGGGATAAGACTGCCCTATTATTCTGTATGACAACTGACATGCCGCTTGAGGATCTTCTCGATCTCGCCATCACGGCCCGCGCTGAGTTGCTCGACGAGCAGCACCGGGGTGCGCTGCGACTCTTTACGGGCTTTGCCGAGGGTTGCCCGCAGTTGGTGATTGACGTATACGCTACCACCGCCGTGCTGCATAACTACGCGAATCCGCCCGCCGACGGGCTGCCGCTGGTGGAGCGGGCGCTGCGAGTCATTCAGACGCGACTGCCCTGGGTCAATGCGTGCGTGCTGAAGACGCGCCACGCCACCACGCCCGAGAGTCAGAACGGTGCCCTGATCGCTGGCGAGCGTCCGGCCCGCCGCATCCGCGAACACGGTGTCTGGTATGCCGTAGACCTGACGATGAACCGTGACGCCAGCTTCTACCTGGACACACGCGGTTTGCGGGCCTGGCTGATCGCGCACATGCGCGGCTTGGCGGTGCTGAACACCTTCGCCTACACCGGCAGCCTGGGAGTGGCTGCCCTGGCCGGTGGAGCCAGTCGGGTGGTGCAGCTTGATCTGAACCGACGCTTTCTGAACATGGCGAAGGACTCGTACACGCTCAACGGGATGCCGATCACGAAGGCCGATATGCTGTCTGGCGACTTCTGGCCTCTCGTGAGTCGCGTGAAGCGGGCGGGCGAACGTTTCGACTGCGTGATTCTCGACCCGCCAATGTTTGCGGCCACCGAGAACGGCGTTGTCGATCTGGCCAGCAATTACGCACGTCTGATCAACAAACTACGCCCGCTGGTGACCAACGGCGGGCGGATTGTAGCGATCAACAACGCCCTCTTCCTCAGCGGTGCGGCGTACATGGAAATCCTGGATACGGTTTGCCAGGATGGCTACGTGCGGCTAGCTGAACGCATTGATGTTCCGGAGGACTGCACAGGCTACGCGCATACCCGCCTCGGCGCGCCGATCAGCGATCCGGCCCCCTTCAACCACGCCACCAAGATCGCGGTTCTTGAGATACGACATAAAGAGGGTTAGAAATGCCAGCTAAGCTGGCATTTTTAACCCTCTTTCTTTATGATTGTGAGGTGTATCGCTACTGCCGAGTGATCGCCGCGCCGCCGCGCAGCACGTACTTCTGAATCTTGCCGGTGGCCGTCTTCGGCAGTTCGTCCACAAAACTGACCCACTGCGGCGTCTTGAAGTGAGCTAGGTGGTCGCGCACAAACTGCTTCATCTCGGCCTCGTTGGAAGTGGCTCCGGCCTTTAGCACCACAAAGGCGTGCGGAGCCTCGCCCCAGCGCTCGTGGGCCATACCCACCACCGCAACCTCCTGCACCGCCGAATGGCGCAGCAGGACGCCCTCAATCTCCACCGACGAGATGTTCTCACCCCCGCTGATGATCACGTCCTTGAAGCGATCACGGATCTCGACATAGCCATCGGGGTGGACAACGCCTGCGTCGCCGGTGTAGAACCAGCCCTTGCGAATCGCCCGCGCCGTGGACTCGGGATCGTTGAAGTAGCCCTTCATCACCACATTGCCGCGCACCGTCAACTCGCCAAGGGTCATGCCATCGTGAGGCACCTCCTGGCCCTCGGGGTCAACCACACGCAACTCGCCAGAGGCTACCAGTTCCACACCCTGGCGGGCCTTAATCACGGCATGGGCCTCCAGTGGCAGATTGTCGTGTTCAGGAAGCGGCTCACAGATCGTAATAAACGGTGATGTCTCGGTGAGGCCGTAGACGTGGGTTATCTCCCATCCCAACTCACCCTCAATCCGCTCAATCGTAGCGGCGGCGGGCGGCGCACCGGCGGTGAAGAGGCGCACCCCGCGTGGCGGAGTCCCGCGCACCTCGGGCGAGGCACTGGCGACAGCGATCAGGACGGTGGGCGCGGCGCAGAACATCGTCACCTGCTCATCAGTGATCAACTGGAAAATCGTGCGTGGCTCGACTTTGCGCAGACAGATGTGGGCCATGCCACGGGCGGTAACAATCCAGACAAAAGTCCAGCCATTGGCGTGGAACATCGGCAGCGTCCAGAGATAGCGATCCTGGGGGCCGAGATGGTGGTGGGCCAGGGTGTTGAGCACATTCATGGCGGCATTGCGATGTGTGATCATCACGCCCTTGGGCCGGGCGGTCGTGCCGCTGGTGTAGTTAATCGCCAGCAGGTCGGTCTCGGCGATCTCCGCAGCCTGGAAGGTCGGCGAACTGGCGGCCAGGGTTGCCTCATAATCGAGCCATCCTGCCTTCTCACCCTCTAGGGCCACAAAGTGAGTCACGCCGGGGAGTTGGTCGCGAATACTATCAATGGCATCGAGATAATCGCTGTGGGCACAGACGATGCGCGAGCCGCTATGGTTAATGATGTAGGCGAAGTCATCGGGGATGAGCCGGTAGTTAATCGGGACAACGATGGCCCCGATCTGGGGCACTGCGTAGAAGGACTCAAGGAGGCCGTGGGTATTCGGTGCGATATAGGCCACCCGATCGCCATGGACGATACCGAAGGACTGGAGGACAGCCGACCAGCGGTCGCAGCGGTCGAAAAACTGGGCGTAGGTGAGGCGGATGTCTCCATCAACCACCGCCTCACGGCGAGCGTAGAGGCGACGGGCACGGCGAGCGAATTCCATCGGGGTTAGAGGAGTCTCCATCGATCAGGGCGCCTCCTTGCGCGGGGGTGTCAGACAGCGCACAGTACAGCGGCTATGCGTGCCCATATCAGAATACAACGTACGTGGATATTGTACAGCACAGTTAACTACGCATTGCAGACACAATCGCTGTCAGAGACTCGGCATCGAGCCAGCCGTGGTTAGCGATCAAGTCGCCAATACGCCGCCACTGGCCCTGCTCGTAGTCGGACACCTGTTCCTCAAGCACCACCGCCAACTGCTCGGGAGTGATATATGCCTCACGTATCAGTTGCTCGCCGAGGAAGTGTGGCGGCAGATTCGGCATCTGCTCCATACGGTCGAGAGCTTGGAGCAGCAAGGTCATGGCCAACACGGTTGCGGGGATACGGTAGCGAGAGACGAGGGTGAACCCGAGCGGCGCGGGCTTCGCGCCATTGTAGCCCTGAGATTCCTGGATGGCCGAGATCAAATCGTGAGATGAGAGGTAGCCCTGATAGACAAGGTAGTCGCCCAAGCGATAGGGCGGATTACCTTTTGGCTCAGCGCCGGGCGCATGCACTGGCGGGTAGCGGCTCACCGTTTCATAGAACAAATCGAGGATAGCAAAACGAAGCTGTTCGTAAGGTGTCTCTGGCATATGCTCTCCCTCTGCCCCTACATCTGCACCTTAAACGTCAGTGTCCCCAGGCGCAGTTCATCCCCGGCACGCACGGGTTTGGGCTGGCGCGGCGGCACGCGAGTAGCGTTGAGGAACGTGCCGTTGGTACTATCGAGATCCTCGACAAGGATCTGTCCGCCCTGCAAGAAAATGCGGGCGTGACGCCGACCGACCCCGCGCTCCAACGCCCCGTGGTTGGTGAGATCAATATCGGGAAAGACATTGCTCACCGGGTCTGAGCGACCAATCACCGCCTCGCCGGATGTGGGCAGAGCCAGGGCCGCACCAGCGGGCTGGATGACCAAACTGATTCCGGCGAGGTTGGGGCGTCCCGGCGCGGGCGGGGTGACAATTGGTGGGGTGACAATCGGCACGACGGGAGAGGCCACCGGCTGCGGCGAGGGGTAGCTAGGCTGCGGCGAAACGCCGCCGTAGGGCAGGCTGGGTGCCACCACAGGCGGAGCAACCGGCCCGCTCAGCAACGATGCACCACACGTATCGCAGAACGCCTCACCGGGGATTACTGCAGTGCCACATTGCGGGCAGACACTCGGGCCGGCGGAAATGGTCATGCCGGTAACTGCCAAGGCAGGGCTGAGTTTTGGGGCCGCAGCAGGTGCGATCGGTACCTCAATCAGATGTGCGCCGCACTGATCGCAGAAACGGGCTGCTGCCGGGTTATCTACGCCACACTGAGGACAAAAAGACATGGTGAGAGGCACCCTTTCGTTATTGCCGATAGTACGGTGTAGCCGCGTCGTTCTCTCGATCAATTATACGGCAGAACGCAGGAGAGCAGAAGTAACGC
>JBAXMH010000347.1:0-4176 GCA_037134395.1 Chloroflexales bacterium
CACCAGCGCGATAACCTCAAGCTGCTCGGCTCGCTGCTGCGCCTGCGCGACCTCGGCAACACCCTGATCGTGGTTGAACACGACCTGGAGACCATGCAGGCCGCCGACTGGATGGTGGATTTCGGGCCGGGCGCGGGGGTGAAGGGCGGGCAGGTGGTGGTGGCCGGGACGCCCGAAACCGTCGCCCAGCACCCGACCTCGCTCACCGGAGCCTATCTCAGTGGGCGTCTGGAGATTGCCGTACCCGGACTGCGCCGCGTCGCCCAGAACGGCTGGATCAGCATTGAGGGCGCGACCCTGAACAATCTGCGCGATGTGAGCGTATCGTTCCCGCTCGGCACCTTCGTCTCCGTCACCGGCGTCTCTGGCTCCGGCAAATCCTCGCTGATCACCGAGACGCTCTACCCGGCCCTGGCCAATCGCCTGAACAAAGCCCAGTTGAAACCTGGCCCCTACCGCGCCTTGCTCGGCCTAGAGGCGCTCGACAAGGTAATTGACATTGATCAGCAGCCGATTGGGCGTACCCCACGCTCCAACCCGGCCACCTATGTCAAGCTGTTCGACATGCTGCGCCAGCTCTTCGCTGAGACCGCCGAGGCCAAGCTGCGCGGCTACGAGCCGGGGCGTTTCAGCTTCAATGTCAAGGGTGGACGCTGCGAGGCGTGCGAGGGCAATGGCGAGATTAAGATTGACATGCAATTTCTTGCCGATGTTTGGGTGCGCTGCGACGAGTGCAAGGGCAAACGCTACAACCGCGAGACGCTCCAAGTGAAGTACAAGGGAAAATCCATCTCCGAGATTCTCGATATGGATGTGCAGACGGCCCTGGAGTTTTTTGACAATGTGCCGCGAGTGCGGCGCATCCTCCAGACGTTGCACGATGTCGGGCTGGATTACATCAAGCTCGGCCAACCGGCCACCACCCTGTCGGGCGGTGAGGCCCAGCGCGTGAAGTTGGCCAAGGAACTGGCCCGTGTGGCCACTGGGCGCACGATTTACATTCTGGACGAGCCAACCACCGGGCTCCATTTTGCCGATGTTCAGCACCTGCTGCGTGTCCTGCACCGCTTGGTGGATGCGGGCAATACAGTGATTGTGATCGAGCATAACCTAGATGTGGTGAAGACGGCTGACTGGGTGGTGGATATGGGGCCGGAGGGCGGCGATGGTGGCGGCTACCTAGTGGCTGCGGGCACCCCCGAAGATGTGGCGGTGGTGGCAGGATCGCACACCGGACATTTCCTACAGGCGATATTGCACGTCCCGTAGGGGCGAAGCATCACGACGGCCCCTGTCGCTATGCAACAGGGGCCGTCGTGATGCTTCGCCCCTACGGGATCACGCGGTGTAACCCTTCGCCCCCGTTAGATCGCACTCGGAGAGGTCGGTTCCGGTCAGGTCGGCCCCGGTCAAATCAGCGTCTCGCAGGCTCGCCTCACGCAGGACGCAATCGGCCATCTGGGCGCCGCGTAGGTTGCAGCCGCTCAGGTTGGCCCGACTCAGGTTGGCCCGCGTCATGATCACGTTTTCCATGTTCGCCCCGCTCAGGTAGATCCCGCTCAGGTTCGCCTCACTCAGATCCGCCCCGGCCAGATTCGCCTCGCTCAGGTTTGCCTCGTAGAGATTGGCCCCGATAAAGTTGGCGTCACTGAGAGTCGAATCGCGCAGGTTGGCCCCGATCAAGCTGGCCCCGCTCAGGTTCACCCCGCTCATGCTCGCGCCGGCCATACTCACCTTGTTCAAGTTCGCGCCCGATAGATTCGCGCCGCCCATGTTCACCAGTTGGGCCTCGCGGAGCTGAGCCTCGCTCATGTTCACGCCGATCATGATCGTGTCGCGGAGATCAACGCCGCTCAGATTGCAGAGACTCAGGTTCGCGCCGTAGAGATTCGCCCCGCTGAAGTCGGCCGCACCCAAGTTCGCCCCGCGTAGGTTCGCCCCACTAAGGTTGGCAAACTCCAGATTGGCCCACGACAGATCGCTTTTGCGCAGATCGGCGTCGCTCAGGTCGGCGCGCACCAGTTGCGCCCAGCCCAGCCGGGCCTCGCGCAGATTCGCCCAACTGAGGTTCGCCCCGCCCATCTCGGTCACGCTCAGGTCGGCGCGGTAGAGATTCGTGTCACTCAATCGCGTTCCCGCTAGGTTGGCCTCGCTCAGATTGACGTTGCTCAGGTTCGCGCCCGACAGGTTCGCGCCCGACAGGTTGGCGCCCACCAGCCAGAGCGGGCCGGGTCGGTTTAGCAGATCGAAAATCTGATCGGGGGTTAGGTTGGCCATTGCTCTCTCCTTTATGCGGTGGGCACCTTTGGCGTCTTATTCACCAGCCAAATCGAGGCAGGGGCACCCATCGAGCGGCATGCCACCTGCTCAACCTCAAAGTCCTTGCCGATCTGCCAGCGCATGGCCTCTTGGATCGCTCCCGTCTGGATCCAGCCAATCGGCTCATCAGCAGACTTCCCGGCGCTGGTCGGATCCATATAGTCGAGGTAGGCCCATGTTTCGCCACGATCCTCAAGCCCAAACTCGCGATCCTGGCCAACGGTTTGGCTGAGGCGGCGGAACCCGGCCTGCATCGCCGAGAGGCCCATCTTGATCTGGGTGGAGATGGGCAGCACCTTGGAGGCAAGCAGGGCCGCTGTGCCGAAGAGCGCACCCTGGTGATCAATAGCGTAGCGTGCCGACTGCCGACCAATGCGCAGCGCCATGCTGCGGGCAGCCCGACCGAAGAAGTTCAGCAGCCCGGCGTTCAGTGTCGCGTAGTGGAAGAGGGTCAGCCCGGTTGAAACCTTGAGTTGCTCGGGTGGGTAGTTGCCCACAATCTGCTCAAGCCCGGCCTGGCGGAGCACAACCGCCAGACCATTTTTGCCAACGACTTCCTCAGCAGCCATCAATGCCCAGCGCATATAGGCATCTACGAGCAGAATGTCGGTGGCCGGATCGTGATCGATCCTGTCCTTAATTTCCATGCGTGTAGGTACTCCTCTGCTGACCGGATGGGCGCGATTTAAAAAATGATCTGATCGGCATTAATCTGCTCCAGGCCACCCCAGGGCGAGTGAACCTCGCCGCTGCGGATCTGGCGACCGATGCGTAGCACCAGCAGAAGCAGGGTGGACAGGACAAGCAGAGCCAGTGAGGAGAAGTAAACAAGGGTGTAGCCGAAGACGACCTGGCCGGTGAGATGCTGCACGACGTCGCGGGCCAGTCCGCCGCCGACGGTGCCGAAGCCCTGGGCCAGAGCCTGAGTGATCCCCCACAAGCCCATAAACAACCCGGCATGCAGCTTGTCCACCAGCGACATCACCAGGGACAGGGCACCGACAATAAACATCCCACGCCCCATACCGATCAGCACGACACCGACGCGGAACAGGTTCACCAGCGCCTCACCGCTCGACAGGGCGACAGTGAGGAATCCGGCGGCACCCAGCAGGCAGCCCAGGGTGATCAGCAGCACCGACGAGCGTCCCATCCAGAGCGCCCAGCCCGCCAGGGCAATGGCCATGAGCATGCCCACTCCCCACAACGCCGTGAGCTGCGAGGTCTGGGTGATTGACATGTTGAGCACCTGACCGCCGTAGGGTTCTAGGAGCACATCGTGAGTGGCGAAGCCGAGGGTGGCCAAGAAGAGCACAATAAACAAGTTGCGTAGGGGCACCTGCGCCGCCAGCATGCGCAGTGATTGGCCCAGGCTCTCACGCACGCGCACCGGCTCGGCTACGTCCTCAAGCTTGCCGTCCGACTTCAGTCGCTCCTGTCCGTACAGAGCTAGAAAAGTCAGGGCAATAAAAATCACCGCCGAGCCCTGCATCACCTGGATGAGCCGGTAAGGGCTGTAGTGGAGCAGCAACTGGCCGATCACCACCGAACTGACGATGGTGCCCATGACCAGCATGATCCACAGAACCCCCAGCACCTGCCCGCGTTCTTTGGGCGGCGTCAGATCACTGACCATCGCCAGATAGATCGTCTCGACGATATTCACCCCGATGCCATAGCCCAGAAAGATCAGGCCGCAGAAGAACATCGCCGGCCAGAAGCCAATCGTGCCCTGGCCACTGAGCAAGATCAGCGTGAAGGGCGCAGTGGCCAGACCGCCGTAGGTCATCATTGCGCCGATCACCAGATAGGGTGTGCGCCACCTGCCCCTGGCCCGATCTACGTCCGATTGGAATC
>JBAXMH010000348.1:0-4172 GCA_037134395.1 Chloroflexales bacterium
ACCCGAAACCTGACCCCTGAAACCCGAAACCTGACCCCTGAAACCCGAAACCTGACCCCTGACACCTGGAACCTGACCCCTGACACCTGGAACCTGATTCCTTCCCTGAACCGCTGGCTGATTCGCCAGCCGCTCTCGGTCGAGCAGATCGTCGCCCGCGTGCGCGCCGAGGTGCCCGACCGTGCCGATGCTCCCGTAGACGCCGTGCGCGCCGAGGTTGAGGCGGCTCTGGTTGTTGGCTCCGCACTTCCCGACGGCACGCCGGGTGCCCTGCGCCTGCGCGCCCACCGCCTGATTCGCGGTGGCTGGCAGTTTTACCGCTGCGTCAACCCCGACTGCGGACGACTCTACCCGATGGGCGAGACATCCTGCGCTACCTGTCATTATCCGACCGCCCCGCTCTCCCTCTGCCGCAGTTGTGGTGCCCACTACCTGCGCTTCGTTGGTGACGACCCGAACGACCCGACATCGGGGCCGTTGCGCCCGAGCGCCCAGAGCGCCAGCGGCCACGAATGGATGCTCTATGACCCCGCCCGCTTCGTTGACGGTGTCGGTGAACAGGATGAGGAAGACGCGGAGGAGGATCCGCCACGCACGGCGCGTGGCACCCGTACGCAGCCTCAGCAACTCAAGCACCGGAAGATCGAACACGGATCTTTTGACCCGCATACCCTCTGGTTTAGCCGGGACGCCGCCGATTTCACGCTGCCGGTCACGCTGTCGCCCGCCCGCACCCTCTGCCTGTGCTGCGGCGCGACGTTGGGTAGTCGCAACGTGATCACCCCGGTCGCCCTTGGTACCTCTGCCGCCGTCAAGGTCATGGCCGAGGGCATGGTCACGGCCCTCGCCGACGCCCACCGGGGTGATGACACCCACGATGGCAAGGAGCGATTGCTGATCTTCAGCGATAGCCGCCAGGATGCCGCCCACCAGGCCCGCTTCATCACCTTCGCCAGCCGCTACGACCGCATGCGCCGGCGGCTGGTGGAGATCCTTGATGCGCGTGGCCCGGTCTCGCTCCAGGTCGTCGTTGAGGCGCTCGGCCAGTGCGCTCTTGACGCGCATGACACCCCGCTAATGCCGCGTCGTACCTTCATCACCGGTGAGGAACTGGAACGGCTGCGTGCGTACGAGGAAGCACCGCTGCTCGACGACATTGCGCTGAACGCAGGCTATCGCGCCACCGCGATCAATCTGGGACTGGTGACCGTCAGCTATGATCGGCTCGACGCATACGCCGCACGTGATGGCGAGGCGCTGTGTACCGCACTCGGCCTGCATAGCCCCGACGAATTGGCCTACCTCTGCCGCTGCGTGCTGGATGAAATCCGGGTGCGCGGCTGTCTCTCGCGCCCGATGCTGCGCTACCACCCGCAGCACCCGAGCTGTCCCGCCTCCGTACGTACCGCTGAGTGGGAGCGCCGGGTGACGCAGCCCGGTGGCTACGCCCTCGGGCGCGATGGTCGCCCGACGGCCAGCCTTGACCGCACCGATGTGCCGGCCGGGGTGCGTCTGAACAACCCCTGGCGACGACCGAAGGCCGGTGGACGTGGCCCCAGCCTGGAGCGCATCCTGGAACACATCCTGGTCGGATTGGGGAGTACCACGCAGCCTACCGCACCCGACATGGTTGCGCTGCTGAATTTTGTGCAGGATGGCAGCTTTGTGATCGCCGCCGATCTGTTCGGTGCGCGTGATCGCGTCCGTCTCCTCCAGGTCAACGCCGAGACCCTTCAACTTCGCCTCGTCGCCGACGCCGAACGACTGTGTTGCGGGGTCTGCGCACTCCCGATGGCCGGTGCGCGAATCGGCCAGCCCTGTCCGCGCTGCCACGGTAGGCTCGTTGCCTGGCCAGCGGCGGAGGTTGATGCGAACCGCACCGTGCGGCGCATCCGGGCGGCGGAAGTCATCCCGCTGGTGGCGGCCGAACATACCGCCCAGGTGCCGAACAGTGATCGTGCGACCCTTGAGTCCGATTTCAAGGCACCCTCCACGGTGTCGCCCCTGAACCTACTGGCCTGTTCGCCGACCCTGGAAATGGGCATTGATGTGGGCGGACTCGACGCGGTTATTCTGCGCAACGTACCGCCTCGACCCGACAACTACGCCCAGCGCGGCGGGCGCGCCGGTCGCCGCACGCGGGTGGGTCTGGTGCTTGGCTACGCCCGCAACACTCCGCACGACCAGTACTTCTACGACAAGCCTACCGAGATGATCGCCGGTGAGGTTCCCGCCCCCGCCCTGGCTCTGGGCAACCGTGACGTGATCCTGCGCCACATGAGCGCCATTGCCTTTGGTGCGGCCGAACCGGGTCTCGCCGGAAAGATGCTGGCCTACATCAATCCGCAGGGCGTGATTGATCAGGTGGCCGTGGATGCCCTGATTGCCGGTGTGCGCGCCCAATTCGACCATACGGTTGAGGTGGCCGAGGCCGCCTGGGGGGCCGACATCCTCCCGGCAGCGGGACTCCGTGCGGACGATTTGCGCGCCAGCCTGGAGCGGCTGCCGGAGCGGACGCAGGATGTCTTCCAGCGCATGGCGCGCCAGGTAGTCGAACTGCGCCAGTCCATCGAGCGATTCACCATTGACCTCCAGCGCGGTCGCGACGTCATCCGTGCGGCGGATCTGATCAACCGCCTGCTTGGTGTGAGGAGTGGCGAGGGCGACGCCGATGACCGCTCTTCGGGCTATCCTCTGCGCCGTTTCGCCGAGTTCGGCCTGCTCCCCGGCTACGAGTTTCCCAGTGAACCGGCCTCCCTGCGCCTGCACGGCGACCGCCACGAAGACGACCCGATCAGTGTCGCACGGCGATTCGGCATCGCGCAGTTCCAGCCGGGGGCTACCGTCTACGCTCGGGGGGCACGCTGGAAGGTGATCGGCCTCGATACGGCCTCGCCCTGGAATCCGCGTGGCGACGGGCCGAGTTGGGTGTATCGCCAGTGCCGTCGCTGCACCCTGCGCTACCACGCGGATGAACCCGGATGCCCGCGCTGCCACGCCGCCGAGCCGGGACTGACCCTGCCCGCCGCTGAGTATGCCGGTTTTCTCGCTGTGCGGAATGAGAGTCCCATCCTCGACGAAGAAGACCGCTACGCGGTGAGTAACCGTGTGGTGGGCTACCCGCAGTGGGGAGCTGGTGTCGTTGGTCGCTGGTCCGCCGGACCCGGCTGGGGGTTGCGCCTGAGCGCCGAGGAAGAGGTGCGCTGGGTGAATGAAGGCCCGCCGCCGGGACCCGCCGAGCGTGCGGGGCGGGCCTACCTCACCGAGGATGCGGCGGGCTACCGGCTCTGCCCGAGCTGCGGGCGCATTCTTCAGCCGCCCGCGCCGACCGAGACGACGAAGGGGGGACGGCGGCAAACCCGGCCCGCCGCCCACGAGCGCGACGCCTTCGGCCACGGGCCGGGGTGTCCCGAGGCGGGTCGTCCGCCCAAACCGGTTGCCCTGGTGACCGCGACTCGTGCGGAGGTGCTGCGCGTCCTCGCGCCCGTGCCCGACGACATGGACGAGGGCGATCTCATGTGTTGGGGGCTGAGTTTGGGCTATGCGCTGCGCCTGGGGATGCGCCACCGCTATATGCTTGATGGCCCCGAGATCGAGTTTCTCGTGGAAGGCCCGTGGCCCGTGGTGCAGGCGGGGCGCACCTTTCGCCAGATGGCGCTCAGTTTCATTGACCCAAGTGTGGGTGGGAGCGGCTATCTACGCCGGATCGCCGAAGAGCTGCACCTGGTCGCCCTCCGCGCCATCGAACATCTGGATCATCCCACCTGTACCCGTGCCTGCTACCGCTGCCTCAAATCCTACGAGAACCAGCGCTACCACGACCAGTTGAGCTGGCCCCGAATTATCGCCGACCTGTACGCCCTGGCCGACGCCGCGCCGGTCGTGCGCCCACGGGAACACGGCGACATTGACGACCCCGGCCCCTGGCTGGAAGCCTACGCCGCTGGAGTCGGCTCGCCCCTGGAGCTCCGCTTCCTGCGCCTGTTCGAGACCTACGGCTTCCACCCGCAGACGCAGGTGCCGGTGAGTCCGGACGGTGGTTCGGCCATCTCGGTGGCCGACTTTGCCGTACCCGAGCGGCGGATGGCGATTTACGTAGACGGGGCAGCCTTCCACAGCGGGGCGAACCGCGCCCGCGACGCCCACCTGCGCGACCAGTTGCGCCGGGGCAG
>JBAXMH010000349.1:0-4149 GCA_037134395.1 Chloroflexales bacterium
CGGTCGCCCTGTGGAAAATGCGAATGTCTATTTCGATATGACGATGAATATGCTCTGTTTAGGCGACAGCAAGCCAGTCGCCAACCCAGTCGGGCGCGGCGGCTACGAGGTAGATGTGGTTTATGTGATGGATGGGAACTGGAAGGTGACGGCGGTGGCCACCCTGGGCGACCGTGAACTACGCGCCACCTTCCCGATCAGCGTCACAAAGTAGCGCCTGCGAACAACGAGATGTGGCCATAGAAGAACACGGAAAGACACGGAAAAAGGATATTTCCGTATCTTTCCGTGTTTTTCTGCGGCCAGATTCGCGAAAGTCTTGCTACGTACTACACACTTACGTGTGCTTTGCTCGGTACGGTCGGCATCAGCGGCGCTCGGCGGCGGTGGCAGGTAAGGTAGACCAGCGGCCCCATTGTGCAGCGCAGAGCGCGCAGACGACCGCGAGGGATGATCGCGGCCATACTGGGACGCAGTACCGTCATCTCGTTATCCACAATGAGCTTGCACGTCCCCTGGAGAACAACCACGAGCACGTCCACTTCATCGTTGATATGCTGAGGTATGGACGCTCCATCAGCGAGGCGCAGCAAGTTAACATTCAGTTGCTCGGTATTTGCGCTATAGACCGGCCCGTCGTACTCCGTTCCCTGTAGCGCCCCTGCTATATTGATCAATAGATCGGCTGGAAGGCCCATGGTTCGCTCCTCTCATGTGTGTTTGTGCGCCAGCCGGTGAAACGCGGCAGCTCTCAGCGTGTCTTACGTCACCTTCATTATATCTTGGTTCGTTCCAAAGGCTGTCAGCATCGTGCAGAGCCAACAATGACCGCACCGCAGCGTCATTTCCTGGCAATAGGCAGCGGGATACGGACAAAGATCGTCGTGCCGCTGCCCAGCGATGACTCGACTGCGAGAGTGCCACCGAGGATCATAACTCGCTCCTGCATGCCAATCAGCCCGAGTTGCAACGTAGGATTGAGTTGCACTGTAGGATCCGGCGCTCGGGATGGATCGAGGATCGCGAATCCCACGCCGTCGTCTTCAACGATCAGGCGCACCTCATTGGTTCGTCGCTCAATGATCACGCTCACCTCAAATGCCTGGGCGTGTTTGCGCACATTGTTGAGCGCCTCTTGTACAAGCCGATAGAGCGTCGTCTCTACGGCCAAGGGCAGATGTACGCCATCCAGTTCACTCACATGAAGATCCACTGCAACATTCGCCCGTGCCGACCACTGCTCAACGTAGTTGCTGAGTGCTATGACCAGTCCTAGGTCGTCCAACACCAAGGGGCGCAACTCTACCGCCAAATTGCGTACATCTTCGCTGATTTGCACTGCCATCGTCTGAAGCTGTGCGATATGTTCGACCGTAGGCGCCCCGAGATCGCCATTATTTTGGAGTACCTTGAGACCCAGGATGAGGGCCGTGAGATCCTGGCTCATCTGGTCGTGGAGTTCACGAGCGATGTGACGGCGCTCCTCCTCCTGGGCAGTGACAAGGCGCTGGAGTATCTGTTCGCGGGCCTGCTCACTCCGTATCCGCTCGGCCATCTCCGCCTGGAGCGCCAGATTCATCAATCCCAACTCGCGGGTGCGGACTGTCACCCGTTGTTCGAGTACATCACACGACTCCTGGAGCGCGACCTCGGTCTGCTTGAGGGTGGTGATGTCAGTGAACGTCATAACCACGCCACTAATCTCGTCGGTGAGGGTGCGGTACGGTTGAATATGCATGTTCCACCACCGATCCTGTGTCGGCTGATGAATTATCCGATCCACCAGCGCAAGGGACTCAAGCGCCTCGGCGATGAGTATGTGCATGTCATCATCGCAAAAATGAGCGTTGAGATCTGTGATCATGCGCCCAATATCGGAGTCAATCAGGGCAAAGATCGCGGTGGCCTGAGGATTGAAGCGGGCGATCCGCCCGTCGAGGTAAAGAAAAATGACCGGGATCTGGATACTGGCGAAGACATTGATGAGATCGGCGTTCGCCCGATCAAGCTCGGCGATCTTGCGGTTGAGCTCGGCATTGACGACCTGAAGCTCCTCATTAACGGCTTGAAGCTCCTCATTAACGGTTTGAAGCTCCTCATTGACGACCTGAAACTCCTCATTGATAACCTGGAGATCTTGATTGACGGTCTGAAGTTTCTCGCTCTCCATGCGCAGTTCAGTGTTGATGGGCGACGCACGACGGTCGTCACTGTCGCTCGTTTGCGAAACCTCGCTGGAGATCTGCTCAGGGGGAGGGCTATGCGCCAGCATAATTTTGGGTAGCGTCGCCATAGTGGTAGCTCTATTTGATGGTCAGACGGTGTAGTTTTCTCGTTCTTCTCGTTCACTGCCAGTGTACCGCAGAAACAGCGCTGCGTATCAGGCTCTTACGAACAACGCAGGATTATCAAGCAGCGTACGATCCCTGACAGTGTCAGGGATTTCCTTACACGGATGTCAGATATTCCCCACTCGATCTGCTACTAGTCCTCGTTATATCATAATGTTGTGGGCGTCATGCCACACGACGGACGTTTCAACAGGGTCCGACGTCGTGTATGGCCTCCCGTTCTCGTGAGGAGCGCGTTGCAACGGGGCGCCCCGCTCCTCACGAGTATATTTGTGCTAAATTTTCAGGGAGATTTCGACAGCCCTGCGCCAGTGTGCTACAATCGAGCCGGGTGATGCTCGTGACTACGAGGAGGTAGTTCGATGCGTATCGAGCGCAACCTGGCGATGGATCTTGTCCGTACGACCGAAGCGGCGGCCCTGCGCTGCGCCCGCTGGATGGGCCGTGGCGATAAGATTGGCGCGGATCAGGCCGCTGTTGATGCGATGCGGATGTCGCTCGACAGCGTGCCGATGAACGGCGTCGTCGTGATCGGCGAGGGAGAGAAGGATGAGGCACCGATGCTCTACACCGGTGAGCATGTCGGCAGCGGCGATGGCCCAGAGATGGACATTGCTGTGGATCCGGTTGAGGGTACGACGTTGCTGGCCGAGGGGATGCCCGGCGCGATTGCTGTAGTGGCCGTGGCCGAGCGAGGATCACTGTACAATTGGGATGGGTTCGCGTACATGGATAAGCTCGCCGTCGGAGAGCGTGCCCGTGGAGTGATTGATATTAACGCCCCGGTGGCCTACAATGTCCGTGCCGTGGCTCGTACACTTGGGAAGCAGATCGAAGATCTGACTGTGGTCGTGCTTGACCGGCCTCGTCACAAGGATCTGATCCGGCAGATCCGCGAGACAGGTGCGCGGATTAAGCTCATCCTGCACGGCGATGTGAGCGCCGGGGTGATGACGGCGATTGATAATCCTCCTGCCGATATGCTTATGGGCATCGGTGGCGCGCCTGAAGCGGTGATCACGGCCTGCGCCCTCAAGTGTACCGGCGGCGAGATCCAGTGTAGGATCTGGCTGCGCAACGATGAGGAGCGCCAGATGGCCGCCGAACGCGAGGTTGATCTCAAGCGAGTCTTCCGGATCAACGACCTCGTGCGCGGCGAGGATGTCTTCTTCGCGGCTACCGGTATCACCTCCGGCGAGTTCCTTCAGGGCACCGAGTATTTTGGCGGCGGTGCCCGCACCCATAGTGTGGTGATGCGCGCCCGCTCCGGCACTGTGCGCTATATCTCGGCGACGCACCGCTGGGATAAGCTCATGCGTATCTCAAATATGCCCTACGCATAAGTGTTCTTTGTCGCTCGCATTAACGCATACAGGCGGTGCATGCGCCGCCCATATGCGTGATGCGGGCGGTGTATGTCGCACCCTCACGCCCTCTATGCACGCTGTTGCCGCTCCGCCTTCCCACCTTCGTGATGCGCTGACCCGATCTCCTGCCCTGATTGCCGCCCTTGCCGTGGCCACCGGCGGGTTGGTGGGTACCGCCGTCGCTTTTGGTCCAATCTACGCTGTTGCCAGTCTTCTGTCGCTCCTGGCTGGGCTTGCTCTGCTCATCAGCACCGAGGCCGGGATGATCGCTGTCTTTGCGATCACAACCCTACTCCCCTTTGGCACATTGCCGTTTAAGGCGATTATTACTCCGAACTTCCTGGAGTTGGCCCTCGCCGGACTCGGTGTTGTCTGGGTGCTGCGGCTCCTGGCTCGCTCCGATGCCTACGATCTGCGGGTGTCACCCCTTG
>JBAXMH010000350.1:0-4112 GCA_037134395.1 Chloroflexales bacterium
TGGCCGAGGCACTTGGCGAACGCTGGCGACGGGCAGAGGTTGCGCTGCGCTGGAGCGCCCATTGCGAGGCGATCAGCGATTACCCGACGGCGGTGGATACCGCCCGCCGTGCGCTCGCCTTAGCCGAGGACGATCCAGCCCGTCAGGCCGCAGCGCGGCGCTACTGGGGGACCGCCCTCTGGCGACAGGGGGACTACGCTGGGGCGCAGATGCAGTTTGAAACGGCACTGGCCCTCGCTCGCACGATCAAGGATTACCAGATTGAGCGCGAGATCCTCTCGGGTCTGGGTGTTGTGGCCTACGATCAAGGACATCTCTCAGCAGCGATCACCTTCCACGAACACGCACTTGCGCGGGCGCGGGCGATCTCCCACCGCCCCGGTGAGGCCAAGGCGCTGAATAATCTGGGGAGTATCGCGGTTGATCTGGGCGATTATCTGACGGCGCGCACCTACTATGAGCAGTCACTAGCGATCAGTCGGCTCCTCGGCGACCAGCAACATGAGGCGATGGTGCTGGCCAATCTCGGGGGGATCGCCTACGAACATGGCGACTATCGCTCGGCACGTGCGCTATATACGCAGGTTCTGTCCACCTTACGTATCATTGAGGATCAGCAGGGTCAGGCGACAGCACTCAGCAATAGTGGGATGATCGCATATGCACAGGGACTGCTCCCAGAAGCGAAGGAGTTCCTTGAGCAAGCCCTGGTGATTGCTCAGATGATCGGAGGAGGAATGGTCGAGATCTGGGCACGCATCAATCTGGGGTACGTCTTGACCGATATGCACATGGGAGACCAGAGCGTCGCCATGTGTCAGGAAGCAATCACGCGCTGTCATGCGCTCGGCCATCCGGGACTGCTGGCCGAGTGCCGAGCGGGGCTGGCGTATGCGCTCCAGATCCAAGGCAATCTGCCCGCTGCTCTATCCTCCGTCGAACGAGTACTCGACTATCTGGGGACGGGTACGCTGGATGGTGTGGAGTCTCCGATGCGCGCCTATCTTAGTTGCTGCACGGTGCTGCGGGCGGCAGACGATGATCGTGTCGGACAACTGCTAGAACGGGCATATACCGAACTGATGGCGCAGGCCGCACAGATGAGCGATGCCGACCAACGCATGTTCTTGGAGCAGGTGCCGTGGAACCGTGCGATTATGGCGTTGTGGGCCGAGCAAGTGTCACGCTGAGCGCAGCGAAGCGTCCCGGCGTGCGTATCGTTCGCCGGGACGCTTCGCTTCGCTCAGCGTGACATAACGCTGCGATACTTAAAAATTTCCGATTCCCTTACGGGGCACTCAGGATCGCCTGCGCAATGTTGTGCCGGACTGTCTGCATCGCCGTGCCATCCGCGCTCCAGAAGAAGTGCCCGTTCACCGGCGGCGGGCAGCCTTGCCACGTGCATCCGCCCATCTGTCCGTAGACCTGCGCCACCTGAGCGCGGGCATAGGTGGCGAGTCCGCGTTGCTCGGCGAGCTTGAAGAGCGCCCAATCTTGCAGGCCAGCCCGCACGATCTTGAGCCGGTACGAGGGCACCGGCCCGTCAATGGCAACGTCGGCAGGTGAGCCGAGCGGTGCCAGCAACCCATCGTGGTTGCCGGGGTAGATCAGAACCCCGTCGCCGGTCTTGCTCCAGGCACTGTTCGGCCCCCAAGGCTGATCCTTCGTCCAGTACGTGGTGTCCCAGAGCAAAAAGCCCGTTGCCTGCTCATACCACGCGCCCCACAGCATGATCCGTGGCTCAAACCCGAGCAGTGTGTTCGTCGCGAAGGTGGGGTAGGGCAATCCCTGCGCGTTGCTCTCATAGAACCAGAGCTGGGTCTTCTGCGCAAACAGCCCCGGCCACTCAGCGCGCCCGTAAGGCGTGGTGCTGGTTGTCGAGCCATTCCACCACGGGCCATAGCAATCAATGCACACCGAATAGATGCCCAGGGCCGGGCCAAGCGTGGCGATGTTGCTCGCCGTAGGAGCGGTTGTGTCCATTATCTGTGCCTTCCATGCCGGGTTGCCATCCTGCATCCAGCGTGCATGTTGGGCGATGGCGGGGAAGGCGGAGGGGGGCGGCTCATCGTAGGCAAAGGCCAGCGAGCGGGTGAACCAGCCAGTTGACTGGAGGTGGCTCGCCCAGGCGGCGGCCAATGCGGTGTACTGAGCCTGGGTGCATGTCTGCGCCCCCCAGGTGGTGCCCGGTGAGAAGGGAACCGGGAACCAGCTCGATGGCACTCCGTTACTCCAGTACGTCCCGTCGAGGTAGGGCCGCAGCGCGTTGTCGTAGTCCGTCCAGCTTGTGGGCGGACTACAGCCGTTGGTGGGAGTCACGACAAAGTTGGGCCAGGAGTCTATCCGGCTCGCGTGGGCCAGTTCTTCGTAGCGCTTTACCAGTGTGCGCGCACGCGGTGTCCAATCCACCCAGCAGCTTGATGTATTGCTGCCGATGCCCGCCAGTCCGGCGTGATAATTACACAGCCCTGGCTCGGTATGCATGCCAAAGTAGGTCGTGACCGTGTTCATATCCGGCAGGATGAGATTCCACACGGTCAGCGTTAGCGGGACGGAGGTATACGGTTTGCCGTTGACGATGACCGTGATCGTCCCCTGGTACACGCCCGCCAGCGTCTCTTTGGGGATGAAGATATCAACCCACACCGGCTGGTTGAGGCCGATAGCCACAGTGAAGGGTGCGCCCACCGCCCGCGCCGGGGTTGTGTAGGGGTCAACAAAGGGGATGAGCGGATCGGGGATGCGTGAGTCGCCGCTAGGTGAGTTCTGGGGCACTTCCAGGTTGCCGTGCGCCGTAACACTGACATTGGCAAAGTCTATGGCGGATTCACGAAAGAACGTGATCTGGTCGGCGGAAATGGTATGGCCTGCGCCATCACTCAGCGGGCTGGCGATCATTGTCACGCCCGTCAGCGCCGTATTTGCGGTGACAACAATCTGCGCGGCCTCGTAGGAGTTACGTGCGCCCTCCAGCACAATATCGCGGCCCGCCCCAGCCGCCGTGCTGGGCTGAACCTTATTTGCGGTACTCTCCGTCCACACCAGCATCGCCCCCGACATCTGGATCACCGGCAGGTAGACGTTATGCGCCTGCGTGATCGTCGCGGCACTCGCCGACGCATGTGCCGGCACAACATGGTCGGAGTGCGGCAATGTACAGGTGAGCAGGGCCGTGAGCAAGACTAACAGCGCAGGTAGGCGAAACATAGTACCCGTCCATCTGGCATCCAGAAACGTGGCGAAGGTATTGATTATAGCAGTCCTAGTCTGGTTATGAAGGAGGAGTCAAGGCTTCAGCCGGCTGAAGCCTTGACTCCTCTTCATGGCCTCACGAGGATTGCTCTATGTTAAACGTCTACTACTCAGTGGAGCGATCTCGTGGAAGATCGTCCGCATCTTGCATCAATTCAACCTTCTCATACGTGTCTTCTAGCGATAGAACACATTCAATAGATTGAATACTAATCCGTTCCTCATTGATACTCGTTTCTTCAAATAACCACTGACCGTTTTCATGGCGTGTATAGTGTTCGATATGCTGACGATCCTGCGCGATTAAGATGTAATCACGCAGCGTTTCAATAGAACGATAATGACGGAACTTCATACCACGATCATATCGCTCGGTTGATGGTGATAATATCTCAATGATAACGATTGGATTGGTAATCGTATCGTGCTTTTCATCAACAAACTGAGGCACACCACAAAGAACAACGACATCTGGGTAGGTATTTAGTCCGGTCTGGACGACTTTTACACGCATGTCACTCGGATAGACCCGACACGGTTTCCGACGCAGTTGTCCATGAAGCGATGCAATCACGTTTCCTGCAATAAGATTATGCGGCTCTTTGGCACCAGTCATTGCATAGACGTGTCCATCATAATATTCACTTTTTGTAATACTGGCACGCTCATGATCAAGGTATTCGGCTTCCGTCATGTCACGTTTTGGCTGTGCCGTCATGCGAAATCCTCCTGATAATCATCAGTCATACCACAATTATCAACGAGATTTTGCCACAGAAAGACACAGAAGGACACAGAAATAGATATATTTCCTTCTGTGTCTTTCTGTGGCCATAAGTTGTCGTGTCTAAAAAAATTAC
>JBAXMH010000351.1:0-4092 GCA_037134395.1 Chloroflexales bacterium
CGGGTTGAGCGCGATATTGCCGAGTTTAAGTTCAACACCATCATCTCGACCCTGATGGAGTGTACTAACGCCATGTACAAGGCCCGCGACGCGGGACTCGTCGGCACATCGGCATGGGACGAGGCAACCAAAACCCTGATGCTGCTGATTGCCCCGGTGGCCCCGCACATCGCCGAGGAGTTGTGGGCGCGCACCGGCCACGGCTACAGTATCCATCAGCAAGCATGGCCGGTGGCCGACCCCTCTCTGGCTGCCGAGGATGAGATCGAGGTGGTGCTACAGGTAAACGGCAAGGTGCGCGATAAGCTGACGGTGCCGGTGGATGCCAGCGAAGATTATCTGCGCGCCCTGGCGATGGAGAGCGACCGGGTGCGCAGCCATATCGGGGACAAGGCCATCCGCAAGGTGATCGTGGTGCCAGGCAAGCTGGTAAATGTCGTCGTTGGGTAAGCCATACGTAGAGACGCCCCGCCGGGGCGTCTCAGCGGGGCGTCTACTGAGACGCCCCGCCGGGGCGTCTCTATTGAGATGAAATGCCAATCTTTGAGAATCGAATCCTGCGCACCTACCTGGTGATTGCCCTGGGTGCCATCCTGTTCATGCTCCGCCGCTACGCCTTGCCCACGTTCTTCGACACCGAGGGGCTACCCTTTGATATTGCCGGCCCATCGGCGCTCAATTCCTGCTACGACGCCATCGCCCTCAATACCTGCGCCGACGGCGGCATCGTCCTCTTCACCATCATCGGCGTCATTCTGTCCGTGGGCTGGGGGAGCTTGGGCATGGCAATCTTCGCCGTCATCCTCGCGATCCCGCCCCTAGTTCTCTACTTCGCCCTCAGCCCGATCTGGGCACCGCTGCTGAGCGTGCTGCTCATCCCCGTAGCCCTTGAGGTGGGCCTGCGATTTCTCTTCCCTATGCCAAAAGACGCCCCACCGCAGAAGTAACGCTGTTAGACAAGGTTTCAGGTGCGAGGTTTCAGGTTTCAGGTTGAGCGCATCAGGATGCCAAATTTCGGCCTGAACTGTAAAGTATCTGCGAACCTTGTCTTAGGCGGAATGAAGCGAGATTCTTTGCGCCTTTGCGCCTTTGCGTCAGACGATGCGCTTGTCTGACGCAAAGGTGCAAAGGCGCAAAGAGTGAGAAGGGTTGCGGACGGGATGCCCCGCCCTACTCTGTTCTGTATTAGGACGATCTCGCCGTGCGCTGATCCTGACTGAGCGGCAGCGCGAGCGCAAAAATACTTCCCTTGCCCTCTTCGCTTTGCAGCCAGATTTTACCGCCATGCGACTCGATGGCGAGTTTACAGAAGGTTAATCCTAACCCTGTGCCGCGTATCTTCCGACCGCGCACCTGGCCGAACTTCTCAAAAATACGCTCGTGATACTGGGGCGGAATCCCTGGGCCGTGATCGCGCACCCAGAATACCAGCCAGTCTCCGGCATGAAGCTCGGGGATGTGTAGTGGCAGACCATCAATAACATCGGTATGAACCCCCTCCGCAATGTGCAGGGCAACTGCCCCCAGCGTCACAGTGGCTTCCATCGGCGAAAACTTAATTGCGTTATCGAGGAGGTTCTGGAGGACGCGCACCAGCTTTTCCCGATCTGCCTCCACAAGCGGTAGGCCAACCGGGAGTTGCTGCATCAGCGGTATTCTCTGATCACGGGCCGAGACCATCAGGCGGTCAAGGGTCTGATCAATCAGCGCATAGGGCGAGAGCGGCTCCACCTCCAGGCTCATGCGCCCCTGCTCCATCTTTGAAATATCTAGGAGCGTATTCACCATCTCCAGCATTGTCCGGCTGCCCTGATGCGCAATGCCCAGCAATTCTTGCTGCTGGTCGGAGATCGGCCCGCCCAGGCCACGCTTGACCATCATGATCCCATTCATGATCGCCGTCAGCGGTGCGCGCAGATCGTGAATGAGCATCCCGGTATAGTCTTCGCGCAGTTGGGCCAGCTCGCGCTCCTTCGAGATGTCCTGAAACAGGGCCAGACGACCAATCTCCGCGCCGTTCACTTCGCGTACGGGCAATGTGTAGTGACGGATAAAGCGCGCCTGCGGGCTGCTTAGTTCCAGTTCTACCACCTGATCAACAGCGTCATCCTCGTTCAGCCACGACGGCGTACTCACCGCAAGGGCGCGTGCGCTCAACTCGGACAGCAGTTCATTGATCTGACGACCGATCAGAAGCTCCTTGCGACACGAGAAGAGTTGGGCCGCCATCGGGTTGGCCGTCACCACCGCGCCGTGCATATCGGCCATCAGGATGCCGTCATTTGTCGAGTTCAGGATCGCCTCAAAGCGGTCGCGCACCGTCGTGACCTCTTGGAAGAGGTGCGCGTTTTCAATCGCCACACCAATTGTGGCCGCCATCCGCATCAGGCGATTGGCCTCCTCCTCCGTGAAGGTGCCATCACGCTTATTGAGCAGCTCGATCACCCCGATTGTGCGATTTTTGACTACAATCGGCACGCACAGGATCGTCTGTACCTCATAGTTTACCGACTCGCTCACCTTCGCGTAGAAGCGCGGGTCGTGCTGAGCATCGTGGATAATCTCATACTGCTGAGACTGAGCCACCAGACCAACAAAGCCCTGGCCCTGAGGCACGCGCACGCCAAAGAGTTTCTCCTCGCCCGCCTCCAGGGTCATCACAAAGACTAGTTCGTCCGTCTCTACATCAAGCATCAGAAGCGAGCCGGCGTCCACCTGAAAGTACTCGTTGAGCTGCTCCATCACCAAGTGGTACACATCGCGGGTGTTCAGCGATGACGTGACGGCAGCGGCGATTTTGTTGAGGGTGGCCAATTCGGCGGTGCGCCGCTGTGCGCGTTCGATGATGCGGAACGAGGTGGTGGCCGTTGCGATCTGACTGGCCATCAGGCGGGCCAGAGCAACCTCACTCTCGGTGAAATGGCGTGGCTCCTCCATTGTGGCGAAGAGCAGGATGCCGATCACCCGATCCTGGGCCACTAAGGGCAGCATCAGCACCGAGCAGATATGCTCGCGGTCAAAGAGTTGGACGAACACCTGCGTCATCGCACTCGCATCAGAGCCAAGCAGTTCGTTATGGTGGATATTATCAATCTGGACGACCTGGCGTTCGGCGAAGACGTGGTGCAGGAAAGGCGTATCGGCAAGCAGAAAGGGCGTGGGCAGGCTCACCCGAGGCGGGTGCGCGTTAGCCACGTGAGCAGTGATGCCATCATCGCTCACAAAGAGGACACAACTGGAAGGCAGATGGAGGATCTGCGAGAACTCGCTGATGCCAAGCATCAGCAACTCATCGAGAGTTGCCGCCGTCTCGATCACTGAGGCGATCCGCAGCAGTGCTGCGGTGCGTGTATCAACAGGATCGTGATCGTTGTCGGAACCTGCTACCGTCGGGGTGTCCTTATTCTTCATTCTCCCACCTCACACCTCGCCCACGCAGCAGAGAGTCCGTTAGTGGGATGAACGTCTCGCCACCATGAGTTAGCAATCGCCTCGTGCCATGCACAGACAGGGCACAGTATAGCTTGTGCCCTAGCGGACGGCAAATGTGGTGTAGAACTGAGCATGGCGACGAGCGATCTCGGGCCATGCGAAGGGGGCGGTAGCGCGGCGACCAGCGGCGGCGAGATCGGCGCGCAGGGTTGACGAGGCAGCAAGGCGAGCCAGGGCCACAGTCAAGGCGGTGGTATCACCAGGGGGGGTGAGTACGGTGACGCGCCCGTCGGCCAGAGCCACTGCCGTTACCGGGTCGTCGGGGGTGGTGGTGATGAGCGGGCAGCCGTGAACCAGGGCGGCGAGCAGGCTGCCTCGGCGGAACGACGCGCCATCGAGAAAGGGCAGGGCGGCGCAGTCGGCAGCCAGAAGGTTGGCTGAGACATCTGCGGCATTCACATGTCCGGTGCGGATGACCCTCGGCGCGATGCCGAGATGATTGATCCGGGCCTGAAGCGCTGCGGCGAAGGCAACATCCTGGGGAGCGGTGGCCGCCCCGCCGATTAGCAGCAGCCGCCAGGGGATGCCCTCGCCGAGTTCGAGCAGCGACTCCACCAGCAGATCTGCACCTTTGCTCGGTGAGAGCAGGCCAAAGTAAGC
>JBAXMH010000352.1:0-4091 GCA_037134395.1 Chloroflexales bacterium
GGTTGGCGAGTCGAGGATGAGGGTCGGCGAGTCGAGGATGAGGGTCGTCAATGCACTCTTCTTGGTTACACATTCGATAGCACCCCTACTTATACTACGCAGGTGTGCCTATCGAGGCAATACGGCAGACTTCTCACAACGAAAGGACTCACTCATGGTTCAACGCACGAAAACAGTCCCCCCCGACACGCTCGCTGCCGACCACGAAACGGTCAAGGCACTCCAGAGTATGGTTGACTATCAGCCGACCAATGCAGACTACAGCGTCCCGCATCTGCTCCAGGTACAGGCGACTCTGACCCAGGCCGAGTTGGCGGAGAAGGCAGCAGAGGTAGCTCTTCAGCAAGCCCGTATAGTTCGGGCAGAGACGAGCCACTTTTATCACGACTTGGTCGTCAACTCGCGCACTCAGGTGATTGCGCAGTTTGGCCCCGACTCGGCTGCCGTCGCTCTTGTTGGGCTCACGCGCAAGTCGCAGCGCAAGCGCCCGGTGAAGCGGCAAACGCCCCCGATGTAGCAGTGAGAACAGATGGCCATGCGCGGGGCGCACACAACACCCGATGAAAATGACCACGGCCACGGCTATCGGCCACGGCTATCGGCCACGGCTATCGGCTATTACGACAGTTGTAGTTTTAATCACCCCCCCTAGCCCCCCCGCAAGCGGGGGGGAATCAATGCATTGTTCCCCCCCGCTTGCGGGGGGGCTAGGGGGGTAAGTATGCCAAGAGTGTAAAGTAAACTCGGCCCCTCTGAAACCAACCATGCGGCTCCACCGCACACTGCCGCATGAAAAGAGCCACGGCTATCGGCTATCGGCTATCGGCTATCGGCTGTTTCCCTACTTCGCCCACGAGAGGCCCGAGTCCGCGTCGAGGTGCATGCCGGTGGTGAGGCGACGGGGCGTACCGGCGCGTAGTCCGCCGCTCGTATCGGTACTCAGGTCGGCCAGCCACAGATCGAAGCCACTCTCGCCGGGGGCAATGGCGAGAAAGGCGATCTGCCGCCCATCGGGCGAGAATACCGGGGCGCGTGCCGCGCCATTATCGCTCAGACGCAGCGGCGACTTTCCACCTGCAAGCGATAGGGCGAAGACATCCGTGTGTGTGTCATCGCGGGCGGCGAAGGCCAGCCAGCGCCCATCGGGCGAGATCGCCGGGTCGTAACTGGGGATCGGTGCGCCAGCCACGGGCGTTGCGGTGCCGCCCGCGAGATTCAGGCGATAGATCTGCTGTTCGCCCGTTGCCCCAGAGCCAGCGCGCACGAAGAGCAGCGCATCACCGGATGGCGTATAGACACTTCGCCCGCAATGGGCGTTCTCAGCGGCGTAGATCTGCGTCTGCGCCCCGACGCCTACGGGCAGTTCATACAGATCCAGGTTGTACTCGGCAGGCGGATCGCCTGCGGGGGGGGCGGGCTGCGCCGCAATCGCCAGCCGGTCTCCCGCTGGTGCCCAGGCCGGGTAGAGCGCCCAGGTACTCGCATAGACTCGCTCTAGGCTGTTGATGGGCAGCCGCGAGCCGTTTGTCGTCAGTTGAGATACCGGCGCGCCCGCCGCATTGGCCAACAGCACATCGCTATAATCGTTGCCCCGCACCACATAGGCAATCCGGCTGCCGTCAGGTGAGAAGGCGGGCTGGAAGGAATCGCCGTTGCCCAGCAGAGATTTTGCCTCACGGCCACGCCACTGCCAGATCACGCCGCCACGTACAAAGAGCAGCCGTCCACTGATCTCCTCGGCACGCACTGCCGCACTACCGGGAGATGTGTCGGTCGTTGCCGCAGGCAACACTGGCACAGGAGTTGTCCCACCTCGGCTACAGGCAGCCAGAAGAGAGGCCAGCAGCACGAGACAGAGTGATCGGGTACGACGCCAGCATTGAGCGCCGTGCGTGGTGCGTCGAGCAGAGTGCATGTCGTTATCGTCGTGAAAGCCAGCGAAAAAGACGGGGAAAAGTGCGGCGCGCCCGCTCGGCGGTGATCGTCGGCTGCTGGGCCAAATCTTCCGGCAGATCGGGCGGGAGCAGCGCACGGAGCGCACGCGGGGCAACCGTAAAAGTCATCGGCGTCATGCCAATCGCATCACCATCAACCTGCACCGGCAGGCGCGGGCGGGCGGTGATCTGGATGGAGCGGGCGCGGTAGTACTCAATCTCGGGGTTGTGGCTATAGCGGCGGCGCAGGATGGCGATCAGGTGGAGCACCGCACTGATGCCGTTATCGCCACGGATCACACAGACATCCAGCATGCCATCGTCAATACTGGCCCGGTGGGTGATCTTCACCAGACCACCGTAGAGCTGGCTGTTGCCGATAACCACCATCAGGACGCGGGCAGTGAACGTGCGGCCATCAATCTGGATGCGGGCACGGCTGCCGCGCACGCTCAGAGTCTGGGCGATCCCGCGAAAGACATAGGCCAGGGCACCCAGGCGGCGCTTCTCATCCGCCCGCACCCCCGCCGTAATCGCCGCATCAAAGCCGATCCCAGCCATCAGCAGAAAGTAGCGGTCGCCGGCGCGGCCAAGGTCAATCGAGCGCACCTGCCAATTGAGCATCGCCGTCGCCGCTGCCCGTGGCTGGAGCGGCAGCCGCAGCTCCCGCGCCCACACGTTCATCGTCCCCAGCGGCAGCGTGGCGAGGGCGGCGGATGTTCCGGCCAGCCCGTTGATCACATCATTGATCGTCCCGTCGCCACCGGCCGCCACAACCAGATCGTAACCCGCATCGGCGGCCTGACGCGCCAGCCGCCGACCATCGCCCGGCCCGGTGGTGGGTATCAGCTCAACCTGCCAGCCGTGATCGCGCCACACTGCGGCGGCGGCGTTCAGCTCCGCCTCGTGGGACTCGGCCTGTCCAGCCGTCGGGTTAAAGATCAGCCTCGTTCGCATCGCTGCCTTGCGGTCAGTTTCAAAACCGCTAGAAGTATACCACGAATAGCCCACGAATACGTGAATAGTGCATTGGAGAGCCATTTGTGAATTCGTAGGCATCGTGGTTGACACTGCCTATCCTTTGCGGTACCATACGCGCTACCTCGGCCAAGTACTCTCCTCCCATACCCACAACGCCCTGTCGTGGGGCCAGACAGTCGGCAGGATACGATATGCACGAGCACGTAGACTCTTTCCTGGCCTATATGTCGGGCGAGCGGCAGAAGTCGGACAATACCACCGCCGCATATCGCACCGACCTCGATCAGCTCTGCGCGTTCCTGAACGAGCGTCAGGTGGCGGATGTCCAGTCCGTTACCCACGATGATATGCTGGCCTTCATGCTCTTTCTGCACGAGCGGCGCTACGCTGCCAGCACGGTGGCTCGGCGCACGGCGGCGGTGAAGTCGTTCTTCGGCTATCTGGCCGCTCAGCATGTGATCACCCACGATCCCGCCAGCCAAATCGACTCGCCGAAGGTGGGTCGCAGCATGCCAAAGGCGATCTCTCAGCACCAGATGGACGAGTTGCTTGAGTTGCCCCTCCAGTCGCGTAGCCCCGAAGGTCTGCGCGATAAGGCGATGCTTGAACTGCTCTACGCCACCGGCATGCGCGTGAGTGAACTGGTGGATCTTAATACCGCCGATATTGTCCTTGACGCGAACACGGTGCGCTGTATCGGCAAAGCCGGTCGCGAGCGCATCCTGCCCCTGACTCCCACCGCCGCCACCGCAATCGAGGAGTACCTCGATCTCGCCCGCGCACAGATCGCCCGCAGCGCCGACAAGGATTGCGGCGGGCTGTTCCTTAATCATCGTGGCAAGCGGCTGACCCGCCAGGGGTTCTGGCTGATTCTCAAGGGCTACGCCGATCAGGTTGGTCTGCACGACCTCACCCCGCATACGCTGCGCCACTCCTTCGCCGCCCATATGCTCGATGGTGGCGCTGAGCTGCGCGAGGTGCAGGAGCGGCTTGGCCACGTCTCTCTCTCGACGACTCAGATCTACGCGCATATGCCCGAGCCGACGCCCGCCCGCCCGCGCAGCAGTGATAATGATAATGGGACTGAGGTATGTGTCGATCTGCTGGTTGAGGCTGATGTAAAAATAGCCGATAGCCGATAGCCGATAGCCGATAGCCGATAGCCGATAGCCGATA
>JBAXMH010000353.1:0-4073 GCA_037134395.1 Chloroflexales bacterium
CGCTGAACCCGGTCTTCAGGGCGCTGCCGTAGCCGCCGTTCTGCTGCGAGATCAGCCGCACCCGCGACCCAAAACTCCTCACGATGTCGGCGGTGCGGTCGTGTGAACCGTCATCCACGACGATGCACTCCAGATCATTTACCCCCACCTGAATCAGCGCCAGCTTGATCGCCAGCACGTGCTTAACGATGGCAGCGATGCCGTCCTCTTCGTTGTAGGCCGGGATCACGACAGAGAGTGTCGTCATAGTTCCCTCGCTTTGTTATTCATCCAGAAGCCTTCAGATGTTGGCTCTCTGCGCCAGCAAAGCTGGCGCAGAGAGCCAACATCTGAACATTCCAGAATTTGCGGCCCTGCGCCTTTCACCGTTGGTAGACGGGCATGGCCGCATAGCGCCCCCGATCCAGCGGTGCCTCGCGCAGATCGCGCACGACGCGGGCCGGGTTGCCCACGGCCACGCAATAGTCCGGCACGTCGTGGGTCACCAGCGCACCGGCACCTACTACCGCGTTGCGGCCCACCCGCACACCATCCAGCAGAATCGCCCCGCTGCCGATCCATGCTCCGTCGGCCACCTCAATGCCCTGGGCCGTGATGCCCTGCTGACTCACGGGCCGACTCGTGTCGGCAAAAATATGGTTGACCGCCAATACCTGGACGAGTGTGCCAAAATACACATCGTCGCCAATGACGATCCCGCCCTGGCCGCGCAGAATACATGCCTCGCCAATCAGCGAGCGCGCACCGATACTGATCCTCGCGTGGGGTAGGTCGCGGAAGTTGTAGACGTGCAGGATGGCATTTTTCATCACCATGCTCTCCGCGCCAATGTGGATACCATGTGGACAAGCGTGGAGGTAGCTACCATGATCGAGGTAGACGCCCCGGCCCAGGCTTATATTTGAGGCGAAGCGGATACGCACCCCGTCCTCAATGGCGGCCATGCTCTCCATACGCAAGATGGCTCGATAGAGGATGGCGCGCAGGCCAACCCCCAGGATGCTCGGTACCCAGCCGACGAAGGATTGAATGCTCTGCTCTGCTAGGTAGCGTGCGGGCGATGTGGCCTGCCGCCCAAGGTAGAGTCGGATGCGATCATTCATGCTGTTTACCCACCAACTGTGCGCTCTAGCGGCGGAGGATCGGCCTGCTCAGTTGCGCCGCGTCGTCGCCGCATACCTTCCTGCCGCACCACCGGTCGTCGTCGGGTTGTGCCCACACCAGAGTCCGTGGATACGCCAGACGCCATGACGGGTGGCGGGGTAATGATCACGGTAGGCGGCGGCGGGGTGATGATCACCGCTGATTTTTCCGCCTGTGGCTGATGCGCCGCCTTCTGTGGGACGAACGCCTTGCGCCGCATATCTTCCATTTGTGGCGACGGTCGCTCACGTGTGGGCAGGGTAATCGTCAGCCCATCGGCACCAATGGAGAAACCAATGGCGGGGAGGCGTCGTGGCGCACGTGTGGTACGGACGGACGGCTCGCCGCTTACGGTGACGGCCCCGAGCAATTTGGCCCCACGGTTACGCTGGATCCACTGCTTCGATTTCTCCACCTCCGAGCGCGAGTCTGTGCCGGGGCTGAGTACGAGTACCACGCCATCTACCAGCGGTGCCAGCAGAGCCGCATCGGCCCCGGTGAGGGCGGACGGGCCGTCGAAAATCACCACATCAGCGCTGTTGCGCAGGGCGTCCACAAGCTTGGGCCAGTGCAGCGATGGCACCAGGAGCGGCATGCCTTCACTCTCAACCTGGCTCGGTAGCATCATCACGTTGTCCATCGAGGTGGCTCGCATACGCATCCATAGCTCAGTGGGCATGGTGTACGAGTGCGGGGAGTCGTTCGACCAATGCGCAATGGCAGATTGTGCCGTCCCGCTACCGCTCTCGTCTTGCTCGCGCAGGCGCAGAATCTTCCCGATATGCGACCGCGACAACTCGGCGTCTACCAGCAGCACCCGGTGCCCTGCCTGCCCATAGATGTGCGCTAGATCAACCGCGTAGATACTGCGCGACTCGCTGGGGTGCGGGCTGCTCACCAGCAGCAGACGCAGCGGCTCGTCACTGGCTACGAGCGCGATCTGCGTGTGGGTATCGCGCACCGCACGCTGGTCGTGCTGCCCCAACGGGATGTCCGGCTTCCAGCCCGCGTGGTTTATGCTCCCCAAATGGGTGATCCCGATCCGCTGCTGGAGGTCGCTGCCTGATCGCCAGCGGTTATCAATGCGGTCGAGGAACAGGACAGCGACAACGGCGATCAGTAGCCCGCCCATACCCGCACCGCCAACAATCAGGGATCGTTTCTGGGGCAACGGTGCCGTGGGCGGGCTCGCCCGCTCAAAAAACGAGAGCGTATTGGCTGCGCTATTGTTGCGCAGGAGCAGCAGTTGGTTATAGCCATCCTGAGCTTTACTACGAGCCTTCTCAAGCTGGTCAATCTGATCCTGGTTCTCACGCAGATCGATGGCCGCGTTGAGTTGCTTCTGGCGCGTGCGCAACTCCTCCAGTTTACGGTCGGTATCCGCGATGGTCGCCTGGGTCTCTCTGATCTGGCGATCAACCTCGGCGTGTTGCGCTGCCACCTTCTCGGGTGAGTTTGGGCTGTAGGCGATCAATTGCCGACCAAGGGCGTTGGCCAATGCCGCAGCGCGCTCCGGACTGCTGTCGGTGATGGCGATCTCTAGCAGGTTCGCCTGCGGGTTGATTGACACCGTGAGCATGGTGTTGATCAGTTCCGCCGGAAAATTGAGCTTGAGTTGAGCGGCCACCGGGTTGAGAATGATCTCGCGGTGGAGGAGTACCTCGTAGAAGCGCGCCAGCGAGTTGCTCAGATCAACCGCGAAGGTGTTGGGCGAAGATGCCTCGAAATTATTGCCCACCATCAACGTGGCCCGCGCCTGGTAGACGTTCGGCTGGTTGCGTGCGAGAAACCATGCGCTGCCGCTGGAGATCGCGATGGCGACAATCACCAGGGGCGACCAGCGGAGCAGCAGACGCAGATAGATTCCAAGTTCCTGCCATGTCAACATGGTGTTAGTACTGTCTCACACCGACCACAAAGCCAGCGCGAGGCAGTGAGCAGATCGGCGGCGATATAATCGGGCTGAGCTGTGCTATCGGCAAGCATGCGGCACTGTTCCGCACCGCGCCCGCTGCGTACCAGGATGGTCTGACACCCGACGGCCCGCCCCGCAGCAACATCACTCAGGGCGTCGCCGATGAAGGTTGCACGATCAAGGTCAATGTCGTACTGATAGGCGAGGTCGAGCAGCATCCCTGGCTGTGGTTTGCGGCACGTACAGTTCTCGTCGGGCCGATGCGGGCAGAGGCGAACATCACTGATTCGTGCGCCATGATCCAGGGCGATCTGTGCCAACCGTAGGTGGATGGCATCAACCGTCGTCCGCTCCACCAGCCCACGGTTAATGCACGCCTGGTTGGTCACAATGAAGATGCGGTATCCGCATCGGGTGAGCAGCGCCAGCGCCTCCAGAGAACCCTGAAGCAGGCGAAACTCTTTCCACGAGGTCACGTAGTCGGCACGATTCTCGTTGATCACCCCATCCCGATCAAGAAAAATGGCTCGCACGCAGCCCTCGCTCTACGACGGCCAGCATCCTACCGCAGCACGTATGACGACCACAGCAGGAGATGCCGACGCATATTGAGCCACTGAGAAGGGATAGGGAGTCGGGGTACTATGTGGTGTGGCAAGGGAACGATACAGGCGGGGCGTAAAAGGTGCCTAAATGATGCCTAAATAGGACTGACATTTCTGTTAAGGGGTTGGGATCGTGTCAATCCGTGGGTAGAGTTCCACACGCGCTACATCGCCGTCCACCAGAACAGGCACTTCGGCGGCGGCTTGCCCGCCCTTGGGGACAAATGGCACCTTCGCCGATCCGCCCCCGATAATCGTGCCGTCATTGCGGTAGAGGATCGCCATCACGGGCAGATCAAGCAGATCGCGACTGTAGGGGTTGTGCAGCATTCCGGTGACAAGGGGTTTGTCGCCAGACATAAAGGCCAAATTCTCGCTCGTCATTGGGGGGTAGTTGGCGGGCTGGAGAA
>JBAXMH010000354.1:0-4043 GCA_037134395.1 Chloroflexales bacterium
GCCACCGCCAAAGTTATCAAGCATTGCCGCGCTGGCATTGACAAACCAGAGCCCGATGTACCCGCCGCTTGCGGCGAATGGCCAGCCTGTCACGCTACGGGTTGCCAGGAGTTGCCCATTCTGATAGACCTCGACATTGCCACTTGAGCGCGCACGAGCCCCAAACTGATCTCCATTGCTCAAGGATACCGGAATATCAGTCCCCCACTGCACCCAACCCTGCGATGGGTGGAAGGTCCAGACCTGCGCACGATGAGTCGCAGCCTCATAAAATACTTCGATGACCCCGTTACCCCAGGTTGTGCTGCTCTGCGACTTCAGCAAGAGATCTTGCTCGCCACCGTTCGGGTCGACCGTCGTAAAGGTGACATAGACTTCCTGATCGGCACCAAAGGGGCCGGGTTGCCAGAAGATGATGTCACCAGAGCCAACATCAAGTTGATTGGAGGCAACGCTATAGCCTCCAGTGGAGCCGCCCCAGTTACTGCCAAGAGCGCTACTGGTATGATCGAAGTTGTCCTGCACTCCCATTGACGGGAAGCTACCCGGCAGGCCGGGCGTATTCGTGGGGGCGGAGGTAGTGGTGACGGTCGGTGTGCCTGGGATGTTCGTGGGAGTGGAAGTGCTGGTGACGGTCGGTGTGCCCGGGATGTTCGTGGGGGTGGAGGTGCTGGTGGCGGTCGGTGTGCCGAGTGTACTTGTGGGAGCAGGACCGCTCTGATCGTAGGTTGCGGACACGGTGTAAGTACCGGCCCCAAGGCTGATAAAGCTCATCGTACGCCCATTGATCATCTGCGTGGTTACGCTTGCTGGTGTACCGTTGATAGTCACCGTACCAATCGACTGCCCTCCGTAGAAACTGGGCAGCATGAGGGATTGCGCATCGGCTGATGACGGCACGATGACGGTCAGGCTCAGGTTGTTACTTGCAGGAGTCCACGTCAGGTTACTGAGCGTGGTGGCGGCGCGGGCCTCCACATACTTCAGCCATCGCTCGGCGGTCCACATCGGAATCCCCAAGCTGACGGCGTAGTCCATCGTGCCGATATCCCAGGGTTGAACCTCACCATAGGCGTAGTAGTCCGTGTGAAACTGTGTCACCATCGCGGCGTAGTTTCCTGCTTGGCTTGCATCAATCATCTGCCGGGTGACGGCTAGTGCCTGCGCGGCGGTGTAGTTCGAGGCATCGGGGCCGAGGGCTCCGATCATCGACTCATCGATGAGTGTTGTTGCCTGCTGGTAGACTGGGAGAAGACCCCCGTTTTGATCGACGAAATGCAGTGGTAGGGAACTGCCGGTGATATAGCCCTGGGCATGGGTACCGTCGGCACGCTTGATCGATGGCCCCCAGGTGTAGAACGAGGTATCCATCCCGATATTGTGGTTTGCTTCGACCGTAGCAGCATCAGTCCAGCCCTGCCACTCGACCTGATGGATACGGGTGGTGCGGCTGGGCGTGCCACGGCCGAGCTGGGTAAACCAGTTCTCGTTGGTGACAAACCCCTGGCTGAGCGTCACGCCGTCACTATAGGCATAGGGGTGTAGGCCGATCTCATGACCGGCGGCACGCCAGCTTGTTGCTGTACTTGCTGTGGGGTTCGGTGCCCAGCGTGGAGCGTAGAACGAGATGTGCCCGCCCCGGCTTGTGACACTGTTAAGCAGGGAGGTAAAGACACTCAGTGCCTGGCCGTGATCGTCACTGGTGAGCACCAGCAGGGTGCGTTTGGCCTGGGGGAAGTACCAGAGCTGTGGTAGGGGCAGGCTGTCGGCCAGCAGGTCGCCGATCAGTCGGCTGAACAGTCGCATCTGGATATCGGCGTGGGGGATATTGATACGTTCAAGATCAATGGCGTTGTAGAAGATGTCGGTGGTACGGATAGGCGGTTGTCCATCACGGTCGACGCCAGCGTTGGCCGGATTTCCCTGGCGGCTATAGGCAATGCTGCGGGCTAGGTCATAGGTCCAGGTGGCCGTCTTGTTGTAGCGCACAACCGCTGGGTAGGCAGTGGCGGTTGTGCGGCTGCTGTAGAGTTGGGCGACGCTAGTTGCGCCTGATGTGAGTGTGTAGTTGTTGGCAATGCCATGGAAAGGCAAAGTAGTGCCGGTGAATCCGGCACCGCTAACAGAGGCGCTGTCGATGGCGAGATAGCCTTCGCTCGTACTCGACCCTGCCGACGTGATGCCAAGGGCTGGGGCGAGTTGGGAGTCAGGCCGCATGGCCACGAGACGTCCGCCGGCACCCACATAGTTGGTGAGCAATGTCGCTTGTCCGGCAGTAAGAGGGGTCTCGGCCAATACCACTAGCTGCGCCGCATTAAGCGTAGTACTGTCAAGGTTTGCAAGCTCGACCGTGCTAAACGAGGTAAGACCCTCCGCACGCAGAATCTCGCCAAGGTAGGAACCAAACTTATTAGGCGCAGTGCTGTTAACGACCAACAAGATCGGCGGTCCTGAGACCGCCTGCACCGGCGTCACGCTTAACCCAAATAGACTACTCAGCGACACGAACACGAGCGTAATAGCCGTCAGAATCTTCCCTAAGTGCGTATTCATGGTGATCTACTTTCAGGTAAGATTAGTGACTTATCTGCCATCGGCCTCCGGTAATACATTGTGAGTGATCAGGGTGCCGATCGTTTGTAGAGTGTATACTTCCCGGCAGTGGACAGGGGCGTGTAGTCCCGCTCAAGTATCTCGCCGGGGTAAATTCCGACCCACGCGCCGAACGACCCGACGACCACATACGCCGGCCGGTCGCTCAGGCCATCGCTGTGCAGGGCCGGGCCGCTGAGCCAGGTCTGGCGCACGGCGGTGTCGAGCAGGGTGATCGGCGGGTAATGGTAGCGGTGGTCGGTAAGCACACCCAGCTCAGGCTCCCAAGTTTCCACAACGCTGGTTGTCGGCACATGGGCATCAAGGTAGGCGGCCATCCGCTGGGCGCTATCGTCGGGTCGGAGGATGGCTCGTGCGCTCAGGGTGATCGGCAGAGCGATGATCAGGGCGGCGTAGGCAACGACGGCCCATGCCAGAATCGGGCGGCGACCCGTGCGCAGGGTGCCGATCATATCGGCCAAGAGCCGAGCTACGGCCAGGGCACCGAAGGCCACGGCGGGGAAGGCGTAGCGCGGCCAGCCCAGAGAGACCAGGTACCAGCAAAGCCAGAGGATGGGGAGCAACAGGAGCAGCAGTTCGCTGAGAGCCTGGGGCGTGCGAGCGCGGCAGCGCCACAGGCCATAGGCTAGGGCGGGCAGTAGGAGACCGCCGTAGGGTTGAATGATATAGCGCACCGCCCGCAGGCTCGCCTCTCGATCAAAGACGAAGATTGCCCCCCCGGCGGCCTGACGAGTCTGGGCCAGGTTCGCTGCAAAACCGCCCGGCCCGAGAAACTGGAGTTGCACGAGGGTCCACAGACCGAAGCAGGCGCAGGCGATAATCACCGGCAAGAGCCGGTGCGCCCAGTTCCCAGCGCGGTAGTAGCGCCAGTCGAGCAGAGATAGCAGAACGAGAGTCGGTGGCAGGATAAGCACAAACTGGTTTTTCGTCACTAGAGCCAAGCCAAATCCAAGGCCCGCCAAGATGCTGAGTACTGTCACTCGGTCGCGGCTATGGCTATGGAGAGCGCTGATCCAGGCGATGGCACCCAGGAAGAGAAAAGCCAAGCCGGGTATCTCACCCAGCACCTGCCGACTGTACTCGACCATGCCGTCAAATCCGACAGTGCGCGAGGCAAGTAATAGGGCCAGGGAGAGCAGAGCCACTCTACCGCCGTGAATCTTGCGAGCTAGGGCGAATCCGACGGCTAAGGCCAGCAGCCCGTAAGCTGCGATCACCAGCCGCCCCTGGAGCAGGCCGACTCCAAAAAGCTGAAATACCAGGGCGATCGGCAACATCACCGTGGGGCCGACGCCGACGGTGGGGCCGTAGTAGCGGAATCCCTCGCTGCTGATGTCGGCATAAACCCCGCGCTGCACCAGCGTCTTCGGCACGTGCAGATGTGAACCCTCATCGAACCACGTGCGTGGCGCGTAGGGCAGGTTCACCAG
>JBAXMH010000355.1:0-4039 GCA_037134395.1 Chloroflexales bacterium
CCTGATCGCGCGTCTGGACGCGGGCCTGCACCGCAAGCTGACCCTCGTCGCTGCCCCCGCTGGCTTTGGGAAGACCACGCTGGTCGCAAGCTGGCTCGCGGAAAGGAGGCAGGGGGCAGGAGGCAGGAAGCAGGCCGGACAGCCTGATCCTGCCTCCTGCCCCCTGCCTCCTGCCTCCTGCGCATGGCTGTCGCTCGACGCAGCGGATAACGACCCTTCGCGCTTTCTGGCGTACCTCGTGGCGGCGTTCCAGACGATTGTGGCGACGATTGGGGAAGGGGTGCTAGCGGTACTCCAATCCCCGCACTTGCCGCCGCCCGACGTGATTCTGACCGCCCTGCTCAATGAGATCACAGGGCTTCCGAACCATGTCGTCCTCGTCCTTGATGACTACCACGTCATCGATTCTACGCTGGTTGACAACACGCTCGCCTTTTTGGTCGAACACCTGCCGCCGCATCTGCATCTGGTTATTGTCACCCGTGAGGATCCCCCGCTGCCCTTGGCCCGGCTGCGCGCTCGCGGGCAATTGACCGAACTGCGCGCCGCCGATTTGCGCTTTACCCCCGCCGAAGCGGCCGAATTTCTCAACCGGGTGATGGGCCTGCAGCTTTCGGTGGCCGACATCGCTGCCCTGGAAGACCGCACCGAGGGCTGGATCGCCGGCTTGCAGCTTGCCGCGCTTTCTATGCAGGGCCACCAGGATGTCCCGGGATTCATCCGATCCTTCGCAGGTGACCACCGCTACATTGTGGACTATCTGATCGAGGAGGTTCTGCAGCGTCAGCCCGAACTGATCCGCACCTTCTTACGTCAGACCGCCATCCTCGATCGGCTGAACGGCCCGTTGTGCGATGCCGTCACGGGCCAGGAGGGCGGCAGCGCACGGCTGGAGGTTCTGGAGCGTGGCAACTTCTTTGTTGTCCCGCTGGATGATCAGCGTCACTGGTATCGCTATCACCACCTCTTTGCCGACGTACTCACCGCGCATCTGCGGGCGGAGCAGCCCGATCAGGTTGCGACTCTGCATCGGCGGGCGAGCGCCTGGTACGCGCAGCATGGCTCGGCAACCGATGCAATCCGCCACGCGCTGGCCGCTGAGGACTTCGCACGTGGGGCGGACTTGGTTGAACTGGCCGTGCCCGCCATGAGCAGGAGGAGACAGGGGGCCACGCTGCGGGGCTGGCTCACGGTGCTCCCCGACGAGGTGATCCACGCCAGGCCCGTCCTCAGCGTGACGTATGCCCATCTATTACTGGATGGCGGCGAGATTGATGGCGTTGAATCCCGCCTGCGGGATGCCGAATGGTGGCTGAACACGACGGCAGACAGCAGTGCGCAGCCAGGTGCCCCATCGGCCACAATGGTCGTTGTGGACGAAGAGGCATTTCGTCGTCTTCCGGGTGCGATCGCCGTTGCCCGTGCCGGATTGGCCCTGGTGCGAGGCGATGTGGCCGACACCGTGACCTATGCCCGGCGGGTGCTCAACCTCGTCCCTGCGGACGACCATCTCAACCGTGGAGGGGCAGCGGGGTTCCTGGGGCTCGCAGCCTGGACACGTGGAGATCTCGCGGCCGCCCACCGTGCGTATGCCGAGGGCATGGCGCATTTACAGATGGTCGGGAATATCGCTGACGTTATCAGTGGTGCCATCATGCTAGCGGATATACGGATTGCGCAAGGTCGTCTGCACGAAGCCATGCGTACCTATGAGCGGGCGTTGCATCTGGCAGCGGAGCAGAGCGCCCCTATCCTGCGAGGAACCGCAGATCTGTATGTGGGCATGAGCGAGATCCTCGCTGAGCAGAACGATCTGCCTGCCGCCACGCAGCACCTGCTGCACAGCCAGGAGCTGGGCGAGCGCACCGGGTTTCCGCCAAACCGCGCTCGCTGGTGCGTCGCGATGGCGCGCATCCGGCAGGCCGAGGGCGATCCGGACGGTGCGCTCGACCTGCTCGACGAGGCCGAGCGCCGGTACGTGCGTACCTTTTCCCCCAATGTGCGCCCGGTCGCGGCGCTGAAGGCGCGCATGTGGGTCGCCCAGGGGAAGTTGAGCGAAGCCCTCTGCTGGGCGCGTGATCAGAGTCTCTCCGTCGAGGATGATCTCAGCTACCTGCGCGAGTTCGCGCACATCACCCTGGCCAGAGTACTCTTGGCCCGTGCGACGAGCAACCATGCAGACCGCTCCATGCGTGAGGCTATCGGATTTCTGGAGCGCCTTCTGCACGCGGCGGAATCCGGGGAACGGGCGGGAAGCATAATTGAAATCCTGGTACTCCAGGCGCTCGCGCATCAGACGCAGGGCGACACCCCGGCTGCCCTTGTGCTGCTATCCCGTGCCATGACGCTGGCAGAGCCAGAGGACTACGTCCGCGTGTTTGTGGACGAAGGCCCACCCATGGCTGCGCTCCTGGGAAGGATGACGGATGAAGGCGGAAGGATGAAGGAGTATGTTGCCCAATTGTTGGCAGCCTTTGGAACCCAAGAAGCTGTTCAGCCCTCAGCCCTCAGCCCTCGTCCCTCAACCCTCAGCCCTCAGCCCTCAACCCTCAGCCCTCAGCCCTTGATCGAGCCCCTCAGCCAGCGTGAGCTTGTCGTACTCCGCCTGTTCAAGACTGAATTGTCTGGGCCGGAGATCGCCCGTGAGCTCGTAATCGCCGTGAGCACGGTCCGCACCTATACCAAGAGCATTTACAGCAAGCTGAACGTCAACACGCGCCGGGCAGCCGTCAAACGGGCAGAATCGCTCGGATTGATCTAGCCACATATCTCTCCCTCGTATCGCACGGCTGATGCAACGGCCTGGGGCGCAGCCCCCAGGCCCGTTTCGGGTTGGGTGTTGACGCGAATCCGCCAACACCCAACCCGAAATATCCCCACATCACTCCCCACATGTGGGGAGGACAGCTCCCCACATTCCTTTGTATCGTGTGGGTACACGAAACGAACGCAGACAACCAGGTGAGACTCATCCATAGGAGGGACGGACACGAGGCACCACATGAATGCCATCCACATATCAACGAGCGATCAGGACGAACCGGGACGGTACGAAATTCGCCTCACGGGACACCTGGATGACCGCTGGGCCGACTGGTTTGCGGGCCTGACTATCACGTGGGAAGACAACGGCGACACCCTGTTAACCGGACCGGTGGCCGATCAGGCCGCGCTGTATGGCCTGCTGCGGAAGGTGCGCGATCTCGGCCTCCCACTGGTTTCCGTCCTTCGCGTTGAACTTGAATGGGCGCATCGGCCCGCTGTCAACCCGTGACCCTGATCACCATTATTGTTCGACATAAGGAGATGACCACATGAACGCCAATCGCCAGAAGGAGCGCACGATGCAGGTAACAACTGCGAACCTTATCCGCTGGGGAGGTCTATCCGCGATGGTGACCGGGATTATTTTCGCGGGCATTCAGCCCATCCACCCGCCCGATGTGCTTGCGTCCGTCACCACCAGCGCATGGGCCATCATTACCACCTTGAAGACGGTCATGTGCCTCTTTGGACTGTTCGGCATTGCCGGGCTCTACGCACGGCAGGTCGAAGAAACCGGTTGGCTGGGTCTGGCCAGCTATCTCCTGTTAACCATCTTCTATGCCGTCCAAATGTGCCTTGCTTTCATCGAACCCCTGATCCTGCCGCTGCTGGCGACTGAGTCACCGAAGTTTGTGGCGGGCTTCCTGGGGATCCTCAGTAATACCCCCAGCGAGATGAACCTCGGTGCAATCGCTGCGGTCAATGGGCTGCTCGCGGTGCTGTATCTGCTCGGCACCCTCCTGTTTGGCATCGCGATCTTCCGTGCCCGCATCCTGTCGCGCGGGGCGGCCGGCCTGCTGGCCTTATCGGGGCCTCTGGCCGTCATCCTGACGATGATTGGGCACCCGATCAACCGGATCGCGGCGGTGCCGATGGGGATCGCCCTGATCGGGCTGGGGTACTCGCTCTGGTCGGAGCAGCGTGCGCCAGTTCCGGAGACCGTCCCTAGCAGGGCCAGCCTCGAACTCAGCCCAACCGCAGCGGAGTAAGGTCG
>JBAXMH010000356.1:0-3988 GCA_037134395.1 Chloroflexales bacterium
CATAGGCCAAAAAACAGCCCGCGAACTTTGGATTAAAATGCCCGAATCATAAGTTTCAGGTTTCAGGTTTCAGGCTTCGGGTTTCGGGTTTTAGGTTTCAGGTTTCAGGTTTCAGGTTTCGGGTTTCAGGTTTCAGGTTTCAGGTTTCGGGTTTCAGGTTTCGGGTTTCAGGTTTCAGGTTTCGGGTTTCGGGTTTCGGGTTTCGGGTTTCAGGCTGACCCCTGGCCCCTGACACCTGACATCTGACCCCTGGCCCCTGACACCTGACATCTGACCCCTGGCCCCTGACCCCTGACACCTGACACCTGACACCTACTCCAACGGCACCACCATCAGCGCGCCCAGTTCGACCACCTCAGGCGGGCGCAGGGCAGCCCGCTCATCGAGGGCGGCGAGGCGCTGGCGCGAGATCCGCAGCACCCCATCGGCCTCGCTGCGCAGGCGCACGGGCTGCGCCACATCCACCGCGAATCCCGCCAACCGCAGGGCCGGGTCGTCCAGGGACGCCCAGCCTGTGGAGAGAACCGGGTGGGGTATGGGGGTGCCGGACAGATCAAACAACGAAACTTGAACCGCAGCGGCGGGGGTTGGTGACCCGCAGATCTCGGCGGCGCGCGCACGCAACCACTCCTGCTGGCGCACCCGCTCCGCCTCTACGTCGTTGCGGCGCTCAGCAATAAAGGCGATGGTCGGCAGGCCAGTACAGAACTCCTGCTCGGCCAGCGCCCGCGCCCGGGCCTGAGCCTCGGCGTACCAGCCCGCAAAGTGTTGCGCGTAGACCCCCGTCGTGCGGATCGCTCCCACCGGGTCCGCCAAATCCAGCCAGATCTCCGGTGTCGGGAGATAGATCACCTCAATCTGCGGCTGCGCATCGCCCGTATCCGGCCCCCTGGCCCCTGACCCCTGACCCCTGGCCCCTGACACCTGACATCTGACACCTAACACTCGCTCCAGCTCACGCCCCACGCCGCTGAGTACCCGCCCGACAAACGTGAAGAGCAGAGTCGGCGCAGCCACCGGGCCACGAACCGCGCTCACGCGCACATCCTGGCCGTGCGAGGCGTCCCCACCGAGCGCCCGGTGGCGCACTCGGTCGAGCGCCCGGCGCACCAGTGGGTGGGCGCGACCCAGGTACCCCACCGGGTTGCCCCGGTCGTCACACGTCCGTTCGCGGTCGGTCGTCACGCGCAATTGACGGGTGGCGGGGACATAACCCGGCAAGTCGTCCAGGCCGAAGGCCCAATCCGGCGGCAGGGTCAACTCGCTGACGGTAGGCTCCATGTCGCGCACATCGCCACCGTCGAGCAACACCGCATCGCGCACAAAGTGGGACAGATCGACCGCACTCACCGAGGCACCCTGAGCGCGAGCGGCATCAGCGGCCACCAGTTGGTCGGCGTCGGCGTTCATCCCGAGGTCGCCCAGCCAGCGGTTGGTGCGGGCCGCATCCTCAAAGCCGCGCAGGCTGCGGTCAATCTCCTCCAGCAGTTCGCGGGTCGCATTATCGCTACCTGCATTTTCATCCACCTGACCGAAATCAAAGCGGCTCTGGGCCACGTCAAACAGCCGTTCGTCCTCGTCCATCAGACCCTCCAGCAACCGCGCCTCACCCAGATCGGTCGCGACAGAGAGGCCAAGGGTATTGGGCACGAAGGTCAAGCGGGCGCGCTGGCGCTCGTACTTGGCAATCAGGCGCAGCAGGATGCGCTCCTCGAAAGTGGCCCGCAGGTAGAGATAACGCACCTGCGGATCGTGCGTCTGACCAAAGCGGTCAATACGCCCATTCCGCTGCTCCAGGCGATTCGGGTTGAAGGGCAGTTCCAGGTGGATGAGATGATGACAACGCTGCTGGAGGTTCAGACCTTCGGCGGCGGCGTCCGTACTCACCAGCACCAGCCCGTCAGCGCTGCGAAAGCGCTCGGTGACATCGCCGCGTGCGGTCGCGCCATCCTCACCGCTCATCAACAGCACCGTGCCACGTCCCGCCCGATCCAGGGCGCGCGCCACCGCCTGCTGGCTGTCGGTGTACTCGGTATAGATCAGCACATTTGCCCGTGGCTCGGCGGTGCGGATGGCCCGCACCTCCGCGATGAGATGATCGAGCTTGGGGTCGGCCATCAGCGCCTTGGAGGCGAGGCCAATGAGTTCCTCGATCTGATCAATCACATGGGCCTGCTGGGCCTGACGCCGTGCGCCCGAACGTACCTCGCGGTCGAGAGAAACGAGTTGCTGGGCCAGATCCTCGGCCTCCAGCATGCGCTGCTCCTGCTCTTCCTCCGCGCTAATCGTACCAAAGCGGTCGAGTCGGCGCTGGTACTCGCGCAGGGTACGCAAGCGTTGGCGGCGGCTGTCCTGGCTTTCGGCACCCTCGGTCACGATACGCTGGAAACGGGACGCCACCACATCAAGTGTTTCCTTACAGGCGGCCACTGACGAGACGCTGCGCTTGAGCAGGGCCAGGTAGGCCAGCACATCACTGAACTGGCGGGTGCGGAAAGCCCGGCGCAACTCCGGCGCGATCATCGCCATCAAGCCACGCTGGAGCGCGATAAAGGCCGCGTGGCGGGCCGGGTCGGCGCTCACCGGGCAGGGCGTCACCACCCGCTCGCGGAAGCGCGGCAGTCCGGTCGCCGCGTCAGTAATATGGTGCTTCAACCGACGCACCACAAAGGGCCGGTAGCGCTCGCCGCGCAACTGACCGCGCCCATCTACCAGCGAGGGGTCGAGTAACTCGCAGAGCGAGGCAAAGGAGCGGTCATTCCCATCGTGGGGCGTCGCCGTGAGGAGTAACAGCGCATCGCTGCGGCGGGCAAGGAGGTCGGCCAAAGTGCGCCGCTGCGAGTCAGCGCGTTCCTGAGCCACGCCAAGATCCATACAGTGATGGGCCTCATCAATCACCACCACATCGTAACTAGCCCGCTCCAACTGGATCAGCACCGACTCCTGCTTGAGAAAATCAATCGAAACCAAGCCGAGCGGAATAGAGTCAAAGGGATTCGCGCCCAGTTCATTGGCCTTCCGCACCGTCTCTAACAGCTCACGGTCAATCCGCTCCATACGCAGGCCAAACCGCTCCGCTAGCTCGACGCGCCACTGCTCCAGCAGGGGGCCAGCGGGGGAGACAATCAGGATACGGTGGGCGACCCGGCGAGCAATCAACTCGGTGATCACCAGCCCGGCCTGGATAGTCTTCCCGAGGCCAACGCCATCGGCCAGCAGCAGGCGCACGCGGCTCATCCGGATAGCGCGTAGCACCGGCACGAGTTGGTACGGTTCTAGGCGGAGGCGACCAGGCTGGGCAACGAGCAGAGCATCGGGGCCGAGAGCCTGCTCCAGCAAAAACGCCTGGTGGTAGGCCCGCCACGCGACCAGGGGGGCCGCACGCTCGGGGCGCAACTCGCGACGGATAGCGGTGATCGGCTCAAAGGGCGAGAGCAGATCCAATTCCTGGCCGCTGAGGTCGCCCTGGAGGCAGCGCAGGCGATAGAGTGTCTGCATGCCCAAGCTCTCGGTGGCGACCACCTCCCAGCGCAGATCGCGGGCGAAGACCTCGGTACCGGGAAGAAGTGTGGTCATACACCACCCCCTAGACCCATGGGAACCAAAGGACGACATCCCCGCGAGAGGGAAGGATGACCGGCAGCGGGATGAGCAAAACCAAGGGGAATCACTGACAGCCAGAATATATCGGGCAGAAATGCACCTGGGGAGCGAGGGAGAGACGCATCCGTTAGCATCAGTGACCTCTCAGGTAGGTGCTAAGTCAGGAGAGGAACACCTTGCGTCGAGCATACGGAGGTGCTACACTAGCCCTAGATAGCAGAAGAATGTACCAGAACCCACTCAGTGCTTGACGGGCAGACGAGTGGGTTTTGTGTGTGCTGAAAATGAGTATAGGCAATAGAGCAAAAGTCACGCTGTCACGCTGAGCGAAGCGTCCCGACCGCGATATAGGCTGCCGGGACGCTGAGCGAAGCGAAGCGTGACA
>JBAXMH010000357.1:0-3942 GCA_037134395.1 Chloroflexales bacterium
TGGTGATCTCGGGGCGGACGGCGGGGGTGCGGGACATTGCGGCGCAGTGTGTGGCTAAAGGGATCCGCACCCAATCGCTGACCGTGTCCCACGCCTTCCACTCGCCGCTGATGGAGCCGATGCTGGCGGACTTCCGGGCGGTGGCGGAGACGATCTCCTACCACGCACCGACCCAGCGGCTGGTGTCGAATCTGACGGGTGGGTTGGCCGGGAATGAAATAACGACGCCAGACTATTGGGTACGGCATGTCCGTGCGGCGGTACGCTTCGGCGACGGCATCCGCACCCTGCACGCGCAGGGCGTGGAGATCTTTCTGGAGATCGGGCCGAAGCCCGTGCTGCTGGGCATGGTCGGCGAGCTCCCAACCTCGGCACTTCCCCCTCCCCAGCCCTCCCCCGATGGGGGAGGGAGTCCGACTCCTCCCCCCATCGGGGGGAGGTTGGGAGGGGGGCCAATCGCTTCTCATCCCCCATCTCTTATCCCTTCCCTCCGCCCTGGTCAGGGCAACTGGCAGACCCTGCTCCAGAGCCTCGCTACCCTCTATGTCCGTGGGGTCGCCATTGACTGGCAGAGCTTCGACCGCGACTCGGTGCGGCAGAAGGTTGCCCTGCCGACCTACCCCTTCCAGCGCCAGCACTACTGGGTGGCTCCGGTTTCCAACACTGGCGCAGCGTCACTCTTGCCCGCAGATATTCCAACCGATGAACTGGTGGCGCGCTTGGCCTCCGTGGGGTCACTGAGCGCGGCAGAGCGTCTGCTGCTCCCCCGACTGCTCGACCTGCTGCGCAACCTGCCGGAACAGGACAAGAGCAATGTGGTGTTTGACTACTACAACGCCCTGTCCCACGCCAGCGTGGCGCCTGATCAGGACGAGGATGGTGAAGAGACGTTCCTGACCTTTGGGCCATTGCCCCAGATCGTGCCGGGCTTCTCCTGGCTGCTGACCCTGGCTGACCCGGCGCGCTACCGCGAACACGCCGCCCTGAGCCGGGCGGCGCAGATTGATATGCGCCGGATGCTCTTTCGCAAGGTGGACTTTACCGGCTGCCGCACGGTGCTGGACTTTGGCTGTGGGTACGGATCCGATCTGCTGCAATTGGCCACCCGGTATCCGCACCTTTCCCTCGATGGCTATACCATTTCTAGCGGACAGGCAGAGATCGGCAACCGCAGGGCTGCCCAACGTGCCGCGCAAGAGCGTCTGCATATCTACCATCGGGACAGCGCACGCGATGCGTTTCCGGCCAGCTATGACCTTGCGTTTGGCTTTGAGGTTGTCCACCACATCAAGGACAAAGCCGCACTCTTTGCCAACCTCGCTGAGCATCTGCGTGAGGACGGGTTGCTGGTGCTAGCTGATTTCATCTCCAACACCGAATTTGCGATTGAGCACGCGGAGACATCTTCGTACTTCATCACACGTGCGGAGTGGGTAGACCTGCTGACCCGCAACCACCTGCACCTGATCGCGGCCATCAATATCAGCCAGGAAGCCGCCAACTATCTCCACGATCCCGCCTTCGCTGAGAATCTGGCCCAGCGTGAGCAGGGCATGGATCCGCATATCACGTCTGCGCTCCAGTCCTACAACCAGCTCGGCAAGCTGCTGCGCAAAGAACTGGCGAGCTACGTTCTGCTGACGGCGCAGAAGCGGAGTGATCTGGCACATGAGGATCTGGAGCAGCGCAACCTGGCCGCCCTTGAGCAGATGTCTTCGTACGTGGAGTGTTCACCCCAGCAGTGGCTCTATGCGCCCACGTGGCGACCAGTGCCAGACCGCCAGAGAGCATTGCGCGACGCGGATTCAGAGTGTGCTGCCGGTACGTGGTTACTTCTTGCGCCCCCTCCCCAGCCCTCCCCCGCTGGGGGAGGGAGTCACGGCACACCTCCCCCCAGCGGGGGGAGGCTGGGAGGGGGGAATGATACGTTTCAGACAACTTCTAACACTACAGTTGTAAATATCTTCGCAGAAAGGATTCCGCCGATCACCCCCCCTAGCCCCCCCGCAAGCGGGGGGGAACCAATGCATTGTTCCCCCCCGCTTGCGGGGGGGCTAGGGGGGGGTGATTCAAACGACAACTGTAGTACTAACGCCCCTGATGAATGTGGACGCATGCTGCTCGCTGGCCTGCGCCGCTACGGTGCCCAGCCAGTGCTGGGCACCCCTGGCGATACGCTGGCGCAGGTGGCACCTGACCACTGGACGGTTCGGCCCGATGCCGGGGAGGATCTCGTCGCGCTGCTGCGCGCCATCGGGCAGCCCATCCGTGCCGTTGTGGATCTGTGGAGTACGGGTATGCCTATGCTGGCCACCACGGATGCTGACCACGTAGCAACGGACACCCTGGCCAATACCACGGCGGCCCTCCATCTTGCGCGGGCGCTGGCCAGTACCGCCACACCTCCCCGGCTCTGGTTTGTGACGCGGGGGGCTGTTGCGGTGCGTGATGACGATGATGTCCAGGCGCAGCAGTCACCGGTTTGGGGGCTGGCTAACGTAGTGGCACGCGAACATCCTGAACTGCACTGCGGACGTGTGGATCTCGATGGGACGCACGCTACCGTAGACGTTGACTCTCTTCTCGCCGAACTGTTGCTGCCCGATGCTGAGTCGCAGGTTGCGTATCGTGGCGGGGTACGCCATGTCGCCCGGCTGGTACGGCGGCCACTCGTTGATGAGATAGCGCCCCTGGTGATTGACAGCGAAGCAAGCTATCTGATCACGGGCGGGCTGGGTGCGTTGGGACTACAAATCGCCCACGGCCTCATCCAGGCCGGTGCCCGGCACCTCGTTCTCACGGGGCGCAGCGGCGCGCAGGGCAAAGAAGCGGATGTTCGTAGGCTGGAGCAGGCCGGTGCGCTGGTTCATGTCTATGCGCTTGATGTTGCCGACCCGGCAGCCGTAACCGCACTGGTTGAGACGATCCGAACCACCCTCCCGCCACTGCGTGGGATCATCCACGCCGCAGGTGTGCTGGATGACGCCACCCTCGTCCACCAGTCGTCCGCCCGACTCCAACGGGTGATGGCGCCCAAGGTAGCCGGCACCTGGAACCTCCACTGTGCCACGGCGGGACTCTCGCTCGACTTCTTCGTCTGTTTCTCGTCCCTGGCCGCCCTGGTGGGATCACCGGGACAGAGCAACTATGCGGCGGCCAACGCCTTCATGGACGCCATAGCCCATGTGCGCCGGCGCAGCGGTCTGCCGGCACAGAGCATCAACTGGGGGCCATGGGCTGGGCCGGGTATGGCGGATACGGATCGCGCCCGGCGATCCCACACCGGGGTGGACGCCATCTCTGCCGAACAGGGCATAGCACTCTTTCGCGCGCTGTTGGCACAGCCGGTGACCCAGGTCGGCGTCGCACTGATCCGTTGGTCTGAGCTGGACACGCAGGACGACCCGTTCTTTGCCGAATGTATACCGGCAGCGGGGGCTGTGGCACCGGCACACGTCCAGTCGAAACTCCAGCAGCAGCTTAGCACCGCAGTACCCGCCGACTATCTGCCCATCCTGATCGCAACACTCCAAGTTGAGGTGAGCAGGGTATTAGGTCGTTCGGAGCTACCAGCAGTACACCAGGGCTTTATGGACATGGGCATGGACTCGCTGATGTCAATCGAGCTGCGGAATCAACTGCAACGAGATCTCGGCATTCCTCTCTCCGCAACTCTGATGTTCAAGTATCCGAACGTGGGGGATCTGGCTACATACCTGGCCCAGGAATTGCAGCCGCAGAGCCCTCCCGCAGCATCCGACAGCGGGTTGGAGATCGCAGCCGACACACCGGATGCAGACATGGATGCCTCAATTGCTGAGGAACTGGCGAGACTGACCGATTTGCTGGGGAGCTAGGGACAATACTTTTCACATAAGGAATCTGCTGCCGCTCAGCCCTCACCCCCTAGCCCCCTCTCCCAGAACGGGAGAGGGGGAACCG
>JBAXMH010000358.1:0-3925 GCA_037134395.1 Chloroflexales bacterium
TACATCGTGTGGTGACACACATTCTCGATAACGACAATCCGTGGTGCTACCATTAAAGCTTACCTCGTCAGTGTTGATGTGCTGGGAGGTTATCGCAGCCCATCCCATCCTGCGCATATCTGCGCTACCTACTATCGCACGATCTCCTCCTAACCCATTGGCCTGACGGCCACCGCTCTATCGGGAGGGAGGTCGCCGATGTCTCACAATCCTACATCTGACCTAGCGGATCCCAATGAGTCGTCCGCTACGCTTCGCGCGCGCATTGCATCGCTGGAAACCCGACTGGTTGATCTTGAAGCGCTGCTCGAACACTTTCCGGGAATAATTGCCCGTTTTGACCGTCACCATCGCCATTGCTTTGTGAGTTCCTCCGTCACACGTGCCACCGGCCTACCGGCTGCCAGCTTCCTTGGCAAGACCAACCTCGACCTCGGGATGCCGACCGACCTCGTTAGCCAGTGGGACGCGGCATTGGAAGAGGTATTTTCCACAGGTCAGCCAACTCACACCATGTTTGACTTCCCCTCTGCCGCAGGAATCCAGCACTACGATTCCGAGCTTGTGCCGGAGATCGGCCCCGATGGGACAGTCACAACGGTGCTTGGTATCACCCGCGATGTAACTGATCGGGTGCGTGCCAAGGAAGAGTTGCGGCAGCACCAGGCGCTACTCCAGGGGCTGTTCGACCATGCGCCAACAGTGATCCTCGTAAAGGATCGAGCGGGTCGTCACCTGATGGCGAATCGTCAGTTGAGATCTTCCTTCACCCGCGATCCCGCGCAATTCATCGGAACAACAGCTCACGATCTTTTTCCGCCCGAGGTTGCGATCAAGATGGAGTCGAATGATCAGCAGGTATTCGCAACCGGCCAGCCGCTGGCGGTGGAGGAGCAAGTCCCTATTGACGGGACGTTACACACCCACCTGTCGGTGCTATTCCCCATCGCTGACTCACAGGGAAAAATAAACTTGCTGGGGCTGATTGCAACCGACATCACCGAGCGCAAGCAGATGGAGGCGGCGCTCCGGGCACAGGAGGCACAACTGGCGAGCGAGCGGGCATTCCTCGACGCGGTACTCGAACATGTTGACGAGGGTGTTGTGGCGAGCGACGCACAGGGACATGTGCGGTTCTCCAACCAGGCTCTGGAACGGATAACCGGTTATCGCCGGGGGGGACCAGTGCCGCCTAGTCTGGCCGCACTGCTTGCGGGCGGGCAGCAAGAGACGCCGATAGATGTCACTGCCCGTTCGCAAGTGCAGAATGAACTGCGCGTGCTCGTCAACGCAGATGGAGCGCTACGCCACGTTCTCGTCTCACAGCAGTGGCACATGCGTGATGGACAGCCGCTCCTGGTGAGCAGTATGCGTGATGTGACCGCACAGCGAGCGGCGGAGGTAGAGCAACGCCGCATCGAGCAAAAGCTCCAGGAAACCCAGCGGCTAGAGAGTCTGGGCCGGTTGGCTGGCGGTATCGCTCACGACTTCAACAACCTGCTGGCAATCATCCTCGGGAATGCCGACCTCGTCCTGGCGGGCCTGCCCCCGGATGTACCGGGACGCACCAGCCTGAGCCAGATCACGAGTGCCGCCCGGCAAGGTGCTGATCTGGCCCGACAAATGCTGATCTATGCTGGTCGCGATCACGTCCTCACGGATCGGATCATGCTGAACGAAGTCATTCAGAATGACCAGATGCTGCTCGAAGCATCAATCCGCAAAGAGGCACGCCTGCACATTGATCTCGCGCCGGAGCTGCCGCCGCTACTGGCGGATCTCGGCCAGATCCGCCAGGTGGTGATGAACTTGGTCGTCAACGCTTCGGAGGCAATGGGCGATGCGGGAGGGACGATCTCCATCTCCACGGAGCGGATCACGTATGACAGCGAAATCGGGGCAGATCTGCCAACCGGAACGTATGTACAACTGACAGTACACGATACCGGCGAGGGAATTGATCCATCCATTCAGGAGTGGATCTTCGACCCCTTCTTCACCACTCGGTTTATGGGGCGGGGTCTTGGGCTTGCGGTTGTGCGGAGTATCGTCGAGCGGCACCGGGGACGGATACACGCAACCAGCAGTCCCGGCCAGGGTGCTACTTTTACCGTGTACCTACCCGCGCTGATCGAACCTTCTGTAACGTCACTGGCACCGCTGCGGTCATTGCGGCATGGAAACCTGATCCTTGTGGTTGACGACGAAGCGAGGGTTCAGCGGATGGCTGCGGCGATGCTCGGGCGGCTGGGCTTCACCTCGATCCTGGCCTATGATGGCGCGGCGGCACTCGCCGAGGTTCGGGCCTGGGGCAGCGAATTGGCGGCGGTGCTGCTCGATCTCACGATGCCCGACATGCGCGGCGAGGAGATATTCGATGCGATCCGACACATGGCACCGGATCTCCCGGTGGTGGTGATGGACGGTTACCGCATGACCGATGGAATGCAGCCGTTCATTAACCGCAACGCGACTGGGTTTCTTCAGAAGCCGTTCACCCTGATCTCGCTGCGGGCGCAACTCTCTGCCTTGGATACGCACGAGTACCAGAGGTAGGTGGAGATTTTTAAGTATCCCGGCGTCATGTCACGCTTCGCCTCGCTCTGCGTGACATGACGCCGGGCGATTCGCGCACAACACCCGATGAAAATGACCGCTGATTCCCAACTATAGCAATCCTCTTGAAGTTGTTGCGTGGAGTCGAGGCTTTAGCCGGATAAGGCCGCCTAAAGGCTCGACTCCTTTTCATAACCAGTTTAGGATTGCTATATCGGCTATTACGACAGTTGTAAATATCTTCGCAGAAAGGCTCCCGCCGATCACCCCCCCTGCCCCCCCGCACGCGGGGGGGAACCAATGCATTGTTCCCCCCCGCGTGCGGGGGGGCTAGGGGGGGTGATTCAAACGACAACTGTCGTACTATCGGCTATCGGCTATGTTCGCCTCAGCGGTAGATCGTGGGGATGTAGATGCGCGTGGCGTCGGTGAGATTCGCCGCCCTGGTGTTATCCCACCAGACCTGACCAACGGACTTCCCGTTTACCATCACCGTGATGATGCTCCCCGTGGCACCACAGGTCGGGGTGCCTGACCCCGCCGCCGCTACCTTCACCACAAACACAACCTGCCCGCCCTGGATCCGAGTTATGCCGCTCCCGCACACGACTCGGCCCTGCATCTGCGCCTCGACTACCTGCCCGGCTGTCCCGTTTGTCAGCACTCCGTAGATCGTCGCAGGCGGCAGACTTAGGGTACCCGCCAACCCTGCGAGACCAGAACTGCCTTTCAGTCGCAGATCGGTTGCCTGGGTCGCGTAGATCCAGTAGCCCTGGCCAAAGCGTAGTTCCCGGAGATCGTTCACCCACGTGGGCGTTGGCGCGGGTGCGTAGACTTTCCACGGGTCGAGCGTGTCGGTCAGCACGTAGCTGTAGGCGATCTGGTATTTCCCGCTGATCGCGCCCAGCGCCAGCCCAACCTCGCGACTTCCGGAGACGGGGTACGAGATATTATTCCAGCCCGCCGTCGGCAAGGATACGTGGATGCTGCTCATCAGGGCGTATAACCCTGGCCCCTGTGTCGGGATTGACGCTAGGTTGAAGTAGGTGTCCAGGGTGGTTGTGATCGGTTTCCACGCCGTCGCCGTTGGGCTGCGGTAGTAGACCTGGATGCCGGTCTCTTCGCCGGTTGGCACCTCGCTGTCCAGGTAGCTGAAACTCAGCGCGGAACCTGTCAGATCTGGGGCGCTCGGCGAGGTTGTGAAGCGGTAGCCCTGCCCGATCAGTGTTGCCCAGTTCGGCACTGTTGGCAGAGTACTGGTTGTCTGGAGCAACAGGAACTGTCCTAGCGCAAAGGTGAGGTTGTCGCCTACCAGCAGCACATCGCCCTCTGCCGAGGAGACGGGTGCGCCGCCGGTGCGCGAGAATCC
>JBAXMH010000359.1:0-3925 GCA_037134395.1 Chloroflexales bacterium
ATCGCCCCCGGCTATGATCGGGTCAACCGCGTGATGACCTTCGGGCTTGACCAGGGTTGGCGTCGGCGGATGGTGACGATGATTGCGCCGCCAGTGGGCGGGGACGCCCTGGATGTTGGCACGGGTACGGGTGATTTTCTGCCGGAACTGGCTGGCTGGCTGCGCGATGGTCGGGCGATAGGGGTGGATTTTACCCTGCCAATGATGCAGGCTGGCCAGCCCAAAATTGACGTTCTGGCGCGTGCGGGCCGAGCAGCCTTTGTGGGTGGCGACGCCCTGCACCTGCCGTTTCCCGACGCAAGCTTTGATGCGATCACCACCGGATTTATGCTGCGCAATGTCACCGATATCGGCCAGGCACTCGGTGAAATGTACCGCGTGGCTCGTCCAGGCGCGATGATCGCATGCCTAGAGGTGGCTCGCCCGCGCAGCGCCCTGCTGCGTCTGGGCCACCGAATCTATTTTGAGGGCGTGGTGCCCTGGATCGGCCAGATCCTCGGCGGCGACCGGCGGGCCTACACATATCTGCCGCAGTCGGCGCGACATTTTCCCCCACCCGAGCGGCTGGCCGAACTGATGCGTGCGGTGGGCTGGACGCATGTGCGCTATGAGCTTGTCGGTCTTGGCGCGGCGGCCATCCACACCGGGGCGAAGGTCTGAGGTGCGATGAGCTACGATGACGATGACTACGCCGAGCAGCGGCAACGGCGCGAGAACATTATGCAGCAGCGGCTGCGCAAGTCTCGCGGCGAGGAAATTGACGAGGAGATAGACGACGGTCGTTACGATGACGACGATATCGCCGTCCCACGTACTTTTGGGCGGAATAGCGCTTCTCCTCGGTTCGCGGGCGGCATGCGCGGCGGCGGGTGCGGTACTACAGCGATACTCATCCTGGTGTTCGGCGCGTTGATCTCCCTGCTCGCGGTGGTCTTGTCTGTCAACCAGACGGCCAAGGGCTTTGGCAATCTCTTTCGCGGAATACCGAACCTCGCTGCTATTATTGTCACGCCGACCCCGGTGATAAAAAGTGGCGCGGCAGTAGTGCAACGCATCCAGCAGCTCAGTCGCCTGGAGACGGCGTCGTACACGGTTGAGCAGGTGATCGAGGTGCGCCAAGACAGCAATGTGCCACTTGTGGGCAACCTGATCGCGGGCGACGCACTGCTGCTGATTGCGCACGGCACGGTAGTTGCCGGGGTAGATCTGAGTATGCTCGATGCGAACGCAGTGACGATCTCGTCCGATGGACACACGATCACCCTGCGCATGCCGCCCGTCCAGATCTTCGACTCGCACCTCGATAGTGATAAGACGCGGGTCTACAGCCGGGATCGTGGCTGGCTCGCGCCGGACAACAAGGATCTGGAGACTCAGGCGCGCATAGAGGCTGAGCGGCAGATCCTCCAGGCCGCATGTGAAGACGGGGTGATGCGCCGGGCCAGCGACGAGGCAACGAAGTCGTTGCGCCAGTTCCTCAGCCTGTTCGACTACGATGTTGTGGATGTGATCGCCAGCGCACCGGCTGCCTGCGCGGCACCCGCCAGTGGGCCACAGGCGACGCTAACGCCGTAGATAGCGGTTATTGGGCCAAGCGGCGATTGAGGAACAGCGCACATGGCCTTCTCCTACACCATTCTCGTTGCGGGGTTGGGAAACCAGATTGAAGAATTTCTTGTGCCGATACTCATCGGCCAGGGTTATACGGTTCGCACCGCCATCGGCCCTAAGGCGGTCTTCACATCTCTGGACGAGTGGTACGATCTCGTTCTGGTTGATCTACCCTCTAAGGATGAACTAGACCACCTGCGATCCCTGCACGATCTATGTACCTGCGCGATGATCGTCATTGGTCCGCCGTGCAATGACAAGCTGCTCGTGGCCGCGCTGGAGCAGGGTGCTGATGATTATGTGCAGCGGCCTTTCCGTGCCGATGAACTCATGGCCCGTATGCGCGCCCAACTACGCCGGGCTCGGCGCACCTAGGCAGGAGGCAGGGGGTTGCCTCCGGCCTCCGGCCTCCTGCCTCCGGCCTCCGAATCTGCACAAGCGGGACGCCTCCACAATCCGGTACGAACGTCCAGGAACGAACTCACACCGGCCCGGCGACGGCGAGGATATACGCTTCGGTGGAGAGATATTTCTGGGCGGCGGCGATCACCTGCTCATGATTGACGGCGGCGATGATCGCGGGGTAGCGGGCGATGTAGTCAGATCCAAGTCCGTGACGCTCGATACCAAGCAGGCTCCCCGCAATGCCGTCGCTGGTCTCCAGGCCGATCACCAGGCTGCCCGTGAGGTAGGCGCGGGCGTCATCAAGCTCCTCGTCGGTTGGCCCGTCCTGGCGGAACAGCTCGATCTCGGTAAGAATTGCCTCGATCACCGGCTCGACGTTCTCGGGACTCACGCCGGCAGCAGCCATCCACGGCCCAGCACCCAGGTCGGCATCAATATCGCTGTAGCAGTAGTAGGCCAAGCCCTCCTCCTCACGTATCTGCATGCCTAGCCGCCCACCTACGCCGATCTGGCCGAGGATCATGTTAGCGATCATCGCCCCGTAGTAGTCGGGGGCTGCGCGGCGTAGCCCGTGGACGCCCCAGATCAGGTCGGCCTGCACCTTTCCGGGCATAGCGATGTCGCGGCGCTGGATGCCGACCAGTGGCGGCGCGTCAGGGATGTACGCGGCCTCGGGCGTGCTGGCGACGTGCCAGTCGGCGAAACGACGCTCAAGCTCGGCAACCACCGCCGACGGGTCAATCTCGCCCACGATGGCGATGTTGGTCAGGCTGGGGTGGTAACGCTGGTGGAAGCGGACAAGGTCGTCGCGAGTAATCGCGGCGACACTGTCGAGGGTTCCGCTCGATGGTCGGCTAAAGGGGTGGCTGGACGGGTAGAGCAGCGACTGTGCGGCCACACTAGCGCGGTAGCCGGTGTCCTGCTCACTCTCGCGCAGGCCGCTGAGGAACTGGCTGCGCAGTCGCTCAACCTCGATCTCCGGGAAGGTAGGCCGGATGAGCATATCGGCCAGCACCTCCAGGATAGGCGGCAGATCTTCCGCGAGCGCCTTGCCCGCAAATCCGCTGGCCTGGACGCCACCACCGGCGCTGACGCTACAGCCACGGCCCTCGGTCTCGGCCACAATCTGCTGGAAGCTGCGCTGACCTGCCCCACGGATGAGGGTTGCAGCGGTGAAGACGGCCAGCCCGCTCTGCTCGACAGACTCCAGGGCGGCACCGACACGGATCTCGCCGCGCACGCTCACGGTGGGTGCGCCGGGGTTACGGCGAATGAGGGCGACCATCCCGTTCGGCAGGACGTGGCGCAGGGTTGCGCCATTGTTTGTTGATGACATAGATTTTTTCTGTATGATCGGCTACGCAGACTCACTGGGCACGAAGTGGCCTACGATCCGTCGGCGCTCGGTCAGATATGCCTGAGCAACCCGGCGCACGTCATCCGCCGACACGGAGGCCAGTTCGTCGAGCAGGGTATCAACGCGCCGGTAGGTGTCCAGCGACTCCCACATGCCGAGTTGCATAGCCTGGTTGGTGACGCTCTCGCCGCCGTAGGCCACCTGGGCGCGCATCTGTTTGCGGGCGCGGGCCAGCTCCGACTCGGCAATGCCATCCTGCTGGATCTTGGTCACCTCAGCGATCAGGGCAGCCTCAACGGTGGCAGGATCTACGCCCTCACTGGCCGTGGCCCCCAGTTCAAAGAGATAGGAGTCGCGGCTGGGGGTGACGCTGCTCCATGCCGAAGCTGACAATCCACACTCGACGAGGGCCGGGTAGAGCCGGGCGCTCCGGTTGGTCTGGGTGCCGCCGCCCATAAAGGTGAGCGACTTGGCCCCGCTGAGCGCAGAGTCGAGGATGGCTAGGGCTGCGAAGTCGGGGTTGCGGCAGTCGGGGGCCAGATAGCCGATCTG
>JBAXMH010000360.1:0-3920 GCA_037134395.1 Chloroflexales bacterium
TGCGTTCGGCTCCCCCTCTCCCGTTCTGGGAGAGGGGGCTGGGGGGTGAGGGCTGCGCGGCAATAGATTCCTTATTTGAAAGGTATTGAGTTTACATCTGGGGGTAAGGGCGGTAAGGGGCAGGCTTGTCTGTGGTAGAATATCCCTGATGGGAAACAGTATAAACGGGCAATCCCCCCTGTTCTGCCTGTTAGTTAGCCGATTCGTAATTCGAATCCAGGTCGGGGAGCCACGTAATAAGGGGGGCAGTGATTATCACTGCCCCCTTTTTTGATACCAAGGAATGCAGACCGTCTGATGTAGATGGAGGCGACAATGCAGATTCGTATTTGGGGAGCCAGAGGTTCCACCCCCACGCCTCTCGAATCCGCCGCGATTGAAGAGAAGATCTGTCAGGCAATCCATAACATGCCCGCGCTCGATACCCACGACATGGCTGCTGTGCGGGCCTACGTGCGCGATCTTCCGCCCCTGCTACGCGGTACAGTCGGCGGCAATACGTCGTGCGTTGAAGTGCGCGCCGATAATCAGATCTTCATTATTGACGCTGGCTCCGGTATCCGTCGCCTAGGTATGGAACTGCTCAAGGGCCCCTGCGGGCGCGGCCAGGGGGTCGTCCATATCCTCTTCAGCCATCCCCACTGGGATCATATCCAGGGATTCCCTTTCTTCGTCCCGGCCTACATTCCTGGCAATCGCATCTTTCTTTACAGCGTCCACGACCTTGAATTAGCCCTTACCGAGCAGCAGGATAGCCTCACCTTCCCGGTGCCCCTCGACTACCTTCAAGCTCAGCGCACGTTCGTACGGCTGGAGCCGGATGCCTCCTTCTGCATCGGATCGGTGGACATTCAAACCCTGCGCAACCAGCACCCTGGTGCCGCCTACAGCTACCGGCTGGCGGATGGCCGTAGTACCTTTGTGTTCGCGAGCGATGCGGAGTACCCAGCCCTGGATCAGGCGAGCGTGCGGCCTCAGCTCGACTTCTTCCGTGATGCTGATGCGCTGATCTTCGATGCCCAATATGGCCTGCGTGAGTCGTGGGAGAGCAAGGTGGATTGGGGCCACAGCTCGGTGATGATTGGGGTTGACCTCGCCCGCCGTGCGGGGGTCAAACGCCTGATCCTTTTTCACCATGAGCCAACCTACAGTGACATGCAGCTCCAGGAGTTGCAGACGACGGGTGTGGCGTACCAGGCCCAAGACCCCAGCCTACCGCCGTGTGAGGTGCTGCTGGCGTATGAGGGATTGCAGCTCAACCTAGACCCAGCGATGCTGGAGGTGCGTCTGGCCCAGGATGGAGCCACGGCCATTCTTACGGCTGGAAGTACCTTCGATGACCAGGCGATCACGCAGCGCCTCGCGGAGCCGGGACCAGCCGGCCCGACGATCCTGGATCTCGCTCAGGTTGTACGGCTGACCACCGCTCAGCTCAAGCAGTTGATCCTGGACAGTCGTGCGCGCCCAGGTGGGCCGCCCGTGCTGGTTGAACCCTCGCCTGCCGTCCAGGAAGTTATTCGTCTGGCGGGGTATGGCGACTATTTTACGATCTATCCGACAATCGAGGCCGCACTGGAAGCGATGTCCGCACGCGAGGCGCTGCATCTGCCAGGGCATCTGCTGGTGCAGCGCTACCAGATTGTGGCCCGGCTCCGTACGGGCCGACTGGGCACGGTCCTCTGGGTGACAGATCATCACTGGGGTGATGATGCGGCCCTGCGCCTGCTCCCTTCAACCCTTAGCCCGGCGACCCTGGATCGCCTCGGCACGCACATCGCCCGCCTGCGCGAGCTGAGTCATCCGCAGATCGCCCGCCTGCGCGATTATGGCCGCACGCCCGACGGTGCCGCCTTCCTGGTCGAAGAACTCATGTATGGCCCGACACTCGACGCCCGGCTGCGCCAGATGAACGGGCCACTAGCTCTGGGTGAGGCTCTGGGGATCGCACGGGATCTGGCGCTGGCGCTGGAGGCGGCCCATCAGCACGGGGTGATCCATGGGAACGTGACCTCGGGCGACATTTTTCTGACCCCCGAGGGACTCAAGTTGGGCGGATTCGGGCTAGGACGGCTCCAGGAAGGGCGCGATCTGCGCGAGGCGCCGGTGCGGTTCATCGCGGATACCCACGCGGCACCGGAGCAAATTCTGGGTTATCCGCTCGACGCACGGACGGATCTGTATGCCCTGGGGGTGACGCTCTACCACCTGTTTACCGGCCACATGCCATTTACCGCAACCGGCGACGCGCTGTTGCACGCGCATCTCGATCTGGCCCCAGTGCCGCCACGGCTGCTGAACCCGCAGCTTTCGCTGTCGGTTGACCACCTGATCTGCAAGCTGCTGGCAAAACATCCCAATGAACGCTACGCCGATGCGCAGCAGGTGCGCCGGGTGCTAGAGGGTACGCTGGCGGGGATGGGAGAGGGCGAAACGTTTGGGCGACGCCCGCTTGTCGGGCGGGATGCCGCGATCACGGTGTTGGAACAGTGCTGGGAGACGGTGCTGACGGGCTGCGGGCAGCTTGCGTTTATCGCGGGTGAGCCGGGGATCGGCAAGACGAGCCTAGCGCAGCAGGTAATGGCACGACACCCGGCGGCGGTGGTGCTGACCGGTATGTGCCGGGCGGACGGTGGGCTTTATCACCTGGTACGCACGGTGCTTCAGGCGTACATATCTAGCGTGCCGCCCGAGTTGTTCGATCCAACAACTCGCCCCCTGTTAGCGGTGGTGGCCGAACTGCTGCCCGAACTGCGCCAGGTGGTGTTGGATCTGGATGTACCACCAGCTCTAGAACCGCAGCAGGCGCAACTGCGGCTGATCATCAGCATCGCGCAGTTGATCCGGCGTGCCACCCGCACCCGCCCGTGGTGTCTGATCTTCGACGACCTGCACTGGGTAGATGAAGGCAGTCTGGAACTGCTGCGCTATCTGGGGAGGCAAGTATCGGAGCTGCCGCTGCTGTTGCTCGGTACCTACCGTGACACCGAGGTGGGGCCGGATCATCCGCTGCAAACCGCGCTACGCGACCTGGGGCGTGCGCCGGGGTACAGCATGATCGCCCTTGATCGGCTAGATCGGGCCGGGGTGGGGCATCTGCTCGCGCAGCTCTGGGATACAACGGTACCGGACGATCTAGTCGCCGAGATCGCACAGCAGACTGGGGGCAACCCGCTGTATGTGGAGGAAGTGGCGAAGGGACTGGTGGACAGCGGGGCGGTGGGGAAGCAACAGGGACAGTGGCGCTACCCAACACCGGCGGCGGTGCGGCTACCACAGAGTGTGTACGAGGCGGTGGAGGGGCGCATCCACTACCTGAGCCCGGAGACACGCGAGGTTCTCACTCTGGCGGCGATATTAGGCCCCAGCTTCCACTTTGATGATTTGGTGGCCTTGAGCGGGCGGGCGGAATGGGTGGTGTTGGAACAACTAGATCTGGTGCTGGAGCGGCAGTTGGTGGAGGAAGTGGCGGGGGATCGGGTGCTGCGCTTCCGACACGCCGAGATCCACCACGTAATCTATAACGATCTCGGCACACTGCGGCGACGGCACTTGCACCGACGAGCAGGTAGCAGTCTGGAGCAGCGGGCCGGGGACACACCAGAACGGGTGGCGGTTGATCTGGTTCACCACTTCCGGCTGGCGGGCGAACCGACCCGCGAACTGCGCTACCTGACACTGGCCGGGGAACAGGCGGCAGCGCAGTTTGCCAATGCCGCCGCGCTCGATTACCTAAACCGGGCGCTGGAACTTACGCCGAGTGATGATCGCGAGACCCGCTGGCGACTCCTGTGGACGCACGAGCAGGTGTGTCACGTGCGTGGGCAGCGCGTCGAGCAACTGGCGGATCTGCTGGATCTGGAGGAACTGGCCGAGGCACTTGGCGAACGCTGGCGACGGGCAGAGGTTGCGCTGCGCTGGAG
>JBAXMH010000361.1:0-3906 GCA_037134395.1 Chloroflexales bacterium
GCGTGCCTGCGCCTACTGCCGTTCCCACCAGCGTGCCTGCGCCCACTGCCGTTCCCACCAGCGTGCCTGCGCCTACTGCCGTTCCCACCAGCGTGCCTGCGCCCACTGCCGTTCCCACCAGCGTGCCTGCGCCTACTGCCGTTCCCACCAGCGTGCCTGCGCCCACTGCCGTTCCTACCAGCGTGCCTGCGCCCACTGCCGCACCTACCGAGGGCCACAGTACTGCTGTACCTACCGCAGCGCGCACGGATGAACACCATAACGACCCCACTCCCACCCCTGCTAGTGACCACAGCAATCACAGCGGCAAGTAGTTGGGTTTTCATCTGTCTCAGCAACAAGGCTGAAGGGGAAGAGGGGTGTTGCACCCTGGTGCAACACCCCTCTTCCCCCTTGTGAGCGTTTCTGGTTTATCCCCTCGCCAGGATGGGCATGAGGGTAATGTCAAGAACCATTGACACAAACGTCAGCATGTGGATAGCCACTGATGCCCAGACATTGCGCGTGCGCAGCACCAAGTAGCCGCCGATAATTCCAATCGGCAGGGCCATGATCGCCATCAGGCTGCGCTCCACTAGGCCCACCGGGGCTACGGCATAGTGGTTGAGCGAGTACAGGGCCGTCGTGATCAGCACGACGAGGTGTTTGTTCACCCCACGGCCAAGGAGGGCTGAGAAGAGCATACCGCGCCAGAGAAACTCTTCGGCCAGCACCAGCACCGGGAAGAGGTAGATCAGGTTTAGCCCCACCAGGATGGCGTTCATCTGATCCATCGGCGCGCCACCGCTGCGGTAGTACATGAACGTATTTACGAGATCCATCGCGGCCAGACCTACGCCGAGTCCGCCGCCCCAGATCATCGCGGAGCGCAGGTTCTGTCGGGTAATGAACATCTGCTGCCAGGCATCGTTCTTTCGGCAGTAGCCGATCACGAGTCCGAGGGAGCCGAGGACGTAGAGAAACGTGGCTGGCCACTCTCCCAGCGGCGTAAAGTGGCTGATCAGGCCGAGCAGCCAGATCGCGACAACCAGTCCGAGGGACAGGCGGAGTTGAAGGGACTGTTCGTGCATAACGACATCCTGTGCTAGAGAGGGAGATTTGCTCTTCTCATTCTTTTTTAGGCAGTACCGCAGAAGTAACGCTGTCATACTGTCACGCTGAGCGAGGCGAAGCCTCCCGGTGTCACTATCGCCCACCGAGATGCTTCGCTTCGCTTAGCGCGATAGATCTCTCCCGCAACAGGATACTTAGAAATATCCGCCCAGTTAGAAGTCGAAGTTGCCGATGTTGTCCTTGTTGAAGACTGTGGGCTTGCCGAGCAGCACAGTGCCATCAGCGGCGATAGTGTATGTGCCGAGCTTACCAGCGGTGAAGGTGTCTCCGGCCACGCCCTTGATTTTACCGCTATGGATGGCGTTTAGGGTATAGATCGCCAGATAGCCCAGATCGCCCGGATTCCAGAGGGCGAACTGCGGGGCGGCACCGCTCTTGACGTACTCGCGCATCTGGTTGGGTGTACCTAGGCCGGTGACGAGAACCTTCCCGACCAGCTTGCCATCCTGCACGGCGCGGGCGGCGGCGGCGATGCCCACGGTGGTCGGGGCGATAATCACCTTCAGGTCGGGGTACTTCTTGAACAGACCCTGAGCCTCGGCGTAGCTCTTGGTATCATCGTCGTCGCCGTAGACTGTGTCCACCAGCACTAGCTTGGCGTACTCGGGCTTCTTCAATTCCGCTTTCATCAGGCCGATCCACTCGTTCTGGTTCGGCGCGACGGAGGTGGCGCTGAGAATGGCGATCTTGCCCTCGCCACCGGCGAGGTCGGAGGCCATCTTGATCTGGGTGGCGGCGATATCAGCGGCCACGGCCTGGTTGATGTGAACCTGACGGCCACCGGCAGCAATGGCCGAGTCCCAGGTGACGACCGGGATGCCGGCGGCAATCGCATCCTTGCCGACAGGAACGAGGGCGTCGGAGTCATCCGCTGAGATGGCGAGACCGGCGACCTTCTGGGCGATCAGGGTGGTGAGCAACTGAATCTGCTGGGTGGCGTCGGCGGTGGCCGGCCCCTGGTAGAGTACGGTTGCGCCAATCTCCTTAGCCGCATCCTGCGCACCCTTGTTGGCGGTGTCAAAGTAGGGGTTGCCGAGCGCCTTTGGCACAAGCACATAGATGGTGCCGCCAGCAGCGGGCGGAACCGGAACCGTGGTACCCTCCGGCCCCTCGGTTGCACCGGTCTGTGTAACCTCATTCGCCTCGGTGGCCCTAGACTCGGTGGCAGCCGGGGCGGCGGTAGCTACCGGAACCGTTGGGGCTTTAGTGGCGGCAGCCGGAGCGGTCGGGGTACCACCACAGGCAGACAGGATGGCGAGGGTGGCGATCAGTACGAGCAGGGTCGTCCCTTTGCGAGCCATGGAGATCTCCTTTGACATGCGGAAGCATCGTTGATTCGATAGCCGACAGCCGGGCATCAGTGGACATTTTCATCGGGTGGTGTGCGCGAATCGCACGGTGGTCTGTGATCGCGGCACAAGGATCGTGAGTTGACAGTCCTCCTTTATTCGGCTAAGACAAGGTTCGCAGATACTTTACAGTTCAGGCCGAAATTTGGCATCCTGATGCGCTCAACCTGAAACCTGAAACCTCGCACCTGAAACCTTGTCTAAATCTGATTTCGGTTGCGCCATCATAGCACCCTGTTGTGGCAGCGTCAAGCATTTAGAAGCGAAAACGTAACACAGAACTTTCGTTATTATTGAAATTATGCCCAAAATCTGTTATGCTTACGGGTGGAATAAATCCCATCGTAGCAGATGTCCATACGATTCACGCACACCACCCAATGAAAATGCCCGGCTATCGGCTATCGGCTATGTTCACCTCAGCGGAACTGGAGATGACGCAGATATGGCACACGTCGATCACGGGATGTCGCCCGAGCGACGCCGCGAGCAGATTGTGGGATACCTCAGCGCACACGACCGCGCCGGTGTTGGTGAGCTGAGCCAGGTACTTAGGGTCTCTGAGGTCACGGTTCGTAAGGATCTGGACACCCTCGAGTCGCAGGGTCTGTTGTTACGGGTGCATGGTGGTGCGATGGCCTCGGGACGCGGACGCCTTGAGCTGCATTTTGCGACCCGTGAGCAGGAGCACCTGGAGGAGAAGCGACGTATCGCGCAGGCTGCTGCCGCATTGGTGATCTCGGGACAGAGCATCTTTCTTGATGCGAGTACAACGGCACTACAGGTCGCCCGCTTGCTCAAGGATCGTGACGATCTGACGGTGGTGACCAATGGTCTCTACACGGCCCTTGAACTCAATTTTAGCGCAGGAATCACGACGATTGTCGTGGGCGGCACCATGCGCCACCGCTCAAGCTCGCTGGTCGGCAACCTTAATGCCGATCTGCTCCAGCGACTACGGGTTGACATTGGCTTTTTCGGCGCACGTGCGGTCACAGGCGACGGGATGATGGAAACTGACATCGTCGAGTCTCAGCTTAAACAGTGCCTCGTGCAGGTATCGGCTCTCACGGTTGGGATCGTGGACTCCAGTAAGTTTGGTAACACCGCCTTTAGCGTGTTTGCCCTGCCCAACGAGATTGATCGGATCATCACCGATACAGGCGCACCGGGGGCAATTGTAGAAGCCCTGTGCGCTCAGGACATCATTGTTGATCTCGTCTGATCTGGTTTTTTTGGTACTCCCACACATCCACCGGCAGGTGCTATACTGCGGCCACATCGGACATATCAGAAGCTGTCTGAAAAGTCACTGCCCCCCTCCCAACCTCCCCCCGATGGGGGGAGGAGCCGGACTCCCTCCCCCATCGGGGGAGGGCTGGGGAGGGGGAATCGCGGGATGAGTGACCTTTTCAGACAGCTTCTCAGGAGATGAGGGACATCG
>JBAXMH010000362.1:0-3877 GCA_037134395.1 Chloroflexales bacterium
TTACCATCGCCCCAACGTCAGCATCGGGGTAAACAAGTATTTCCGCTTCCCTTAATTTCTTGTTGGTACTGACGTTCGGCAGAATCCGCTTCGTCAATAACCTCAAAGGCTCATGTTGTCATGTCAGGGTCTCGCGCCTCAGCAATGGGGATGCAGAACTGAATTACATGCCGTCGATACGCTCACGGACACTACCAAAATCTGCGCGGCGGATACTCCCATCGGCAGATAGAACGGCGGGTTGAGGGTCACATCCTTGTACTCGTACCCCAGGCTGATGATCTCGATCACCGCCACCGGCAACAGCGTCAGCGCATCGTCTTGCATGGGCGGCGGCGTGCAGAAGATCGCAATGTCGGGGCGTTTGAGTGAGCCATCCGGGAATCGTATCGCCACATCCGCGAGGTGGTGACAGCCGCACGGTACCGCGCCGCCGGTTATCGCCGTGAGCGTGGCCCGGATCTGATCGACCACCATCTGATGCCGGGAACTTGGCAACGCCTCCCATGTCGGGACACCAGCAGTACGCTCCAGCTTGATCGCACCGATCCGCATCAGGTGTTCGAGATCATCACGTGACGGCTGGTAGGGGTTGGTCATCGCGTGCGGCTCCTTTGACATGCGGGCGACCCATCACTGGGGGCATGAACGTCTCCAGTTCGTCCTGGGCGACAAGATAGTAGCCGCGCTGCCGTCCGCCGATGCGCTGGGTCTGCGTCAGGACTCCCCGCTGACACCAGACTTTGATGGTCTGCGGCGTGGGCGGCTGCCGCCCCTGACGGCTCACCACGGTGACGCCGCGAGCGGCCAGGAACGTCGCCGCTTGGATGGTGGTGAGCCAGGTGATCATTGGGGTAAAACCGTTTTACGGCGCAAGGCCAAATCAATGGCAGCACGAATGTCGTCCGTGGTGTAGCCCACCCGCTCCGCTGCGTCAATCACGTCCTCAATGCGATGCGAGAGGCTTCCGATCACATCATCGTGATCGAGGGGTATAAGCGTATCACGCGGGGCAATTTCCGGGCCGTTGAGGGTCATAATAATGGCCATCTGTCGAGGCGGGGCACTCTCGTGGTTGGTGAACTCTCCAACGATACGGCCCCCAACGGTGTGTGTGCGTGCCCACTGTCCACTGGTGTTACTCATGGTTGGTACCTATCTCTTCAGATAACGGCGAGCAAATAGGGCCATGTCGAGCGGGTAGCTACGATCAAGACCAAGTGCTTCAAGCAATTGCTCATGCGCGACTTGGCGCTGGCTATCGAAGTAACGCAACGTTTCGTAATCATGCCCTGATCCGTTCATCTCATCAATATAGTCCAGGTAATCGCTGCATAGCCCGGTGAGTCCTTCGGTGCGAAGCATCCACGGCTCGATGCCCGAACCGCCAGAACTACCGCGCATCCAGTTTGCCGCGATGATTACCACCATGACACCCACAATTGCCCCACCAACGATCAAAATCTCCATCCCTCTCCCTCATACTGCGACGACCGTGTTATGCTGATGTTATCATAAAGTATACCGTTAGCGATATACTTTTTCAAGCATGAGGGGCAAGAGCGCAGAAGTAACACGGTCACGCGAAGCGTGACCGTGGTTTCACTTGGTGACTTCATTCACCGCCCGCTGCGCCCGCCGCGCTCGCCCGATAGCCAGGGCCGCACATTCCTCCACGTCACCAGTGACATGGAGCAACACGATCTACGCCTCGCGGTCTTCCTGGGATGCATCGAGCGCGGCGAGGTGGTGCCGCGTCGCTCGCGAGCAAAGACTATGATCGCCTCCGCGAAGCCAACCGCCCGCTGCCAGCCCTCACGCAGCGCGGGCGTGAAGACCATCGCGGTCAGCGCGGCCCCGTAGTCGTCGGGGGTAACGATGAGGCTGCGCAGGGCAACCGTATCCAGGGAGATCGCCTCGGGCGGGACGAGATCGGCGCGGCGATGGGGCAGTTCGACCCGCAGCGCGGCGGTGGTCGTACCGGCGGCGTCCTGGGCGATGATGAGTTCCAGATGGGGGAGAGACATGGCACCCTCGGAATGGGGATAGCCCCGATTGACGCGCTCCGTCTACCACAACCGCTCCGCGAGAATCTGCATGGAGTCGGCGAGAATCTGCCAGGGGGAGCCAGCGACCTCGCCATGCGCGGCCTCCCATGCGACATCTTCCCGGCGTTCGGCACGGCGGGCACACTGTTCAGGCGTGCCGTCCGCGAGTGCCTGAGCCACCGCACTCTCGGCCCGCCGGGTGATCTCCGCAATCGCCGCCGCAACGGAGTCAATCCCGTCACTCCCTGCCCGTCGCTCCTCGAAGGTGCCCAGGTTTCGCAAAATCTGTGATGCTTTCATAGTGTCACCCGGCTCTGGTACACCAGATCGCGCAGCGCGTCATCGCTCAGGGTGTCGAAGAACGGCGACAGGAAGAGCATCTCCTTCAGGCGCGGGTCGCTTTTCCCCACGTCGTCACGGAGTTCCTGACCGATGGCCCCGGCACCCGGCATTCCGCGCACAATCTGCTCAACCTGCCGCAGCACCAGCGGGTCGCGGGCGATGCGCTCGTAGAGGTCGGCGAAGCTGGTCTGGATGACGGTGAGCTTGGCGATGAGGCCCGCCGCCGTCTGCCGCCCGTGGGCGCGGTCAAGGCTCATGTGCAGACGGAAGATGTTGAAGCTGCGCTTGACCTTGCGCGGGTTGCGCTGTAACCCGGCGGTCATCAGTGCGGCGACCAGCGCCACGTCCCCTTCGGTGTCGAGGACGCGGGGCAGGCGCGAGCAGAGGAAGGCGCTCATGGTGGTGGGGGCCAGGGGCGGCAGGGCGAAGGGAATCTGGACGATCTTCTCCAGGTAGTCGCGCTCGGCCACCGGGAAGACGCCCGCCGCATCGCCTGCCAGGGCGAACTCCTTGTAGCGCACGCGGATGCCGCGCTCGATGATCTCGCGATCCACGCCCAGCACAAACACGCAGCCCTGGATGTCGAGGAAGACCTTGATCGCCTCCAGCACGCCGATGGCTTGCTCCGGCAGGCAGCGGTCGAGGTCGTCAATGAAAATCACCAGCCGCCGGTTGAGGGTGGTGACGAGTTCCTTGACCAGATCGGTCAGCCCCTGGTGGAACTGCTCCAGGGATTGCACCTGTTCGCGGGAGATGCGCGTGCGCTCGCGCTGGAAGAGGTCGAAGATCTGCGCGGCGTAGTCTTCCTCACCGGCCTTCTCGCCCGCCTTCTCCACCGCCTTGGCGATCCCGCCCAGCACGGGGATGTAGCTAAACCCGGCGCGGATCACCGTGCCGACGGCCAACTTCCCCGCCTTATCCCACTGGAACTCTATCGCCCCCGGCTCCTCGCGATCCACGCTGCGGTAGAGGCTGTCCACCAGAACATCCAGCCGTCGGCCAATGCGGGTGCGCGTCTGCGCCCGCCCGTGGTCATCGAGGGCGGTTTGCGGCATACTTGGATCGCGCTGGTTTTGGTGCGTGATGTAGGCGTCGAGCCAGTTGGTGTCGTACTGGACGAGGGTACGCAGCGCCTCAACCACACACAGCAGCATCGCCCGCCAGAGGGTCTCCTGCTGCGCGTAGCGCCAAGCGTCAAACCAGATGGCCGTGCAGCGGGAGTCATCAAGCTGGGCCAGAATCATCCGCATGAGGCTGGTCTTGCCGCTGCCCCACGGCCCGTAGACGCCGACGGTGAGCGGGGTGTCGGCCAGTTCCGCGCTGAGGACAATGCGGGTCAGGGCCGCCGCCGAGGGCGCGAAGCCGAGTTCGTCCTGGGCGGCGGGCAGGTCGCCGTAACCGGGCTGGGTGGTGGTCATGATGGCTCCTTTATATGTTCCGTAGGGGCGCGTCGCGACGCGCCCCTACCCCGCGAGGGCGCGTCGCGA
>JBAXMH010000363.1:0-3871 GCA_037134395.1 Chloroflexales bacterium
CCTGACACCTGACACCTGACACCTGACACCTGACACCTGACACCTGACACCTTGTTAAGCGATGAATACCGAGCAAACCCTGATTCTTATTGTTGGAGCGGCTGACACCGGGCGTGCGCCGATGGCCACCGCCTTGCTGCGTCGGCTGTTGCACCAGCGCGGTATTAACTGGACTGTCGCCTCGGCTGGTGTTGTCGGCCACGACGAGGATCCGGCTGAAGTTGAGGCCCGCGACGCGATTGCCATACTCAATCTCGATATTAGTCAGCACCAGGCCCGCTCCCTCAGCGACACGATGGTCGAGACGGCGCAGGTACTCCTGGCTATCAACAGCGGAGTGGCCCGCGTCCTCAAGGATCGTTACCCCCAAGCCTCCATCATTGGCCTGGGTGCGCTCGCCGGTCGTCAGCGCGATATTCCCGACCCCTTCCGCATGCAGGTGGGAGCCTGGGTCAGTTACGCCCGCGAGATCGAGTCACTGCTGAGCGCCGGACTCGACCGGCTCATTGAGATGGTGAGCGGTTCGCCTGTGACCCCTGCCGAAACACTATCCCCTCCCCCGCCCGCAGCGCTGCCCCCGCCGCAAGAGCCGCCCGAGGCCGAGTTGCGGCGAGCGGCTATCGAACGCTGCCAGCGGTTGCTCACCCTTGCCGCCGAGATGCCGGGTGTGGTGGACTGGCCCGGTGCTTGCCGCCAGATCGAGGCTGATCTGCCAGTGATGAGCGCGCCCCTCAGCCCGCAGGATCTGTCGCGCCCCTACGCCGCTATCGTCCAGGCCATGCTCGGCCTGACCCCACAATCGCCCTCTCCCGGCCAGTCGTCCCGTCTGTGCGCCGCCCTTGCCGCCCTGCGCACAACAGTCACTTCCGACGCCCTCACCTCCATCAGCGCCAGCCTCGCCACCTACCCGACACTGTAAGCTCGTTGCACTGCCCTGACTCTACACGATAACCTCGTTGACGAGGAGCATGGCAAGGTGTACAATAAATTAAAAACCTCTAAACCTCACCGTTTCTCGTGTAATCCGAATGTAATCTATCATGCTTGTGAGTACACGTATCTACAGTATATAGTAGTAGCATCAATCAACAAGGAAGAGCGCACAAAGCGCCTACTATGTAGTTCGTAGAAAGGGGTCGGCAATGCGGCGGATCATCATTCGAGATTATACACCTATCGAGCCATTTGCCGAACCTGCTCGCGATCTTCGGATTCTTAATAAGAATCTGTGGCTTACGCAGCGTGATCTGCTCAAAGCCTACTATTCACACACGACCGAGGTTGATACACTCGATCAGCTCGCCGAGCATATAGAGCAAAGCGATGAATCGCTTATTGTTTATCGCGATAACCTCTTTTTTAATGCCGCGCTGATTGATACTTTTATGGAAAAGGCGCAGGCCACCGGTCGGCCCTGCCAGATCGCCTTCCGCGCCAGTGATGATGTCCGTGGTATTCGCGGTGATCCCAGCATTGAGCGCCACGCCCTCCAGGTCTGCACCGGTATCATCCGCCGCGATGATGTCGCCTATATTGATGACGGTAAGCAGCAGCGCGGTGCCGTCCACGTCGCCGATATCTATTACTATCCTACAGGTGCCCGCAGCGAACCCATCCCCATCGTGATTGATACGATCAGCCGCGAGATGGGCTACTACCATATCCCCAGCTATATGGCTATCAACAAGGGCGATCTGACCTACCAGATCCCCATCCGCGCCTTCCTCTCAATTGAGAGCTGGCTGCACGTATTGATGGCCAACGTTCTCATGGGGGTCTTCTCGCGAGCAGCCGAGCAGGACGCACGCATGGAGAAGTCGCGGCTGCTCAATATTCTGCACTGGACCAAGGAGGACTGGAATCTCTTTCCGGGCAAGCTTGCCTTCTCGCTACGGGCATTTGGCGAGAAAATCAACCCGCTCGAAGAGCCGTGGCGCAACCACTTCCTCTCCTCGCGTAGCTTGGTGAAGGTAGGTAAACGCTGCTCAATTGACCCGACCGCGATCATCCACGGACCAACCACCATTGGCGATGATGTTTATATCGGGCCGGGAGTGGTGATCGCCAACAGCGTTATTGGCAACAATGTGAATGTGATGCAAGGGTCGCAGATCATGCTCAGCGTGGTGAGCGACCGTTGTTTCCTGCCATTTAACGCTGGCCTGTTTATGACCGCGATGATGGAGAATGGGATGGTGGCCCAGAATAGCACACTCCAGTTGTGCCTTGTCGGTCGCAATACCTTCATCGGCGCGAACAATGTGTTTACCGACTTCAATCTTCAGGGTGAGCCGATTAAGATCGTCCACCGGGGCCGTGTCGTCGAGATCGGCCTGCCAGTCCTCGGCTCGGCGATCGGCCACAACTGCAAGATCGGCAGCGGTTTTGTCGTCTATCCAGGCCGTATGATTGAGTCAAATGCTGTTATAATCTTTGATAATGACAGGAACTTAATCCGCAAGACCGTGCCTGGTCACGATGTGAACGATGTAGATCCTAAGACGGGCGACCCACGGCGGATTGTCTATCATTGGCCCAATGTGTATGAGGATCCGGCCACCACGAGCCGCGCACCTGAAGAGCCGCCCGCCACAAGCCGGCCCTCTATTAGCAACGGTGTAGTATCGGGGTCGCATCCGGCAGGTATACCACTCAGCAATGGACATAACACAATCGCTGGCAAGAGCGATAATGCTATCATCACGATGTCGGTTGCCCATCATTAAGTCAGCCGTCAGCGTTTCTGCAGCGCGAGGAGGATAGACGTGGCTAAAGAGCGCATTTTGGTCGTTGAGGACCAACCCGACATCTCAAGTCTGCTTAAGATTTACTTCACGTCTCAGGGCTACGAGGTATTTACGGCAATGCGCGGTCAGATAGCTCTGGAGATCTGTAGCAAGACGCCGCCGAACCTCGCACTCCTCGATGTGAACCTGCCCGATATGGAAGGCTATGATATTGGAAAAGCCCTCCGGGCCAGTCCACGTACCCGCCATATCCCGATCATCTTCCTGACGGCCCGTGGCGAGCGCCGCGACCGGCTGATTGGTCTCGGTGAGGTTCAGGCCCAGTACTATATCGTGAAGCCCTTCGACATCGAAGAGGTACACACGATTGTTAAGAACCAGCTAGAGGAAGCCCGGCGGAAGAATCAGCTCCACCCGGTGACAAATCTGCCGACAGCCGATCTGATCAGCGATCAGCTCCGCCTGCTGCTTACCACCCAGGGCTGGGGTATGGCACTGGTTCATATTAACGGCTTCGAGCTGTTCACGCAGTCGTATGGTTCGGTAGTGGGTGAGGATGTGCTGAAGTTCAGCGCTCTCTTGCTCAACGAGGTACTCAACGATCTCGGTAGCCATGAAGATTTCATCGGCCAGATGGTGGTCGGCCCCGACTTTGTCGTTACATCAGCACCCGAGCGGCTCAAGGCAATCTGTGAGCGACTGATCACCCGCTTTGATGAGGAGATCGGGCTGCACTATAACTATAAGCACCGTAAGCAGGGGTTTATCGAGGTGCCCGATGATACCGGCGGCACCCGACAGGTGCCTCTGATGTCTATTTCCATCGGGGTGCTCACAAGCCAGGACGGGCCATTCTATGATATTCGCGAGCTGAGTGAGCGGGCAGAGGAGACCCGCCAGCGGGCGATACAGCAGGCACGTGAGCAGAGCCGCCGAAGCTGGGTTACGTACGGTCGTGCGCGCTAAGGCAAGGGAGCAGATAACGGACAAGGCTGTCCTGCCAAACACGACAGCCCGCTGCCGCACCCTGGGGAGCTGTGGTCGCCTTATGCGCCGCGCTCCCTCTTTGTTGTCAGGTGTCAGGTGTCAGGTGTCAGGTGTCAGGTGTCAGGTGTCAGGTGTCA
>JBAXMH010000364.1:0-3863 GCA_037134395.1 Chloroflexales bacterium
TCTCCCCTGGTGGGAGAGGGGGCAGGGGGGTGAGGGGGGCCAGCACAAACTGTCATGTAAAATTGGCTCCGCTGAACCATGTCATACCGCAGAAGTAACGCTGTGAGACTTGTCACGCTGAGGGCAGCGAAGCGTCCCGGCAACCCATATCGCGGTCGGGACGCTTCGCTCAGCGTGACAGCGTTACTTATGCACTGCTGCGAAATAACATAAAGATGCACTTGCGTGCAACGCCGTGGTACACGATAATAGTAAGGTGAAAGTCGTGAACAGCCATTTTCGAGTGTTAGTCGCTCAAAAGGAGCTTCGAGAGAAGCGCCGCATAGGTATTCGCGTTATCGTTGAAGAGTGCGGTGCATCTCGAAGCGCCGTACAACGCCTTCTGAACAATACAATCAAGAATGTTCCGCTTGATGACCTCAGCGCTATTTGTGTATGGATACCCTGTGAACCGGGCGACATTCTCAGGCTTGACCCACTGCCTGAAGAGTTCAACACTCGTCAGGTTGACACGGCTTAGCTGGCAATGCCGGGAGCGATCTGGACAGGGGCGGGCAACCGGCGGAAAGGAAACGGGCATGAACCTAACAGCGGTCTATGTGCGAAGTGGAAACTGGATCGCGGCATGGATCGAAGAAATTCCGGGGGTAAACACGCAGGGGGCCACGATGGAAGAGGCGCGGGCGAACCTGCGAGAAGCACTGGCGCTCATCCTTGAGGACAATCGCGCCGATGCAGAGCAAGCCCTCATTGGGCAGCCAGTGCTTGAGCGTGAGCAGTTTGCCCTACTCGTATGAGGCGCACCGATCTGATCCGCCACCTGGAGCGCCACGGCTGCAAGCTGAAGCGCGAGGGCAGCGAACATAGCCTGTACTGGCATCCGGCCACGGGCAAGCGATCCGCCGTGCCACGTCACCGCGAGGTGAACGATATCACCGCCCGGAAAATCTGCCGCGACTTAGAGGTACCCGAGCCGTAGGCCGGGGGCGATCTGGACAGGGGCGGACAACCGGCGGAAGTGCAGCTGCACTTCCGCCGGTTGTGGTTTTTGGGAGCGCGGGCCTGCTGCATGTGGGCTTTGCAGGCTCTTCTGCGTGCGAAAGAGATACACCCGATCCGTGATATTCCGTACCGGACGATCTGCCGTGAGAGTCGTACTCCTTGTAACTGCACTGATTGCAGTTCCAGAATGGATCGCCACCATGTTTTGGCCGTGACACGCGGTAGAATCGGTCGTGTCCGCCACATCGAGGGCAGGGCTGGTGCATGCGATCAGCCATCACAGCCACCTCCCTTCTGGTGTGAGTAATAGCTGTGAGTGATTGGCAGGCAACAAGGGGCAATGACAGGCACGCGAACGGCTGTTTGGTTCCGCATTAGGACGCGATATATCGCCACGGGCATTTCCCAGCACATACGCACTGGTGTCTTGACAACACTTTCAAGGAGTCGTATACTTTCGCCAGTGTGATGTCCATGCGTGGCCGTGGGGCCGTTTTTTTACACGGGGTATTGGTGTACATTGTACACTATCTCGTTGATGGCCGTGCGGCTCTCTTTATCGGTACAGTTAGTGTGTATGGAACACTAATAACCCGCCTTTATGACCGGGTTATCTGGAGGTGAAACGATGACCACCGGACTCTATCATGACACCCCTGCAGCCGCCTGCGTGCTGGCCGAGGAGATTGACCATCTGCGGGCTGAGCGTGGCGCGGTGATCCTGGCCCATAACTATCAGTACGGTGAGATTCAGGATGTGGCCGACTATGTGGGCGACTCGCTGGGGATGGCCCAGTTCGCCGCCCGTAGCACCGCGCCGATCCTGGTGGTCTGCGGGGTTCATTTTATGGCTGAGACTTCGGCGATTCTCTCACCCGAAAAGATGGTGCTTATCCCTGATCTGGATGCTGGTTGCTCGCTGGCCGACTCGATTAACGCCGACCAGTTGCGGGCGTGGAAGGCGGATCACCCCGGCGCGGTGGTCGTGAGTTATGTCAATACCACCGCCGAGGTGAAGGCGGAGAGCGACTATTGCTGTACCTCGGGGAATGCGGAGCGGGTGATCCGGGCTATCCCGGAGGATAAAGAGATCTTGTTCCTGCCCGATATGTTTTTGGGTAGCTATTTGCGCCAGACCACCGGGCGAAAAATGGAGATCTGGGCCGGTGAGTGCCATGTCCACGCCGCGATTAAGCCGGCAATGGTCGAGCGCCAGCGCGCCGCACTTCCCGGAGCCGAGTTGCTCATTCATCCTGAGTGCGGGTGTGTAAGCAGCGCGATGCACTATCTTGCCTCTGGCTCGATCAGCGCTCAGGGTACGCATATTCTCTCCACCGAGGGCATGATCCGCCATGCAGCCCAGAGTAGTACCACGCAGTTTGTAGTCGCTACCGAGATTGGTGTCCTCCACCGTATGCGCAAGGCGAATCCTGAGAAGGAGTTCCTGCCCATAGATGAATCGATCTCGTGTCGCTATATGAAGCTGATCACCCTGGAGCGGGTGCGCGATTGCCTGCGCGACCTCACCTATCCGGTGAGGGTTGACCCGTCTCTGGCTGACCGCGCCCGTACGGCGATTGAGCGGATGATCGCGTTGTAGTGATGCATAGAAAAGGTACACTGAGGTATATTCCTATGATCCAAACTCCACGCTATGTCCTGGCCAACCAGCCCCGCGCCGCTCGGGTGGAGCGCACGGGGGTGCTGGTGATCGGTGCCGGTGCGGCGGGGTTGAGCGCGGCTCTGGTAGCTGCCGAGCGCACCGATGTGACCGTCCTGGTGCGTGGGTGTTTACCTGAGAGCAACTCGGCCCTGGCTCAGGGCGGGATCGCTGCTGCACTGAACGATGATGACTCGCCGCGTGCCCATATTGACGATACGCTGATTGCCGGGGCCGGTTTGTCCGACCGAGGTGCGGTGTCGGCTTTGGCCTACGACGCTCCTGGTCTGATGCGCGAACTGGCGACGCTTGGCGTGCCCTTTGAGCGCGATAGCCATAATCGTTTCGCACTCGGCCTTGAGGGTGGTCACTCGCAGCGCCGCATTGTCCACGTGGGTGACGCCACAGGTTGGGCTGTCATCCGCCAACTGATCGCCCAAGCTCAGGCCCACCCACGCATCCGTATTCGCGAGGGCTGGCAGGCGACCGACCTGCTTGATGTGGACGGGCAGGTGATCGGTGCCCTGGCCCGCGATAATTCTGGCGTCTGGGCGCGCATTCTGGCTGAAGCGACCATCCTGGCTACGGGCGGAGTTGGCGCGCTCTACGGCCTCACCAGTAACCAACCCGTCGCCCTTGGCGAGGGCATCGCGATGGCCTACCGCGCCGGGGCTGAGGTAGCGGACATGGAGTTCGTCCAGTTTCACCCCACGGTGTACCGCACCCGCGCCGGTCATGGCTTTTTGATCAGCGAGGCGGCCCGTGGCGAGGGCGGAATCCTGCGCACTACCGCTGGTGAGCGGTTTATGCCGAGCTATGATCCTCGTGCTGAGTTGGCCCCACGCGATGTAGTGACACGCGGGATCTATGCGGCGATGCGCCGAACTGCGAGCGATCACGTGCTGCTCGATCTGACCCACCTGCCAACCGATCTGCTGGCACACCATTTTCCAACCATCTCGGCCCGTCTGCGTGAGGATGGGATTGATATTGCGACGACACCCATCCCAGTGGCCCCGGCCTCGCATTACCTCATGGGTGGGATACGTACCGACCTGCACGGAGCCACCAGCATGCCCGGTCTCTACGCCGCCGGTGAAGTGAGTTGTACCGGCGTCCACGGCGCGAACCGCCTGGCCAGCAATTCGCTTCTCGAATGCCTGGTATTCGGCAAGCGTGCGGGGTATGCCGCTGCGCGGGA
>JBAXMH010000365.1:0-3857 GCA_037134395.1 Chloroflexales bacterium
TATGAGTGAACAATTATACGGTCGCAACGCGGTGCGTGAGACCATCCTAGCGGGCCGCCGCACCATGCATCGCCTCGTGGTCTCCAATGGCGTCCAAGAAACCGGCGTGATCGCCGAGATCGTCAAGCAGGCCGAATTGGCGGGCATGACCATCCAGCGTGTTGAGCGCCAGATCCTTGATAAGCAGATGCGTGACGCAAACCACCAGGGTGTGATGCTGGAAACGGGCGAATATCCCTACGCCGAGTTGGACGAGTGTCTGGCCCTGGCCGCCGAGCGCGGTGAGCCGCCCCTACTGCTGCTGCTCGACCATCTGCAAGACCCGCAAAACATCGGTACGCTGCTGCGCACCGCCGAAGTGGTGGGTGTCCATGGTGTGGCCCTGCCCGGTCGCCGTGCCGCCGAGATTACCCCGGCGGTGGTCAACGCCTCTAGCGGAGCCACCGAACATCTGAAGATTGTGTTGGTGGGCAACCTCTCCCAGACAATCGCCACCCTTCAGAAACAAGGCGTATGGGTGGTTGGTCTGGAGGATGATGAGCAGGCCCAGGATCTCGATGTCGCTGACCTCAACCTGCCCCTGGCCCTGGTCGTCGGTGCCGAGGGGCCGGGCCTCTCCCGCCTCGTGCGTGAACGCTGCGACTTCCTGGTGCGCCTGCCAATGGCCGGACAGATCGCCTCGCTCAACGCCTCGGTGGCCGGCAGCATCGCCCTGTACAACGCCTGGCGGCAACGTGGGAGGCAGTAGGCAGTAAGCAGTGAGCAGTGAGCAGGAGGCAGTATAGCAATCCTATCGGGGTTGTGAAGGTTGCCCGGCGGCTGAAGCCGCAGGCTCTACGGTTGCAAAGGCCGCCTACGCGGCCTTGATGAGCCTGCCTTCGCAGGCTTCGTACCCCCACAGAGCCGGATGCTTCAGCCTCCCGGCTTCACAACCCGCGTAGGATTGCTCTATCGTAGCCTGACCTACTACGCAGCCTCTATCAACCAGAGGAGCTCGCTTATAATATCCTTACTCGTGCGCGCCTAAGCCAACCCGCTCGCAGAGCGCCCCATACCAACCAGGAGGTTGGCATGCCCCTCCTTCCAGACGAGCGCTCAGATCGCCGAACAGCGCGTCGCCGCCCTTGAGGCAATGAGCAGCACGTTGGCCGAGATTTTGATCGAGCGCTCGCAGCCGCACCTGCTCCAATCCATTGTCGCACGGGCGGCGACGCTCCTTAAAGTGGAGAGCGCCGAGTTGCTGATCTACGACGCGGGGCATGAAGAACTCACGCTGGCCGCTCACTATCCGCTCTTTACATTGGGGCAAGCGCTTTTGCTGCAAAGCCAGCGTGATCGCCAACCCCTCGCGGTTGCGCTGCTCGATGTTGACTATTTCAAGAGAGTGAATGACACCTACGGCCACGCCATTGGTGATCAAGTGCTCACCTGGATTGCAGCGCAATGTCGTGAGCACTTGCCAGCGGAAGCGTTGCTCGGTCGCATTGGCGGCGAAGAGTTTGCCGTGCTACTACCCGGAAACACCAGCGCACTGGCTTGGGTTCAGCTTGAGGGCTTACGTCACCGCATTGCCACAACTGGCGTTCCCACGTCCTTGCATCACATTCATGTGACGATAAGCGCAGGGGTGACCGAGTGCCTCCTCGATCTGCCCCAAACCCTTGACCACCTGCTTGAGCACGCTGATCGCATGCTCTACCAGGCAAAGCATGAGGGGCGCAATCGGGTCTGTGCGGACTCCCTTACCCCTACGACGGTCGTACCAACCCAAGCAGCGGTTGGCCCATCGTGTACACACCTCCGGCGACCAGCCCGCTCTAATCGCAAGCTACGGCGACTGTTTCGCCCCACCCCGCATGTGAGGTAGCGTCTTGTCCAACGGCACTCTATGGTGATCCTATCCGGGTTGCGAAGCCGGAGGTTGAAGCTCCCGGCGGTTACAAAATCGCTCGCAACTGACGTCGCAGCACAAGGCCACTGGCCGACCGTCCGCTTACGTGGACGGATCCGGCGTCGGCGGAGGCCGACACCCAGCCGAAGGCTCCGCAGGCGCGACTTCAGTCGCGAGCGATTTTGTAACTTCACAACCAGTTTAGGTTTGCTATAAGCAGTGAGCAGTAAGCAGTAAGCCACCTGCTTCCCGCCTCCTACAATCCCGCCTTCCGACCCTTGAAGGTTGCCCTGCCCTGCGCTAGAATAGTGGACGGGACGAGACCCCTCTGAGGAGAGCCATCATGAAGTTGAACTTGCTGCTACTAGCCCTGCTGTCCGGCACTGCCGTGTATGCCCTCACCCTCCGCCGACAGCTCAAGGCTGAGCAGATGCGCGGCAATATGTACCGCGATATTTCCGCCCGTCTGGATCGCCGCGTTGTTGAACTGACGACCCGCTAGCGCTTAAAGGAGGCAGGGGCAGGAGGCAGCAGGCAGGGGCAGGGGGTAGGAGGCAGGGAATTGATCGACCCCCGCCTCTGACCCCCGACCCCTGACCCCTGACCCCCGACCCCTGCCTCCTGCCTCCTGTTATGACCACACACGTGTTCCAGAGCCAGTCGGGTGTTCTTCCTCCACATGTGGCGGCAGACTCGCCCATCACCGCGCTGATTCGCCCGGCCCATGTGGGTGATGTCACCGCGATCATTGATCTGCATCGTCGGGCGTTCGCCGACACTTTTGGTGGTGCGTTTGGCCGCAACGGCATCGAGCGCGGCACCCAGGCTCTCGCGTGCGCGTGGCAGCGCCAGGGTGCGGCGGCGGTGCGTGGCATGCTCGTTGCCGAGCAGGATGACCAACTGATTGGTACGATCACCCTCCGCACGTGGGAGATGACCAGTGATGACGCGGGGATTGCCGAACTGGCCTTTCAGGAGGTCCTTGGCATGTGGGGTTCGACCCGCTCGCTCTTCGCCCTCTCGATTCTCGACCACCGCATTGATCACCACGAGGGATTCGTGTCCGATGTGGCCGTCCTTGAGTCATACCGGCGCAACGGTGTGGCCCGTCGCATGGTCGCCCGCGCCGAGGAGGAGGCCCGCGCCCGCCGCAAGCGATTTCTGGGACTCTATGTGAGTTCTCACAATACCAGTGCGCGCAACCTCTACCTGAGCCTCGGATTTGTGGAGGCCCACACCCGCCGCTCGCTCCTGGCGTGGCTCTTCTTCCGCCAGGGTACCTGGTACTATATGCGTAAGAGCTTGCTGTGACAAAGGACAAGACAATGCCGTCTGACGGCGATAATCCCTTCCGCATTGCCCAACAGCAGTTTGACATCGCCGCCGACATCCTTGGACTGCCCGATGGCATCCGCGCCATACTGCGGGTGCCTCAGCGCGAACTGACGGTGAATTTCCCGGTGAAGATGGACAATGGCAACACGCGCATGTTCACCGGCTACCGCGTGCAGCATAACCTTAGTCGCGGCCCTGTGAAGGGCGGCATTCGCTACCACCCCAATGTGGATATTGACGAGGTGCGCGCTCTGGCGATGTGGATGACCTGGAAGTGCGCTCTGGTGAACATCCCTTACGGCGGGGCAAAGGGCGGGGTGATCGTCAATCCGAATCAGCTTTCGCTCGGTGAGCTTGAGCGCCTCACCCGGCGTTTTGCTACCGAGATCTCGATCCTGCTTGGCCCCGAGCGCGACATCCCCGCGCCTGACATGGGCACGAACGCCCAAATGATGGCCTGGATTATGGACACGATCTCGATGCACCGTGGCTACACCGTGCCCGCCGTGGTCACTGGTAAGCCGGTTAACATCGGCGGATCCCTTGGTCGTGTGGATGCCACCGGGCGCGGTGTGATGCTGATGGTGCGCGAGATCGCCCGCCGCCTTGGCCGCGACCTCGACGGCCTGCG
>JBAXMH010000366.1:0-3856 GCA_037134395.1 Chloroflexales bacterium
AATACCGCAGAAGTAACGCGGTCATGTCATGCTGAGCGCAGCGAAGCATCTGTCCCGACCTCGGGACAGACCCTTCGTTTCGCTCAGGGTGACATGGGTAGTGGATCTGACGTCACAGCGTTACTTCTGCTCTACTGCCTGATAACGATTTTACGGCGCGGGCAGTGAGACGACGGTCGTAGCGACGGCCTCGCTCCAGATGCCCTGCGCCACAATCTGGTAACGACCGGCGGGGCGATCCGCCGAGGGGAACAGCACGCTGATCGCTCCCTCCGCGTCGGCAGTCACCCGTCCCATAGCGGTGCTGCGACCGTCCGGAGCGTCGTACCAAAGGGCGACCGGCTCGTTCGGGGCGAAGTCTCCGCTGGACACCTGAATGCCGCCGTCCACCGACTGGATCTTGAGTGGCGGTAGGCCATCCTGCTCCGGCCCGACATGCAGCGTCACCCGATTTCCGCGCCCCTCTCCGCCCTTCACACTGTCCGACCATGTGAGTTCGACCTGGAATCTCACCTCTGCGGCGTGGGGAGCGTCATCGCGCAGACGCAGGCGCAGCGTGCCTGTCACCGTATCTCCGTCATAGCCCAGATACCCCGTCCGTATCGTGACCTGGTCAGCGCGCAGATCGCTCACCCAGGCGTCGGCCCGCGAGAAGCGGGCGTCGAGTACGGTCACTAGTGTTTTTGTCAATAGAACTGGGGACCACTTGATTGAGTAAAAGGGAGCCATGTGGGCGTGATCACAAAATCGAATGATTACGGAAACGGGAGCCATTTGATTGAGGAAAAGGGGGCCACCCCCCACCTGGCACCATGGACGCAGGTAAGGGAAGGGGCGAGGGAGGACGGCGGTGGCTCCGCCGCCGTCCTCCCCCATGGCCGTCACCGACGGTCACCGTCGTGTGATCTCATCGGTGATGTGGGTCACGCGAGGGCGATGCGGAACCGATGGGACGTGGATGTTACTGCCTCCCTTTCTGTGTCATGCCTTCGATCCACAAAGTCGTCGCCACGGCCTCGAGTCGAGCGAGGGTGAGAGTGTGAGACAGGCCGAGATAGACTTTGCGCAGACGTTGTCCCTGCCGATGATAGGCCGTCCAGTACGACCCACCCCGTTGACGCGGCTCTTTCCGCACGGTCATAAAGCTGGCAATCCACCCCGCGTTCCAGTCGGTGAGGGGGTAAGCGAAGCGGGTGGTGCTCCTGGTTTCCAGCCAGTCACACCACCGGTCATGGTCGAGCCGAATCGGTGCGGATGAGGGGGTCAGCTCCTCCATTTCCGCCCACATGTCTGGGCCCTGGCCATAGATCCATACAGTGGGGATGGTTCGTCTCATTCTGCCGCCCCCGTTTCCGCAGAAATGTTACCCAACGGCACCGGTGCAAGTTCCGCCGAAGGGCGTTCCGCTCCGGTGGATGCGCGCCGGGTCGGCTGCTGTCGCAGGCGATACGAGTCGCCCACAAACTCCAGGATGTGGGCGTGCGCCGTCAGTCGGTCGAGGAGGGCCGCCGTCAAGCTGGGATTGCCGAACACCTGGGTCCAGTCGGCAAAGCGCAGGTTGGTGGTGACGATCAACGCCACCCGTTCATGCAGGGCGCTACAGAACTGAAAGATGAGCTGGGCACCCCGATCCGAGAAAGGGATGAAGCCCAGTTCATCGAGAATGACGACCTGCTGCTTGAGCGCGGTGGCAATGAGCTGCGGCACGCGGTGCGTCTCTTGGGCGGCCAGCAGTTCGTTCACCAAGCCCGCCGCATTGTAGAAGCGCACCCGCTGCCCCTGCTGACACGCCGCCACACCCAACGCGGTGGCGAGATGGCTTTTCCCCAGACCGGGATGTCCCACCATCAGGATGGGCTCGGCCGGACGGATGTAGTGCCCTTCGGCCAGGGTGAGCACGCGCGCCTGGTTCAGACTCGGCACGAGGCGAAAGTCGAAGTCGGCCAATTCCTTGCGTACCGGAAAGCGGGCCAGCTTGAGGTACTGCTGCTGGCGCTGCCGCTGGCGATGGGCCAGTTCCTGCTCGGCGAGCGCCAACAGGTAGCCCTCGTAGCTGATCGGGGTGGTCTGGGCCTCCTGGGCCAGCCGGGCATAGAGCTGCCCAAAGATGGGCAGCCGCAGCTGCTGCAAGGCCACGTCAAGAGGTGTGGGGTGGTTCATCCGTGGCCTCCGGTGAGTAATTGGTCGTAGCACGCGAGACTGAGCGGTTGGGAGCCAATCTGGGCGAGATCCGGCTGGTGCGCCAGATCCAGGCTCGGCGGCGGCGCGGTCGGCTCCTGGATCTGATGCAGGCAGAGACGGATGCCATCGACATGGAGCACGCCCAATGCGAGCGCCTCGGTGATGGCCTGGGCAATGAGGGGGGCGGGGTAGTGCTGATGCAGTTGGAGCACCGCAATAAACATGCGCAGTCCGGGCCCATCGCCGTCGCGGTGGCGCAGCCGTTCCAACAACAGGGTGTAGCAGTCGGGCCAGGTCTCGCGCCACCGTCGCATAGGGATGGCATGCTCGAATGCCCCCGGGCGCTGGACGAGCAGCGGAAGGTAGTGCAGCGGATCAAACAGATCCTGCTCCCGGTCATAGCTGCGGGGATGCCGCGCCAGCACCTGATCGCGGTCGAGGATCTCGATCTGGAAGGGATAGGCCCGCACGGTGAGCGGAGTTCCCCCCTGGTCGACGGGGACGGAGTAGCGATTGGTCTCGAAGATGACCTGACTATAGGGTGTGCGCGTGGCCTGAACCGTGACACAGCAGGGCATATCGTGTGCGGGGTGCGGGCGCAGCAGGGGTTGCTCCTTCTGCCACATGGTCGCGATGGATTCCTCCTCGCCATGCACGGTGCGCGCACGATCGTCGGTACACGTGGTCAGCAGATGGGCATTGAGGGCGGCGAAAGAGTCGACCTCCGGAATGGGGACGAGGAAGTTGCGACGGACATAGCCGACACCGTGTTCGACCTGGCCTTTCTCATGGCCTTCGCCCACCGTGCAGAAGTGCGAGGCGAAGAGGTAGTGACTCCGAAAGGTGATGAAGGCGGTTTGCTCAATCCGGTTGTGACCGGTGAGAACCTTGCGCACAGCTGTCGTGAGATTGTCGTAACTAAGCCGGTGCGGGATACCGCCGATGAAGCGGAAGGCGTGGACATGGCCGAGAAAAAAGGCTTCCTGGCGCTGGGTCGGAAAGGCCATCGCGAAGGTGTGGTGCGAGTAGCACAGGCGCAGCACGAAGAGCTGAATGGTGATGCGTTCACCCGCGATGATGGCGATGGCATCGCCCCAGTCGACCTGGGCATCCTGGCCGGGGTCAAACTCCAACGGGAAGAAGCTGCGCGGACGGGGCGTACGCCAGTGGAGCGACAGCAAGTAGTTGCGCAGGTGAGACGCGCTCCCCTGGTAGCCCTCCGCACGCAGGATCTCAAAGAGTTTGACCGACGTGTAGCGTTGCTTGGGTGGCTGCTGTGTCCGTTCGGCCAGCAGCTCCGCGATGCGCGGTTTGAAGGGGTCGATCTTGGGCGAAGCATAGGGCGCAGTCCGGGTGTAGACCGTGGGGGTGGCGGAGGTCAGGGCCTTGTTGACCGTCTTGCGCGAGCAGTCAAGCTCGCGGGCGATCTGTCGGACGCTCTTCTGGTCAACGTAGTAGGCACGTCGGATAACTTCGCAGTGTTCCACCGATAACATCTCCTGCTCCACTCTGTGTAGGGCGGCGATAACCGCTCCAACAGTAGCAGAACGTGGGTTCGGTGGCCCCCGTTTCCTCAATCTTTTTCTCGAAGGGGTGGCCCCGTTTTATCCTAGCAAAAACACCCGTCGCCGGCTCGCGTCTCGTCACATCCCTGCGCGTTTCGGTGACCTCTGTG
>JBAXMH010000367.1:0-3813 GCA_037134395.1 Chloroflexales bacterium
TAATCAGAGGGTCGAGGGTTCGATCCCCTCCCGGCTCACCAAGGTTTAGGTCTTCCTGATGCGGCGCGAGGATCTCTGTGATCCTCGCGCCGCATCGTCATGTAGCCATCTTTGTAGCCAAACTCGCCCGACAGCTACGGACGAGGGCATACGGGTGCGGATGTCCCCCACACTTACGCCGATGGCGGATCGTCATCTGGCGGCGATTCCTCTTCTGCCGCCGCCCCTCCCTCAGGTGCTGGCCCTGGCGGTTCAGATGGGTCACCTGGCGTCTCAGCCGGCAGATTGAAGAGATCCGCAATGCCATCGACCGCCTGGCGCTGCGACTCGGGCAACACGTGGGCGTAGGTGTCCATTGTGATGCCGATCTGGGAGTGGCCCAGGATCTCCATCACCACCTGCGGATGTACCCCCTGGGCGATCAGAAAGGTCGCACACGAGTGCCGCAGGTCGTGGAAACGCATCGTCTCCGGCAGTGCGGCCGCCCGCAGCGCCGTCTTGAAGTGACGCACCAGATTGCGCGGCTCGGTGGGCGTGCCCACACTGGTCGGGAAGACGAGCCCGTGCTCCTGCCACTCCTCGCCAGATACCACGCGCTCGACCTCCTGCGCGGCCTGGTGTGCGCGCATGGCATCTGCCAGCACGTCGGGGAGGGGCATCTGACGCGCGCTCGTATGCGTCTTGGGCGCATCCATAACCAGCTTACCCTTGACTCGCTGGAGCGACTGGACGATCCGGATCGTCTTATGCTCGAGATCCACATCCTGCCAGCGGAGCCCGAGCGCCTCGCCTCGCCGCAGCCCGAGCGAGAGCGTCAACCGATAGAGCCCCTCCAACCGGTGCCCCTGCACCGCCTGAAGCAGCGCACGAGCCTGGTCGACGGTGAGCGGCGCGATGGTGTGGCGCCGGGTCGCCGGAACATCGACAAGGGTGGCAACGTTACGATGGACGTGGCCCCAGCGCAGCGCCTGATTCAGTGCTTTGCGCTGCACCGTGCGGGTATAGGTCACGGTGCGCGGCGCAAGGCCCTGGGCACTGAGCGCGTTGAGCATCGCCTGGACGTGCTCCGGCGTCAGCTTGAGCAGCAGCGTCGTCCCCAGGGTGCGGTTTGATGTAAAGCCGCACGGTATCGCTATAGCTGATGTGCGTGCGGGGGCGGTTGCGGATGGCCACCATCTGTTGGAGCCAGCGGTCGAGAAAGGCTCCGGTGGTGAGCTGCTCGGCGCTCAGGTTCACCCCCAACATCTGGTCGCGGTGGAGCGCCTTAAGCTTCTCGGCCACCTCCTTGCGCGTCTTCCCGTAGATCACCTTCCGCTTGCGCTTGCCGCTGACAATGCCCAGGTCAACCGAGGTACACCAGAGCCCATCGCTCTCGCGCTGATAGATCGCGCCCTCGCCATGTCCACGTCGCTTTCCCATCACATGCTCCCTTCACCCACGCCGGCAGCCGCCTTGCTCACGACTGCCCAGTCTAACGTGAAAATAGGGGCTACGACGGGCGTTCAGGCCACCGCAGCTAGCTTCGGCTCCAGGCTGACCGTGTAGCCCAACTGCTTGATCCGGCGCTGCATGCGGGCCAGTAGCCGATCCTTCTGGCGTTCATCGAGCGCCGCTGCACCTCGTTCGTGGTAGGTGTCACCCGTCTTCAACAGCGTGTAGACGATGACGAGGAGTTTATGGGCCACCGCGATGATCGCTTTCTTCGCCCCGCGTTTGGCGACCAGCTTCCGGTAAAAGGCGGCCAGGGAGCTGTCTTTGACCTTGATGGCCACCCAGGCGGCATGGACGAGGGCCTCCCGCAGATAGCGGTTGCCCTTGCCGATCCGACTGCTGCGCCGCTTGCCCGCGCTTTCGTTTTGCCCCGGGGCCAGGCGAGCCCAGCTTGCCGCATGGCCCGCGCTCGGAAAGCGACTCATGTCCGTCCCCAGTTCGGCCAGGATAATCTCGGCGACCCGCAGGCCGATCCCCGGTACCTCATCACAGATCCACTGCGCATTGCGCCAGGTGGGGTCATGCGGAATCGACCCGGAGGGTGGCTTGCCAGCGGACGGGAACGTGGGATCGCGCGGTGGTTCCTCCGGTGGCTGGATGGCCGCCGTGATCTGGGCGTCGAAGGCGGCGATCTGCTCCTCCAGGAAGTCCAGGTGGGCCAGGTGCTGGGCGATCATGAAGGCGTGATGGGGTGCCAGGGTGCCTTGAAGCGCCTGCTCCAGCCCCGCCCGCTTCGTGCGCAAGCGGCCTTTAGCCAGCTCCGCCAGTGCAGTTACGTCGGTCTGTCCAGCGATCATGGCCTCCCGCATGGCCCGGGCCGAGACGCCGGTGATGTCGGTCACCACGGCAGTCAGCTTGATATTCGCCCATTCCAAGACCTTCTGCATGCGGTTGACGACAGTGGCCCGTTCCTGTACCAGGTGGGTGCGCTGGCGGGTCAGATCGCGCAGGGCGCGCTGCTGCTGCACCCTCCACATCACGAAGCTCCCGGCGCGTGTTGATTGCAGAACGACATCGCTGGAGTATAATACTCTCGTGATGTCTCTTTTCAGGGGTCACTCATGTTTGTTGATCGCACCGCTGAACTGGCGCTGCTTCAGGGGCTGCTGACGCGCCGGCGGGCCGGGGAGCTGCTGCTGCTCTACGGCAGGCGCCGAGTCGGCAAGACCGCCCTGCTGCGCCGTTGGGCCGCGCAGAGCAGCCTGCCCTGGACCTACTGGATGGCCCAGAAGGAGCCCGCCGATCTCCAGCGCCGCCGGCTCTACGCCGCGATCCGTGGCCAGGCTCCCTCCGCCACCAGCCAGACCTTCGCCATCTGGGCCGACCTCTGGGACGAGGTCGCCGCCCTGGTGCGCGACGACCGGCGCATCCTCGTACTCGATGAGTTGCCCTGGGCGGTCGAGGCCGACCTGGCCATGCTCTCGGCGCTCCAGTACGCCTGGGATGTCCACTTCCAGGGCTCCGGGCTCATCCTGGCCCTCTGCGGCTCGCAGATCCGCACCATGGAGACCATCCTCAGCCAGCAGAACCCGCTCTTCGGGCGGCTGACGGCCCAGTACTACCTCCCGCCCCTGCCCTTCGGGGCACTGCGCCAGTTCTTCCCGTCCTGGAGCCCCGAGGCGCAGGTGGCGGCCTACGCGATCGTCGGCGGAGTGCCGCAGTACCTGACCTGGTTCGACCCGGACGCCTCCCTGAGCACCAACATCCGCCAGGCCATCCTCTCGCCGATGAGCGTGGCGCTCTCTGAGATCGAGCTGCTGCTCGCCGACAGGGCGGGCTATTCATTGACCTGCCCACGCTCTACGCGGATCTCGGCGAGCTAGCCGGCACGGAATGAGCGGCAGGGCCAGGGCGGGTGCGATCCGCCCTGGCCTCGGTCTGCTACGCCCCGCAGATGGTGGCGATCAGGTCGCGCTGGCAGAAGGGGTTGGCTCGCTCGAAGGCGTTGAAGCGGGCGACGCCGATGGCCTCATCGACCATCGTCTCCTGTGTGTGGTCATGCGTCTGCCTGGGCGCTCAATGCCACGCCGGGAGAGGCCTGGCGCAGGGCGCGCAGCGCCGCCGCTCGTCGGCGATCTCGACCCGTGCCGCCGGGCCACCGGCGTGGCACGCTCCGGCGGGCAGACGGATGCACCGCGCACGATGTGAGAGATGGAGTGATACGATCGGGGATGGGTCAGGGCGATGTCGTTGCGGGGCGAGCGAGAGAGACAGCAGATGGGCAATGCGGCTCGTGCAGGATGCCGAGCCAAACAGCAGACTCTTAGTACTACAGTTGTAGATGTGGTATCCTGCGCCCTTGAGAGATCGCGAAGCCCGCAA
>JBAXMH010000368.1:0-3790 GCA_037134395.1 Chloroflexales bacterium
CCCTACCAAGGCCACTTCAGCGCCAGCAAACGCGCCGGCCTGACACACCTCGCGTACCGCTAGTATCGGGTTCCGCACGTTCGTGGCGGTTTCCTGGGAGCGCGGGCGTCTCGCCCGCCTGAACACAAATGCGGGAGGGACGCCCGCGCTCCCATCAAGAATCTGTACTAGTTATAGAAATAGCCCGTAAAACCCAGGAGCTTCAGCTCTGGGATAGAAGGGCTTCACCCGCGTGAGCGGCTTTCGCTGTAGCTTCGGCATATAGCTTCCTCGTGAAGCAAAACGCTTACAACAGAACGAATAATCTGATATAATGTAGCCATGACACGAACGATCCAGACAACCTACCGCTATCGCCTCACCCCCACGGTTGCGCAAGAAACCGTGCTCAACCAGTTTGCGGGAGCAAGGCGCTGGGTGTGGAATTGGGCGTTGGATCGCAAAATGGCGCACTATCGGCAGACGGGCACAACGCTTTCCTATCACGATCTCGCGGGCGAGCTGACTCACCTGAAACAGCAGCCGGAAACGGCGTGGCTGCGCGAGATGGATTCGCAGTCGTTGCAGCAGGCGCTGCGGGATCTCGATAGCGCGTACCAACATTTCTTTCGCCGGGTGACGCGGGGCGAGAAGCACAAGGGCTTCCCGAAATTCAAATCGCGGAAGACGGATACGCCCCGCTTTCGCATCCCGCAGCGGGTGGTACTGCACGCCGAGGCCGTGGCGGTGCCGAAGATCGGCATGATCCGTGCGGTCGTGCATCGCCCGCTGGAGGGCGTCACCAAGGGCGCGACGTTCAAGCGGGAGCCGAATGGGCATTGGTTCGTGAGCATCGTCACCGAGCAGCAGGCTGCCCTGCGCACCGAGCGTCCGGTACAGACTCACGTTGGTGTGGATGTCGGGTTGAAGTCGCTGGCGGTGTGTTCGACGGGCGAGACGATTGCGAACCCGCGCTGGTATCGCACGCAGAGCCGCACGCTGCGGCGGGCGCAGCAGGCGCTCAGCCGCAAGCTGCGCGGCAGCCACAACCGGGGTAAGGCGCGAGTCGTGGTGGCCCGCCTGCATCAGAAGATCAGGAACCAGCGCAACGACTTCCTGCATAAGCTGAGTACGGATCTGGTTCGTCACTATGACCTCGTTTCGATTGAGGATCTGAGCATTCGCGGCCTTGCGAAAACCAAGCTGGCTAAGAGTGTTCTGGATGCGGGATGGGGCATGTTTCGGTCGATGGTGGAGTACAAGGCCGACCGGAACGATACCCATGTGGTTGCGATCGGGCGATTTTTCGCCTCGTCGAAGATGTGCGGCGCGTGTGGCTGGATACACGACCTCACCCTCGCCATGCGCGAGTGGGACTGTCTTAATCCTGCGTGCGGCGTGCATCACGACCGCGATCTGAACGCCGCACGAAACATCGACCATGAGGGCATGCGCCTGTTTGAACTGAGGGTCGCGGCGGGCTACGCCGAGACACAAAACGCCTGTGGAGACTCGGTAAGCCCAATCGGAACGGTTGGCACGGGTTGATGAAGCAGGAAGCCCAAGCGCTTTAGCCTTGGGTATATCACGTTACGATACAGGTGTGTCGTAGGACAGCGGCAGCAGAGGATGACAGCATGTCACGCATGCACAATACCGTCGTGGTGCTGGTGGGGATTGCGGCGGCCTGGTGGCTCTTCCGCGAGATCGTGGGCGTACTTGGCACCTTCGCCGATGTCCTCACGACCTTCGGCTTTGCCTGGCTCCTGAATCTGCTGCTAGAGCCGATGGTTGATTATCTGAGCCGCTGGCTTAAACGCTCGGTGGCCTGGGGCATCGGCTACTTCAGCCTGATCCTTGTTCTCGCCACCCTCAGCGCACCTCTGGCATCGCAGGCTAGTTCACTGCCCGCAGCACTGCCCAACGCCATCGAGCAGGGCACCCTGCGCATTGACACCTTCCTCAACTGGCTGCGCCTGCACCGGATCGCTGTGCCGCTCAGTATCGGACAGGCCATCGAGAGCGGACAGATCGCCCAGCAGATTGGGCCAACGGTGCTAGAGTGGTCGCTTACGCTGCTGAGTATCGGCGGCCAGACTCTCCTGATAATCGGCGTGGCGGCGGCGATGTCAGCCGGGGACGACTCGCTGGGGGCGATTATTGGTGCGGTCATGCCCAGCAGTTGGGCTGACAATGTTCGTGTCCTCTACGACGATGTGCGGCGCACCTACTCGGCGGGAATCCGGGGACAACTAGCGATCTGGGCGATGGGCATGGCCCTCAGCATGGGGGTGCTGGCGATCTTTCAGACGCCGGGAATGTTGCTATGGGTTGGCCCGCTGGCCCTGCTGCGCCTGCTGCCCTACCTCGGCGGCATTTTTGGCGGCATGCTGACCGCCGTTGTCCTGCTGATCAGTCTGCCGTGGCCGCAATCGCTGCTGCCCGTGCTGCTCATCCTGGTGGGCGAGAATATCAAGGGTTATGTGATCGAGCCGCGACTCTTCGGGCGCGCCCTGAGCCTCTCGCCGGGGCTGGTTCTCTTTGTGGTTCTGGTAGGATGGAAGATCGGCGGCATCACCGGAATCGCCTTTGGCGTACCGGCAATGGCGGTGGTGCAAGCTCTCGCCGAGCGCATCATCAGTCGGCGCGAGGCAACACAATCCCCGCAGCCTACCGAGAAGCCCGATCCAAGCCCGGTTCACAAGGTCACTGGCCCGCTATCTGCGAAACGCTGAGACTCCTCTGGTATAATCCAGCGAATGTACGCCATCCACCCGATCACGATACATTTGCCCCTGGGACTGCTCCTGGCAAGCAGCCTGTTCAGCGTGATCTCCCTGCGTCGGGGCGAGCAGGCATGGGAAACGAGCGCCTACCACTGCCTGATCGTCGGCTGGATCATCGGGGTAATCGCCCTGGTCAGCGGCACTATTGACGCCCTGCGCCAACTGACTGGCCCCGATGTGCCGCGCAACAATGCCATGATTGGGTGGGTGAACGCCCACGCCTTCCTGAATCTGGCCGTGGTGATGATCTACGGGCAGGCTCTGCTCATGCGCCGTCGCCACCCCGGCATCCTGGACGATACCACAGCGCGGTGCGGCTACCTGGCCCGCCACGCCGTGGGAGCCATGCTGCTCATTATTGGCGGATGGACGGGCGGACATTTGGTATATACCCTTGGGCTAGGCAAATAGCGGAGCAAAACGATGGCCGGAGTCCTTATGTACGGATTCCTCCACCTCATGATCAACTTCTTTCGGATGATCGGCTGGTGGCGCTGGAAAATTGAGGGGCTAGAGAACCTGCCGCCGCGCCAGTTGGGCGGCATGGTCGTGGTGATCAACCACGTCAACTGGATTGATATTCCGGCGGTCGGTGCCCTACTGCCCTTCGCCTACCGGCTCTCGTGGCTGGGCAAGGCCGAACTGTTCGACCGCCCAATCCCTCGCTGGTTCTATCGCAATATGCAGGTCATTCCGATCAATCGTGGGCGGCGCGATATGGCTGCGCTAGATGCCTCGGTAGGGGCGCTGCGCTCCGGATCCGCACTGTTGATCTTCCCCGAAGGTCACCGCAGCCGCTCCGGCGTCCTCCAGGTTGGTCGCGGCGGTGCTGTGCGATTAGCTATGCAATCCGGCGTGCCGATTATCCCTATGTCAATCAGCGGTAGCGAGCATGGACTCAAGGGGGCGTGGCTGCGCAAGCCGCTGACGGTGCGGATCGGTCAGCCCTACATTATCCCGCCTACCCAGAGCGGCAAAATTCCAGCCGACCTCATGAATCGCTGTACCGACGATCTGATGCGGCG
>JBAXMH010000369.1:0-3725 GCA_037134395.1 Chloroflexales bacterium
TGCATCAGCGCACAGTAAACATCGCCCCTTTGCCCAGGCGCGTGTTCACCGGGACGCCTGCCGCGCAGAGCGGGCAATCTGCTGCCGCCCAGGACTCTAGCGGTACCCTGGCCAGAGAGTAGAGATCGGGGGCACCCAGCACCTCGGCGGTGATCCCGCCACGGTTGCAGAGGGCGGCCACGCCGACCACAATTCCCCCGGCCCGCTCCACCGCATCAACCACCGTGCGCGCCGAGCCGCCGGTGGTGAGGATGTCCTCCACCACCAGCACAAGCCGTCCCGATACAAATGCATCGTAGCCTCGGCGGAAGATGCGTCTCTTGCCCGCATCGGTCTGCTCCTCCTCCGCGTAGACGGCCATGATCTCCTGGTTGAGAAGCACCCCGAGGTGATGCGCCGTCCACTGGGCCATGATCACCCCGCCCACCGTTGGCCCCGCTACCGTCTCGATGCCCGATAGGGCAAAGTGCTGCGCAATCTGGGCGCAGACCGCGCTTGTGGCTGCGGTGTGTGGGTAGAGTGCATCTTTGTTAACGTAACTGCTGCCGTGACGGCCTGACGTATAAATGATATGGTCGCCCGTGACGAGCGCCCCGACACGGGAGAGGGTCTCTAGCACCTCAGACTCTGTCATAATGTTATTCTCTCGTTTTGGGAGGGTGACGGTCACACCGGCAGCCATTGTACCACCCACGCACGGCGGTGCGGTGTGCTATGATGTCGCGTACCGCGTCTTCCTTCCACTGCGCATCTTCAGAATGTATGGCTCATTTCGTACAGTTGCGGCCCGCATGGCGTGTCGCTCGCGCCGTCCTCTATCTGCTCATCGCTCTCGCACCGCTCCTTGCCGCCCCGTCGTTACAGGCGCAGACGGATGGCCCGATCTACGCGGTTGCGGTTGATGGCGTGATCAGCCGCTACGCTGTGGGCTACCTGCGCCGCGCTCTGCACGAGGCCGAGGCATCTCAGGCGACGGCCCTGATTATTCGCGTGGGCGGACAGGGTGCGGTGCTGCGCGATGTGCGCGAACTTGCCGTTGACCTAGCCTCGGCGAAGGTTCCGGTTGTGGTTTATGTCGCTCCCGGCGGGACGAATTCGGGCGCTGCGGGGGCGTGGCTACTCAGCGCCGCCCATCTCTCTGCGATGGCCCCCGGCACCAGCTTTGGAGTTGCCTCGCCTCTGGCTGAGCCTGCGGGCGATACCTCCGCTCAGGTGCGCGATCTCTTTCTTGTCGAGGTGATTCGCCAGCTTGGCGACTGGAGCCGCAACCGTGGCCGCAGCAATGTCTGGGTTGATCGAGCCGCCCGCGTGGGCGCGGTGCTTACCAATGAACAGGCCAGTGCCCTCGACCCGCCCGCTATCAACATTGTCGCTCGCGACGATGTTGATCTGTTGACCTCCCTGGAGGGTCGTGTGGTGACGCTCGAAGACGGCAGCCAACGGATTCTCCACACCCTCGGGCGCGCCGCCACGCCCGTGGCCCCCGGCATCGGCGAGCAGATCCTGCTTCTGCTGGCCGATCCCACCGTAGCCTTTCTGCTGCTGGTGATGGCCGGGATTGCGATCTATGCCGAGTTTGCCGCGCCCACCGTCGGCATCCTGGCCGGTGTCGGCGTCGTGCTGCTGATCAGCAGTATGGTTGGCCTCCTGGCTCTGCCGGTGAACTGGCTGAGCTTCGCGGGACTCGTGATCGCCTTTGGACTGGTTGCCGCCGACCTGTTTGTGCCTTCCCACGGAGGATTGACCGTGGTTGGTTTGGTGGTGTTGGTGCTGAGCGCCCTGAACCTCTTTGACGTGGCCCAGGCTCCCGGCGTGGCCGTGGCCCTCTGGGCGATTGCCCTTGTCTCGCTGTTGATTGCCGGGTTCGCCGCCCTCGGGATCTACCTCGTGGTGCGAACACGCGGCCAGCCCGTCACCACGGGCCAGGAGGGGCTGATCGGTCGGCTCGCCGAAGTGCGCCAGCGCCTCGCCCCCGAAGGCATGGTTTTTGTGGAAGGCGCTCTCTGGAGCGCCGTCTGCGAGAATGGCGACGCCGAACTCGGCGAATACGTGCGTGTTACGAGCGTCCACGAACTGCGCCTCACGGTGCGAAGAACGAATGATCTGCCAGAGGCGTAATTATGAAAGACATGGTTTCAGAGCGTCCCATTTTACTTTACACTCGTGACACGCCCTACCCCCCTAGCCCCCCGCAAGCGGGGGGAACAACGCATTGTTCCCCCCCGCTTGCGGGGGGGCTAGGGGGGGGATTGTAAAGTATCTACGAACCATACTTAGAATAAAAGTAAGGAGTCTCAAATGACTGGTGTCACTCTCCTCGCATGCATTGCCATGCTCGCGTTCATCGTGCTGATGGTTGTACTCTCCGCGATCAAGATCGTACCCGAATACGAGCGCGGCGTGATCTTTCGCCTCGGTCGCCTGATGGGTGCCCGTGGTCCCGGCCTCTTTCTCGTGCTTCCCGTATTTGAGCGTATGGTGCGGGTTGACACTCGCACGATCACCATGGACGTGCCGGTACAGGAGGTGATCACCCTCGACAACGTGACCATCAAGGTCAACGCGGTTCTCTACTTCCAGGTGATCAATCCCAACTGGGCGGTGACAAAGGTGATGGACTACATTCGGGCGACCATGCAGATCTCGCAGACCACTCTGCGTAGCGTGGTTGGCCAGGTTGAGCTTGATGAACTGCTGGCCCAGCGCGAGTCGATCAACCAGAAGCTCCAGAAGATCATTGATGAGCAGACTGAGCCCTGGGGCATCAAGGTGACGATTGTGGAGGTGAAGGACGTGGAGCTACCGCAGAACATGCAGCGGGCCATGGCCAAGCAGGCCGAGGCCGAGCGCGAGAAGCGGGCCAAGCTCATCCACGCCGAGGGCGAACTTCAGGCGTCGGGCATCTTAGCTCAGGCCGCCGACATTATCGCCAAAGAGCCGGTAACGCTCCAACTGCGTTATCTCCAGACCCTCACCGAGATCGCGGTCGAGAAGAACAGCACGATCATCTTCCCGCTGCCCATTGACACGATCATGCCCTTCATCAACGCAGTCAGCCGTGGCGAGCCTGCGCCCGATCCCGAGCGCCGCAGCCCATCCACAACCCAGCGGCTCAGCTAGGGTACGCAGCACGGCGCGGTACGAATATCTCGTGCCGCGCCGTGCTGTGATCACACGATGCGACAAGGTGGCATTGCCGCCTTGTCGTATCGTGACCTACGTTCCGTTTACTTCGTGCGTGGATGAAGTTGGCAAAAGACAGCGGACGGCATTTACCAGATCGTCCATAAAGAACGGCTTCGGTAGATACGCATCAATTCGCAGATTGCGCACTTCTCGGCGTATCACAGATGAGTCGTAGGCAGTAACAAGCAACGTCGGAGGGCGAAACCCTTGCCGACGTAGCTCCTCAATTAGTTGTATTCCGTTCATCCCACGCAAGTTGTAGTCGGTCAGCAGCATATCGAAGGGCTGCCGATGCCACTGTTCCAACCCGTCCTCCGCACTGATCGCAGAGACAAACTCGTAGGGAATGCCGAGTTCCGGCAGGGACAGCTCGATGATCCGACCAATATGGCTGTCGTCTTCAACAAGCAAGATGCGTATTGGCCTATCTCGGGTGCTGTTTGCTCCCATACCGTTCTCCCCATGACAACATGATGTGCCGCTTAGACATGGTTTCAGAGTGGCCACTTTTACTTTACAGTCTTGGCATGCCCTACCCC
>JBAXMH010000370.1:0-3692 GCA_037134395.1 Chloroflexales bacterium
ACACCTGACACCTGACACCTGACACCTGACACCTGACACCTTGCCTAAGGAGCGACGATGATTGATACACATAAGGTACCCACCCGTGCGGAGGCTCCACCGGAGTATACGTGGGATCTCAGGCTGATCTTCGCTGATCCCGATGTCTGGAGTGCCGAGCTTGGGGCGCTTGAGGGGCGATCCCAGGAGTTCCCGGCGCTCCAAGGTACGCTGGGCCAGGGGCCGAGCCAGCTCCTGGCCGCCCTGCGCCTGCGCGATGAGGTGAACTGCCAACTTGGGAAACTCTACGTCTACGCGCATCAGTTTAAAGATTCGGACAGCACCAACCCGATTGGGCAGGCGCTGAGTGAGCAGGCTGGCTCGTTTGTGGCCCGCATCTCGGCGACCATGGCCTTCATTGACCCAGAGATTTTGTCTATCCATCAGGAGACGCTGACGGCGTGGCTGGCCCAGGAGGCGGGGTTGGGAGTGTACGCCTACGAACTGGAAAAACTCAACAAGCAGCGCGATCACATTCGCTCGGCTGAAGTTGAGGGCTTGCTAGCACAGTTTAGCGATGTTACCCGCGCCCCCTACGAGATTTTTGGGATGCTGAATAACTCCGACATCAGCCTCCCGGATATTACCGATGAGCAGGGGATCACCGTGCAACTCTCGCATGCACGCTATGGTCGCTATATCGAGAGCGGTGACCGGCGGGTACGCCACGACGCCTTTAAGGGTCTCTACAACGCCTACAAGCCCTTCCGCAACACCCTGGCCACAACCCTGGGTGCGGCGGTGCGTACCCACGCCCTCGACGCCCGCGTGCGCAACTTTGGCTCAGCCCTAGAGGCAGCGCTCAAGCCGAACGAGATCCCGCTGGACGTTTACCATAACCTGATCGGCACGATTGAGGCGAACCTGCCGAAGCTGCACCGCTATATGGCTATCCGCAAGAAGATCATGGGTCTGGACGACCTGCGGATTTACGATCTCTATACGCCGCCGGTGCCTGAGGTGACGCTGGAGATACCCTACGCCGAGGCTCAGGAGATGATGCTGGCGGCGTTTGCGCCCCTCGGACCGAGCTATGGCGCAGCCCTGCGCGAGAGCTTCAGCAACCGCTGGATTGATGTTTACGAAAATGTGGGCAAACGTAATGGTGCCTACAGCGGCGGAACCTATGGCACGCCGCCCTTCATCTTGCTGAACTACCAGGATCGCCTGCACGATGTCTTTACCCTGGCCCACGAGCTGGGCCACTCGATGCACTCCTACTTCACCCGTAAAACCCAGCCCTTTGTGTACGGCAACTACACGATCTTTGTGGCCGAGGTTGCCTCGACGCTCAATGAGGCTCTGCTCACCGACTACCTGCTCAAGCACCACGCCAACGAGCAACTGCGCAAACGCCTACTGGTGCAGCAGCTTGAGGATGTGCGTACAACGATCTTCCGCCAGACGATGTTCGCCGCCTTTGAGTTGGATATGCACGTGCGGGCGGAGTCCGGCGAGCCGCTGACCGCTGACGGGATGAGTCAACGCTACTATGATCTGGTGGGCACCTACCACGGCCCGGCGGTGACGCTCGATGAGGAGATCGCCTGGGAGTGGGCGCGCATCCCGCACTTCTACTACAATTTCTATGTCTACCAGTACGCCACTGGTCTCTCGGCGGCCCTAGCCCTCAGCCGGCAGATTATTGACGAGGGTCAGCCAGCGATTGATCGTTACCTGCGATTCCTCAGCAGCGGCTCCTCGCAATCTTCGATCAACCTGCTGCGTGGCGCCGGGGTGGATATGACCTCGCCTACCCCCATCCAAGCCGCGATGGATACCTTCGACCAGTTGCTCGACGATCTGGAGCTTCTTGTCTAGCCGATACCACCTCCATCTTTTTTGCGAGGAGGCGGTAGAGCAGAAGTAACCCTGTCACGCTGAGCGAAGCGAAGCGTCCCGGCGATGATAATGCGCACCGGGACGCTTCGCTTCGCTCAGCGTGACAGTATGACAGGGCGCTTCTGCGGTATTGCGCGAAGAGTTATGAGGCAGGGGCGGCAATGACGTGCCGCCCCTGCCTTCATTAATGAGGCACACGATGCAGAAATATCTCGTTCTATCGCTCCTGGCATGTATGATGCTGGCTAGCTGTCTGAAGTCGCCGGTGGTGAATGTACCCTCGCCGACGGCCATTCCACCTACTGCCATCCCACCCACCGCCGTCCCACCCACCGTCGTTCGCACGATCGCCATCCCGCCTACTGTCGTTCGCGCTACCGCCATTCCATCTACCGCCGTTCCCACTCTTGCCATCTCACCTACAGCTCTCCCGTCTACCGCCACGGCGAAGCCTGCCGCCGAAGCGGAGATCCTCTTTCTGCGCGGGGGGAACCTGGTGGCCTACGGCATCCGCACCCGCAGCGAACACACCCTCGCTAAGAGTGTGCGCTCCTTCACCGCCACTCCCGACGGGCTGCTTCTAGCAATGGTGATCGGCGCGGGTCGATCGGCTGAGATCTGGGTTGCCCAGCGCGATGGCTCAGCGGTGCAGCAGATAACTCATAACGAGCGGGCCGAGGGCGATCTGAGCTGGACACCCGATGGTTCGGCCCTCGCCTATAGCTCGGTTGATAGCGATGATCCGCACACCCTAACATGGGAGGGCTGGAGCCGCTGGTGCGCCGCCTCTGAGGTGCGGATTCTCGCGCTAGGTGACGGGCAGGAGCACACTCTCGCCCCCGGTTGCGATCCGGCCTTCGCCCCCGATGGGCGCAGGATCGCCTTCGCTACCCCCCCAACCAGCCCGTCCGCCGAGCAGAGTTTTCTAAGCGCGAATAACGCCGTGCATCTGGTGAATCGCCAGGGGCAGAACGGCTGGAACTTCGCCGCCGCCAAGAGTACGACCCTCGCCCAGGGCTACCTGGTTTACGCCCCGGCCTGGGCACCCTCTGGCGAACAACTCTCCTACCAGCGATTTCTTGGCTATCGTTCCCTGGTTGATATAAATATCACCGAGATCGGTAATTCGTTCAAAGGCGACGGCCAGCCCCTGGTCAGCGGGGCGGGCTGGATGCTGCCTGTACGCTTTCGTCCCGACGGTAAGCAGGCAGCGGTGCTGGAGCATAACGTCGGCGACGCCCGTGGCGGCAGTGGCTACGAAACCTGGAAACTCTCTGTGGTACGCCTCGGCGTTGCGGGTCGCATGTTCCTGCCCGACGGTGAAGTAGCGACGGTCGGCAGCATTGATTGGCAGACTCCGAGAGTGACCGCAGCGGCATGGTCGCCCGACGGCACATCCCTGGCTCTGGCCCTGCCCGCTGGCTGGCAACCCAAAGACCCCGCGCAGGATCTACTTTATCAGACCGAGGGTGCCGGTGCGATCTGGCGCTATGCCGCCGACGGCACGATTGGGGAACGGCTGGTGAAAGGGGTTGACTATGCCTCACCACTCCTCTGGCTGCCGTAAGAACCAGCTCTAGCTAGCATTGCAGGGCTGATGCACAGTCAGTGAACCCCCTCTCCCCCTGCCCCCTCTCCCACCAGGGGAGAGGGGGTATTTCGCACCAGAAAGAGATCCGGCTCCCCTCCCCCCGCGTGGGGGAGGGGTTGGGGGTGGGGGAGCGGGCGGCAATCTGAGGACTTTGCATCAGCTCTGGCTAGCATTGGCCTAGGCGGTAGCCAAGAACTGTTGCATGTTATAATGCCTGCGG
>JBAXMH010000371.1:0-3686 GCA_037134395.1 Chloroflexales bacterium
TCCAGATGGCGCGTCACCAGATCCGCCTCCAAATGGCAGAGTCCGCCGGTCTCAATCTGGCGCACGACGGCCCCGCTGCGAGCCAGACGACGAGCGTCGTTATCGGTAGCCAGATCGCCTACCAGGGCCGCCACCCGGTAGCGATCACCGAGGCGGCGCAGAGTCTCCTCAAGCAGACGAGTCTTGCCGGCACCGGGGCTAGAGAGCAGGTTGAAGACGCGCACACCAGCCTGATCATAACGCTGGCGCAGCCCGTGGGCCAGGTGATCATTCTTGCTCAGCACATGCTGGCGCACATCAATCAATCGTTTTGGCAGATCGCTCATGTGACCTCCAGGGACGTTAGTTCTAACTCGCGGCCCTGCACCATATGGCCGGTTGGCCGCTGACACGTGGGGCAGCAGAAGATCTGCGGGTTGGGCAGATCGGCCTCCGCCGCGCAATGTTCGCAGAAGATCCGTACCGGCAACTCCTCAATCTCCAGGCGGGCACCGGCGAGCATGGTGCCATCCGTGACAATCTCGAAGCCAAAGCGCAGAGCCTCTGGGACGATGGCCGACAGGGCTCCCACGCGCAGGTACAGCACCGTCACTTGAGATGCGCCCGCCTTGCGGGCAGCTTCCTCGGCGATCTGCACCAGGTTCATGGCAATTGAGAGTTCGTGCATGAGGTTCTCTACGATCCCGTCAGACGGCTGATCTCCGTCGCCACGTCAATCATTTCCCCGCCCGGTTGGAGCCAGGCCAGGAACTCCACATTGCCCGCTGGGCCCAGCAACGGCGAGCGCGTCAGGCCACACGGGGTCAGCCCGAGTTCGGTCGCCATCGCCAGAACCTCGCGCAGCACCGCCCGGTGGATGGCGGGGTCGCGCACCACCCCGCCCCGGCCCACCTGCCCCGCCCCGGCCTCGAACTGCGGCTTAATCAGCGGCACCACCCAGGCATCGGGCGTGGTCAGGCGGCGCACGGCGGGCAGGACGAGCTTCAGCGAGATGAACGATACATCAATGACGGCGCAGTTGGCGAGGGGGGAAGCGTCCGGCAGCCGCTCCAGATGCCGGATATTCGTCCGCTCTAGCACCACCACCCGAGAATCCTCGCGCAGACGGTAATCGAGGATGCCGTAGCCCACATCCACGGCGTAGACGCGGGTGGCTCCGCGCTGGAGCAGCACGTCGGTGAAGCCACCGGTGGAAGCTCCGGCGTCGAGGGCGATTAGGCCGACCGGGTTCAGATTGAAGGTGTCCAGGGCGTGAGCCAGCTTATGCCCGCCCCGGCTGGCGTAGGGCAGGGCCGCCGTCACCTCCAGATCCGCCGCATCATCCACCAGCGTGCCCGCCTTGCCCGCTGGCTGGCCGTTCACCCGCACGCTCCCGGCGAGCAGCAGTGCCTGGGCCTTGCTGCGCGTCTCCGCCAGGCCACGTGCGACAATCAGTTGATCAATGCGAACTTTCATGAAATTCTCAAAGCTTCCAGGACGGTTGTACAACCGTCCTGGAAGCTAAAGACTCAGCCGAACAATCTCGGCCTCTAAATCGGCGACCATCGTGATCAGCCATTCTGGCGGCGGGTTATAGGGGTCGTTCAGCTTAGCTCGCAGACGGCGCAGTTCACGGCGTCGGCCAGCCAACTCAGCCGCACGGGCATCGGTGGGGTCTGGCTCAGTTTCGGCGGGCGGATCAGAATGACCGGCCAAATAGGCCACCAGCAGATCGGTGAGCAGCACATCAAGGTTCTGCTCGTCTAGGCGCAGCAGCCCGTCTAGCTTCGTGCGCTGCTCGACCGTCAGGTAGATCCGCGTCGGGATGGTGTATCGTCCGTCATTCATATGACATCCGCTCAGCCCTCACCCCCCAGCCCCCTCTCCCAGAACGGGAGAGGGGGGCAGATCGCTCTCTGATGCAGAAATCCCCCCTCTCCCCCGGTGGGAGAGGGGTCGGGGGTGAGGGGGCAAGGTATAAAAGTCACCGTTGCCGATCCCTCCTGCGCCCCTACACGTTGGTACGCAAATACGCCTGTAACTCGGCAATCGGCACGCGCTCCTGGGCCATCGTATCGCGGTCGCGCACCGTAACGGTGCCGGTGAGGGTGGCGTCCTTACCCTGGCCAATCGTGTCAAAATCCACGGTGATGCAGTAGGGCGTGCCGATCTCGTCCTGGCGCCGGTAGAGCTTGCCGATTGCCCCAGTGTCATCATAGACCGTCCGCATGTTGCCTTCGGCCTGGAGCGACTTGCGGATCTGGCGGGCGGTAGCCACGATCTCGGGGGCGTTGCGCTTGAGCGGGAAGACCGCCACCTTGATCGGGGCCAGGGCTGGTTTGAGGTGCAGCACCGTGCGGTACGACTCGTCCAGGGTTGGCTCGACCTGACCACGCAGCTTTTTGCCTAGCTCGATGCTGGCTGCGCCGGGCATATCGAGCAGGGCCGAGATCTGAGACATGCTGGCGGCGAGATCATTGCCAATCAACTCGGCCCGCTCCAGCAGCGCATCGCGCTGCTCGACCGGCAGCTTCTCGCTGCGGCCCACGCTCTTGACAAAGGCGGCCAGCGCCTCGGCTACCGCCTGGGCGCGCTCGGGTGTCACCGGCTTAATCTGCTGCTCGTCATACGCCTCGGTGAGCAGAGCCAGTACCCCGCGATCCACTCCCGCCGACGGCTCGATCACAAAGGGCACCAGATGCCGCTTGCTCTCCGGGTCGAAGTAGGTCAGCTTGGCGGTGCTATCGTCGTTGCGTCCCACCTTCGCGCTCAGCCCCAGGCTCTCCTGCTCCTTCGAGTGCGAGCCAAGATCGTAATCGCTACGCGACGCGATTCCCTCTAACTCCTCAAAGCCAATCGGGAAGCGGTACATCAGGTCGTAGGTCGCCTTCGAGTAGTGGGCCAGATCGGCCTTGGGTACCGTGTACACCTGCAGATTATCACCGCTCAAACCGACGCTCCGCCACCAGGCGAGGCGGTCATCCAGCCAGCACTGATGCCATGCGTCTTCGGTACCGGGCATAACGAAGAACTCAATCTCCATCTGCTCAAACTCGCGCACACGGAAGATGAAATTACGCGGGTTGATCTCATTGCGGAACGCCTTGCCGATCTGGGCGATTCCGAAGGGCAGCTTACGCGCCGTGGTGGTCAGCACATTGGCGAAGTTCACAAAGATACCCTGGGCCGTCTCGGGGCGCAGATACGCATAGGACGTATCATCGGCCACCGGGCCAACCTGGGTCTTGAACATCATGTTAAAGGGACGTGGCTCGGTCAGTTCCTTCGACCCGCAACTCGGGCAGGTATCCTTGATATGATCGGCCCGCCAGCGGGCGCGGCAGGTACGACAATCCACCAGCGGGTCGGTGAAGGTCTCCTCGTGGCCAGAATATTTCCAGGTCAGGCGATTCATCAGGATGGCGGCGTCAAGGCCCTCCATATCATCGCGCTCGTAGACATTGGCCCGCCACCAGGCGGCCTTCAGGTTATTCTTCAGCTCGACCCCAAGCGGCCCAAAGTCGTAAGTGCCCTGGAGCCCGCCGTAGATGTCGCTGCCGGGGAAGATAAACCCACGGCGTTTACATAATGAAACGAGCTGATCCATCGTGACAGCCGACATACAGTTCTCCTCAGATGATGCCCAGGGCAACAAAAAAGACCAGGCGAAGCACATTCGCCTGGGAACGCATCGGGCGACAGCCCAG
>JBAXMH010000372.1:0-3675 GCA_037134395.1 Chloroflexales bacterium
GACAAAGCATCCCTTCCACGTGACAAAGCACCCCTTCCACGTGACAAAGCACCCCCTGTCTAGGCCGAATGAAACAAAATTCTTTGCGCCTTTGCGCCTTTGCGTCGAACCAGATGCTCGTGTGATGCAAAGACGCAAAGTAGGGAGAAACTACCTTTCACGCGGACACTGCGGAATGAATGTCATACCAAAAAGTACTATATCAAGAGGGTACTTCTGGGTAATTGTCAACATCGTCACGAGATGATAAAAAAGAAGCGCGTACGCCATTGAGGTGTCCGTATTGTAGCGAGCAACAGAGAAAGGAACGCAGCCACGCCATGACCACCCGACTAGATCCGACCAAGATCGCTGCCGACCGCAACGCCCTCAAGGCCATCGGGGAACTCGTTGACTACCAGCCCGTCAATACGGCCTACAGCACTTCGGCACTCCAGCAGATAGAGGCGACTCTGACTCAGGCGGAGGCGGCTGAGGAGCGGGCGCGACGGGTTTATGAACAGGCCCGCATCGTGCGAGACGAGACGGCGCAAGCGTTCCACGAGAATATGCGCGCCGCAAAGAACCACGTGCTTGCCCAGTACGGCGATGACTCCTACGCCGTGCAGGCGATTGGGTGGACTCGTCGGTCGGCGCGACGGCGACCGATGCGGCGAGTATCGGCGCAGGGGTGAGCAATGGGTATTCATAGCCGATAGTTGTCGTGCGGATCACCCCCCCTAGCCCCAATACTTTTCGAATAAGGAGTCTACCGCCGGTCAGCCCTCACCCCCAGCCCCCTCTCCCAGAACGGGAGAGGGGGAGCCAAACGCACTCTGGTTTCATCGGGTGTTGTGCGCGAAGCGCATGGTTGTCTGATGTGAAAATCACCCCGCTCCTGTCAAGAGGAGCGGGGTGATGCGTGATAGCCTTCTGGCGGATTCATTCGGTCAAATACATGTATCACTAACTTATATTATGTGTTATGCTATACACAAGCAATGAAGCGAATGCGACGCATCCGGGACATCCGCCGCATCGCAACTGGTTCGCGCCGCATGGTGCTGCGCGATCAACCAACAATAGTCAGGATGGTGTTGTATGCCGAATCGAGCAAATCTCAATCTGAACGTGGATCTCCAGCGAGGCGTGGTGCCGATCTCTAAGGCGGCGTCATCGCTGGCGGCGCTGATCAAGCGTGCCAACTCGACAAACCAGCCAGTCATCGTGACCCAGAAGGGTTATCCGACCGGGGTGCTGCTGCCAATCGGGCTATTCACCACCCTAAAGGGTCTGGTTGATGATCGGGACGATCCTGAGGCGACGCTCGCGCCTAGAACCATTGATACGATCATTGCCGAGTTGACGAATGCAGCCCAGGAGGAGGCAGCTCAGGAGGAAGTCGCTGCTGCCCGCCGCCCCAACCGCCGCCGCAAGCGTGCAGAGGCCGCACCTGAGGATGTTACGGAGTAAGGTGGGGCAGGTGGCAGGTGGCAGGTGGCAGGTGGCAGGGTTTACCGTTCATCGTGCGGGCTTCCAGCCTGCCGACATGTATATGGCGGGATGGAAGCCCGCACGACGAATGGCGCAAAGTGTAAAGCTGTTCTGAACCTTGGATAAGATTCGCAGATATTTTACAGTTCTCCCCCCCTAGCCCCCCCGCAAGCGGGGGGAACCAATGCGTTGTTCCCCCCGCTTGCGGGGGGGCTAGGGGGGGTAGGGCGTGTCACGAGTGTAAAGTAGAATTGGCCACTCTGAAACCTTGTCTTGGGTAAATACACAAACCGGCGTCTGAGTGAGCGGTCCTTACCGCCACACCCAGACGCCGGTTTGTGTGTGTTCTGATGTGTGGCTACGGCTGACTCACTTCGTTGAGGATCAAGCCATCTATGAGTTGCTCAACAGGGGCGCGGTCATCCGTGAAGGGGGCGTAGCGGGCTTGGTTGGCGTTGAACGGGCGCACCGGCCCAAAACGACCTTCGTTCAGCGACCAGTACATCACTAGTTGGAGAGCCTGGATCTGCATGCGTCCGGCGTTATCAATGAAGTTCTGCACACCATCGCCTACAGGTTCGTTCACGCCAATCAGGATGGCGTTTGAGAAGCGTGTGTCAATCACGTAAACCTGTGGAAAAACCGCGAGCATAGTGGAGGCTAGGGCGTTCACCAGTCGGTCGTCACCACTGGATGGGCGACCGGCGTTCACCACGGCGACGCCTTGCGGGTTCAGGTGCGTCTTCACCTGCTGAAAGAACTCGACAGTGGTGAGGTGGAAGGGGATGTAGGGCTGGTGGTAGGCGTCCATACCAATCACATCGTAGCGACCATCGGTGGTGGCGATCCACGAGCGTGCATCCTGGACGTGGGTGTGATAGTTCGGGAAGCGCGGGTCTTGATCCTCTAGGTCGAAGTACTGACGACCAAGATCAACGATCTTCTGGTCAATCTCCACCGCGTCAATCGTTGTTTGTGGGCCGTAGATCGCCAGAAACTGCTTAGGCACGCTGCCCGCCGCCGATCCGAGCAGGGCCAAGCTCTTGACGCTCTGCGGATCGCGGTTGGCGTACACATACGGCGCAACGCTGAAGTAATCCCAGGGGCCACCGTCGGTGAGGAGATCCAGAGGATTGCCCGTCTGCCGATATTTGAGGCGATAGACCGAGTGCGTGGCCTGACCCTCATTGAGTACCAGAATATGGCGCGGGTCCTGCGCCCCGTTATCGTAGACAATATTCTGCTTGGCCACCTGGATGTAGTTGTAATCCGACTCCGCCTCGGCCATCAGGGTGCAGTTATAGCAGTCAGCGCTCTTAACCGTACCGTCGAGGGCGTAGTGGGCTACGGCGAGGATCGCTACGGTGAGGAGCATCAGCAGATAGCGCCAGTCGCGTAGGCCGATCAGTCCGAGGATCACCAGGAAAGCAGCGAAGAGGAAGATCGTGCCGGCGGTGCCGATAGCGGGGATAAGGACAAGGACAGTGAGGAAGGTGCCGAGGATCGATCCGAGGGTCGAGACCGCCGAGATCGTCCCGGCGGTGCGCCCAGCGGCAGCCACACCCTCCTCAAAGCGGCGCAGGGAGAGGCGCACCGCAAAAGGGCCGACGGTAGCCATCAGGATTACCGGGGCGGCGAAGAGCAGTACGACCACCAGCAGCGAGCCGATGAACCCACCGGCAACCACATTGCGGAGCGAGTACTGCGCCAGACTCAGCAGGGGCCGCGCCAGCAGCGGGATGATCGCACAGAGCAGGCCTGACCAGGCGATCATTCGGTAGAGGAGACGCTCATCGGGCCGACGGTCGGCCATGCTGCCGCCCACGCGGTAGCCAATCGCCAAGTAGGCCAGGGTCATGCCGATCACCACCGCCCAGATCGGCTGCGACGTACCGAAAAAAGGGGCCAGCAGCCGGGGCATCACCATTTCGATGCCGAGCGTGCCAACCCCCGCGAGGAAGACAACCAGGAGCAAAAAGCGGTCGCCCGCAGAGTCCGTGCGTGCCATATCAGACCACCATGCGTTACGCACAACACCCGATGAAAATAGCCGCTCATATCCGACTATCGGCTATTACGACAGTTGTGGTTTGGATTACCCCCCCTAGCCCCCCCGCAAGCGGGGGGGGGACCAATGCATTGTTCCCTTGTGGGAGCAATTCATTTTGATCGCCACTGCACACGCCCCCCGCAAGCGGGGGG
>JBAXMH010000373.1:0-3670 GCA_037134395.1 Chloroflexales bacterium
GTCATGGTGCCAGTCGCACCAGAGGTAGATGCACCGGTCATCGCTGCCGCCCGCGCCCACGGATCGGTGACGCTAATCTTGGCAGGGCTTGAACCGCTGGGAGCAGTCGTCGCGGCGGGTGTCGTGGTGCTGGAGCTACAGGCGATAAGGGTGAGCAGGCCGAGGGTGATGGCGATAATCCGGATGCGCTGTCGCATGGGTATGTATCCTTCTTCTAAAGTGAGGGTAAGAGACCTTCGTGCGTCCACCTAAATGACGGAATCCTTTGCGCCTTCGCGCTTTCGCGTCAAAGTTCCGAAGGAACACCACGCGGCGGCGGGATCGGGGGCGACCACGGCGGAGATAGAGCGTAAGCGACGATACAGATCAGCACGAAGATCCACGTGGCCACAGGTTCCACCAAGAAAGAACCGATAGCCGGGAGAGTCGGCCAGAAGGCGGGGACTGGTGTGGTCGCTACGTGACTGGACGGAGGTTGGGAGAGCGAGCAGAAGAGATGGCTCCCCGTTCGCGGCCCGACAGATGGAGGAGAAGTTATCGTTGCGCAGTGGATCAGGCAGATTGCAGGCTGAATCAGCAAGAATCCCAGCAGCATCGCGGCAAGGAGCGCAGGCAAATCAGATACCTGCTGTAGCCATCTCACGAAAGCCACCATGCGCGAGGCGCACACAACGCCGCGATGAAAATGGCCACTGGTGTCCGACTATCAGCTATCGGGTATCGGCTATCGGCTATGTTCACAAGAGCCACCCACCAAACACGAGGGCCAGGATGACGATCCCTGCGCCAATCCGGTAGATCCCGAACGAGATAAAGCTGTTACGCGCCACATAGCGCAGCAGCCACCCAATGCTCAGCCAACCGACGATCATGGAGACCACCGTACCGAGCAGCAAACGTCCCCAGTCACTGGTCTGGATCTGGCTCAGGCTGCCAAGTAGATCCACCAGGGTAGCTGCGCCCAGGACAGGGATCGAGAGATAGAACGAGAATGCCGTAGCGGTGCGCCGGTCGAGTCCCGACAGCAGACCGCCGACGATGGACGAACCCGAGCGCGAAGTGCCGGGAACGAGGGCGAAGATCTGGGCAACGCCGACACCGAGGGCTTGACCGACGCTGATTTCGCCCAGTTCGGTTGTGCGCGCCTCACGGCGCGGCAGCAGTTCGATCAGCAGAAAAATAATCCCGCCGACAATCAGGGCAGCGGCGATTGCGGCAGGACTCTCAAAGAGAACTTGCTTGATCACCTTGCGGAAGGCGATACCGACCACGGCGGCAGGCAGAAAAGCCACCGCCACTGCGATCCACAATCGCTGGGCCGCCGCCGTCGCAGCGGGATTGCTCCGGTCAATCAAGGACTTCGCCTGACCAATGAGATCCGCGATATTGAAAGCGATCACCGCGATCACGGTTCCGATCTGGATGGCGATGTCAAACGTGCCGCCGATATTTTTTGTAAACCCAATCAGATTACCGACGATCAGCAGGTGCGCGGTAGACGAGATCGGCAGAAACTCGGTGAGTCCCTGCACAACGCCGAGGATCACGACCTGCCACCAGGTTGGGTCGAAGGGAACGGTAAGACCGAGACTGATCAGGAGAAGAACACCAACTCCTACCATCACCGGCATCGGCAGACGCACAGAACTCTGAACAGGGGGCGCGGAAGCTTTCTGCATAGAGGGGGTTGAGACTCCTGAAGATATGGCAGAGGCGCACGATCACTATAAACGCCTCACGGATAGATGCTCGTAGCGCGTTTAATGAGTGAGACATGGTTTCAGAGGGGCTAAGTCTACTTTACACTCTTGGCATGCTACCCCCCCTGGCCCCCCCGCAAGCGGGGGGGAACCAGTGCGTTGTCCCCCCCGCTTGCGGGGGGCTAGGGGGGTAGAAATGTAAAGTATCTGTGAACCTTGTCTAACGGGTCTATCGAAAGTCGGCTAAAGCCTTGACTCCCTTTCACGGATCCAAGACGATTGCTATATGCCGTACTCAAGGCGACGGATCAGGGCAACGGGCAGGCCACACTCTCTCATTTGGCGCTGGGTGGCAGTAACATCATAGGCAACGCGGTGAAAGCGGATGCTGTTGTTCGCCGTATCAAGCATCGCATAGGCTGCCCGTGGATCTTGATCACGGGGCTGGCCGACACTGCCAGGGTTAATAAAATAGCGCGTCGAGCTATTCAGCTCAAGCGTGCGCCCGGTGTCGGGGAGAAATCGTTCGGCGTGTTCACTGCCGCTGCGCATACGAAAACCAAGCTGGACATGGGAATGACCCATGAAGCATACCTGGTTAGGGAAGAATTCAAAGTTTGCAACGGCCTGATCTGGCATTAGCAGATACTCCCAGATCGGCTCGCGTGGACTGCCGTGGGTGACGAGGAACTGCCTATCAACGTGGATGCTTGGCGGGAGGGGATCAAGCCAAGCACGGTTCTCTTCCTTGAGTTGGCTACCATTCCAGATATTGGCTTTGCGCGCATCGGGATTGAAATCGTGCAGATCAATCTTTCCGAGGCTTGCCAAATCATGATTGCCGGTGATCGCAATCTGTGCGTGTTGGCGCATCAGTTCGACGCACTCGTTTGGCTGCGGGCCGTAACCAATCGTGTCGCCCAAACACCAGAGGGCATTGAAGCTGCCCGCCGCGCTCAGAACCGCCTCCAAGGCCACCAGGTTCGAATGGATATCCGAGAGTATCAGGATTCGCATATGCTCACGATCCGGCGGCTTTGACGCTACAAGGGCCGAAGCCTATAATACTCCTGTCCGCATCTTTGCAGGAGCCCTGAAACACTATGGTCGAGCCATCAGGCCACTGCCCATACCTTGGCCTGAAACAAAACCAGGCAATACGCTTTGCGTCGCCTACTCCTGAGCATCGCTGCTATGCGACAGGGCAGGCCCAGGATATCCCGACCACTCGGTCGGACTATCAGACAACTTTTTGCCTTTCGTCGGGTCACGTTCGGTGTCCATTATACACGGGCTCAGGACTCCCTTCAACGCCGCCGGTCGTTGTTGGGGCATCAGTTGGGCAGATTGCCTCTGTAGGCGGGTTGCGTGGCTGGTTTGCGGGCCTCACCCCGCGTGACCGAGGGATTTACCTTGGCCTCCTGACGCTGCTTCTGGTGATATTTAGTGTCTACACGGTTGCCGGTGTCAATCTGCTGCGCGATAGCGGGCTGTTTGGCGATGGATCGGAGATCTTCAATCCGCCAATTGTCGTGTCAAGTACGACGATGCCATCCGAGACACCCTCTTACACAGCGACTACCGCCAGCACAGAGACGCCGACGGTTACACCAACCGCCACGGATACCCCCGTACCGACTGCTGCTGATACCTACGTGCCGAATGTGCCGCCAACGGACATTCCGCCGCCAACGCTTACCAACACGGCATCCCCGCTAAACCCGGTGTTCACGGATACGCCGTGGTTTGAACCTACCATCTCCGTTGAGTCGCCGACGGTCGAGAAGCCGACTTCGACTGCCGAGCCGCCGACGGTCGAGAAGTTCACTCCGACGGTCGAGCCGCCGACGGTCGAGAAACCGACTTCGACGACCGAGCTGCCGACGGTTGAGAAGCCCACTCCAACGGCTGAGCCGCCGACTCCGACGGTCGAGACACCGACGGCTGAGCCGCCGACTCCGACGGTCGAG